>CAYQBA010000089.1:0-19503 GCA_964415605.1 uncultured Anaerolineales bacterium | reverse complement strand
CCGTCGCCGCCCGTGGCTGTGGGCGACGGCAGGGCGGCGCCGCTCGCCGCGGCATCACCCGCGGCCGTGGCCTCGGCGGAGCCGCCGGTGGCCGACGCGGCGTCGCCGGTGGGGCCGGTGGCGGGCGATGCCGCTCCATCCGAGCCCGCCGGAGCGACCGCGAGCCCTTGCGGCGCCTGGTAGCGCGTGACGACGCCGCTGACCGAGCTCGCCACGTAGATCCGGCCCTGCGCGTCGATCTCGATGCCGATCGGCTCCTTGAGCCCCCGGTCGTCCATCGGCAGGTCGAGCGTCCCGAGCGGCTTGCCCTGGCGGTCGAAGAGCCAGACGCGTGCGGCCGCGGGGTCGGTGACCGCCACGATGTCCCCGGCGACGGCCAGATAGGCCTTGAAGGGCGCGTCCTGGCTGTCCCAGCCGTCGACCGGGAACTCGCGGAGGAAGTTGAAGTCGCGATCGAAGACCTGGACGCGCAGGTTCCACAGGTCGGCGACGTAAAACTCGCCGGTCGCCGCGTCGAACGCGATGGAGGTCGGCTCGTTGAACTGGCCGGGCGCCAGCCCCGTGCCGCCGTAGGCCCGGATCGGCTTGCCCTGGACGTCGAACACCTGGATGCGCTTGTTGCCGGTGTCGGTGACGTAGATCTGCCCCCGGTCGTCGACGGCGATGTCGCGCGGGCCCCAGAACTGTCCGAGATCCTGCGTCGGGTCCGCGGGCGTGCCGTACGTGCCGAAGGCCAGCGCCTGCCGGCCATCGACGTACTTGACGACGCGGTGGTTCCACGTGTCGGCCACGTAGACGGCGCCGTCGGGGCCAACCGCCACACCCCACGCGCTCGCCTGGAACGCCGCCCCGCCCGACTGGTCGCCCGTCGCCGCCTTGAGGTCGTCGGTGCCAAACGACGCCAGCGCCACGCCGTCGGGGCTGAACTCGACGATCTGGAAGTTGCCGCTGTCGGCGACGTAGAGGTTGCCCGCGGCATCCAGCGCCACGCCCTTCGGCTCCTTGAGCGGCTGGCCGGCGCTGTCGGTCTCAAAGACCTTGTCGATGGGGACGGTCAACGCGGCCACGGACTCGAGCGCCTCGTCGGGGCGAGCATCCTTGAACCCCGCCGGCCGCTCGGCCTCGTTGGGCCAGATCTGGGCGATGAGGTCGCGCTTGATGAACACCTTCATGTTGGCGTGGTGGTACCAGTCGTACATCGACTTGGGCTTGGGCGTGTCGGACCGCGGATCCTCGGTATACTTGCGATAGAGGAGGATGTTCAGCCAGTTGCGCCGCAGGTTGGGGTCGGACAGGTTCTCGCGCAGCTTCTCCCAGCCTTCGCGCGTGAACGAGAAGCCCTTGTAGCCCTCGTTGGGCCACCACATCCGGCGGTACTCGTAGCTGGCGAAGTCCTTGCGCAGGTAAGGCTCGAACTTGCCGTAGTTCGGCGAGCCGACCATCACGACGTCAAGGTCGTTGAGCGCCTGGGCGCTCGACGGGGTCTCGCCGAGGTAGGTCGGGGTCTGCGGCCAGTCGTCCTCGCGGAAGTACCACGTGAACGGCCAGCTCACCTCGTTGTCGTAGCCGATCCGGAGCACCGTCTCGCCGCGCCGCGCCTGCATGTCCTTGAGCATCTCGTACACGTCCTTGTCGTCCGGCGTGCCGTGCGCATAGACGATGTACTCGGTGGCGTCCTCGTCGTTGACGAAGTTGGCCACGAGCGAGATGCGGGTGTTGGCCACCAGGAGCACGGCCGCCAGGGCCAGCGCGCCAAGGGCCTGCGCCTGCCGGCGCGGGGCACCGCGCGCCACCACCACGATGCCCCACGCGATGGCGGCTAATAGAAGCCCGCCGACCGCGGCGCGCGAGAGCCCCGCCGGCGAATCGGCCATGAGGAGCTGGACGACGAGGAAGCCCGCGGCGATGTAGGCCAGGGCCGCCAGCGCGGCGACCTTCCATCCGCTGACGCGCGCCAGCGGCCAGTCGACGGCATCGACCGTGTCGGCGACCCACCGGCCGGCCAGGAAGGCCATCGGCACCACCAGGTGCACGAGGAGCCACGGCATCTTCTCGCCGGCCCACGAGAAGATCCAGAAGACGCCCGCCGCCCATGCCATGAGGAGCGGCACGAACAGCGCCGCCGTCGCCGATGGGTGCTCCGGCGTGCCGTCGTTGCCGCGGGCCGCGCGGATGCCGGGGCGGCCGATGTACCGCCAGGCCGCGGCCAGGCTGAGCACCAGCGGCAGGTACTCGTACATCGGCGCGAAGAGCGCGTAGTAGTAGAACGGCTGGTCGCCGCGGACGACGTCGTGCTGCGCCCACCAGTATTTGACCGAGGCCAGGAAGCCGCTGCGGCCCTCCATGTAACCGGCCCAGTTGGTGAAGAATGTGGTGAACAGGAGCACGTAGATGACGGCGAACACCACCACGCCGCCCACGATCCCCTCGATGCGCGCCCGGGCGATGGCCGACGCCAGCGCGCGATCGCGGTAGCCTTCCAGCAGCCACCCGAGAAGACCGTACACCAGCACGACGCCGCCACCCGCGATGATGGCCGCTCCGAGACGGCAGCGTTGCTGGAGATCGCCCGCGGCCGCGTCGGCCGCGCAGTTGCCGGCGGCAAGATAGCCTCCCACGGCGAGCGCCAGGGCCCCGACGGCCAGGAGGACGAGGCTCAAGTTGCCGACCACGAGATCCGCCAGGACAAGCCCGCCACGCGCATCGCCCGCCCCGTCGTCCGCGCCGGCGTCGCCGTCAGGTGCCGCGACGTCGGGCGGCGCGGGCGATCGGAAGCGCGCCAGGAGCAGCATGAGCAGCCCGAACACCATGAGCAGCCCGCTGGCCAGGAGGCTCACCTGCTTGATCGACTTGGGCGTCCCGGTCGTGAAGTCGGCGAAGCTGGCCAGGTTGCCTTCGACGGCGAGGCTGGCGAAGACCAGGAGGCCGATCCCGGCACCGGCCACCACCACCGCCACCAGGCTAGCGGTGCGCTGCGACAATCGCTCCGCCAGCAGCGCGCTGAGGATGCTGAGGACCAGGACGAAGCCGGTGATGTACGACATCTCGGCCGACGTGACACCGATGGCCGCCCCCGTGAACGCCAGCACGATCCAGCGGTTGGCGCGCGAGTCGACAAAGCGCACGAACCCGATGAACATCAGCACCGTGGCCAGCTCGACCTGGATGTCGTGGCGGATATACCGCGAGTAGTACATCACGGTCGGCGAGACGAGCAGCATCACGGCCGTGGCCACTGCGCCCACCCGTCCGAGCCACTTGCGCAGCAGGAGCGGGCTGAGCACGAGCCCGAGCCCGGTCGCCACGGCGAACAGCCGCGCGGTGAAGTCGCTCACCCCAAAGAGCAGGTAGCTGAGGGCCGTGGCATGGAACAGGAGGGGGCCATGCATCATCGGGTCGTGCTGATAGCCCTGTCCGAAATAGAGCTTCCACGCGTAATACGTGTGCAGGCTCTCGTCGTGCGACATCGCGCGGTCGCCCAGGTCGTACAGGCGGGTGACCAGCGTCAGCACCACGATCGCCGCCCAGGCGACCTTCTCCCAATCCAGGGCGACCGTCCGCCCGCCCGGGCGGTCCAGGTTCGCCGACTCCGGCACGGCTGTCTCGATCATTGCGCTACCTCGCTCCATAGGGGCACCGGAAGGTTGGCGTCGGCGATCCGGCACCGGGCGACCATCCTTGGGGTGGACGATTGTACGTTACAGGCGCTCGCCGCGCACGCTGAGACCGGGTCGGCGCGCACGGCCGGGCCGCGCACGCCGCGGCGACCGCCGCCTCACGGCCCGGTCGCTGCGGGCACGACCTCCCACACGGCGCGCTGGAAGACCGGGCCGTCGGCGGCCGGGTTGGCCGCCACCGCCGGCCGCCGCTGGAGGTACCACCGCAGGAACCCCAGCCGGCCGGCGAACGCCGGGGTCCAGTGGGCGGACACGGCGTACGTCCGGGGCTCCCCGGCGCCAAAGGGCGACGGCGCGGCCGCCACCGCCAGGACCGCGGCGTCGCCCTCGGCGGCCGGCGCCGTGGCCCACGCCAGCGCGGTGCGCTCGCGCAGCGGCCAGGCCAGCACCGGCGCAAGCGTCGGGTCGACCACGGTGGGCATGCCGAAGGCGTCGCCGGTGGCGGCGCGCGACGCGCCGGCGAGATCGCGCGCCAGCCACTCGGCCGGCGGGGCCACGTACGCGGGGCGCAGCAGCTCGCGGACGTCAAGGCCCGCGGCGTAGCTCACGCGCGATCCGTTGACCCAACCCATCCCTCCGAGCACGACCACCGCCGTGAGCCCGACCACCCGCACCGCCAGCGCGCGGCCCCACACGACGAGGTACACGAACGCGAGCGCGCCGGCCAGCACCGCGGCCAGCCACGCGCGCCGCCACAGGCCGGCGCCGTCCTCGGGCGTGGTGGCGCCGCTGAACGCCGTCGCATACGCCCACGCGTACCCGGCCGCCAGGAAGAGGATGGCGGCGGTCACCCCGTCGTCCCCCCAGCGGAAGCCCCGGCGCAGGGCCGCGGCGAGGTCGGCCAGGGCGAGCGCCGCGCCGAGCGTCAGCGGCATGGCCGCGTCGGCGAGGCGATCCGGGCTGCCCGCGACCACGCCCATCGCGAGGGCCAGGATCGCCCAGATCAACACAAACAGCCCGACGCCACCGGCGCGGCGCGGCGCGCGGACGATGCCCACGCCGCCGAACACCGCCAGGAGCGGGGCGTACACCGCCAGGGGCAACACGAACCCGTGCCACGCGTCACCCCCCGCGGTCCACGGCCTCGACCACGCGGTCGCCCCCTCCAGCCATGCGCCCAGACCATCGGGCCGGGTGAAGAGGCCGGTGGTGGCCAGCCCAAAAGCCAGCGCGAACACGGCCACGCCCGCGCGCCATCCATCCCGACCCGCTTCGCCATCCGCGCCGCCCCGGGCAAGCGCCCCGCCGCCTGCGATCCGGCGCAACCCCCACACGGCTGCGGCCGCGACCGCGGCCGTGACCGCCAGACCGCCGGCCGCCAACGTCAAAGCCGCCGCGATGGGCGCGCCGCGCCGGGCGAGCCGTCCCCCTTTCAACCACAGGCCCAGCGTCGCGACAATGCCCAGCGCCGCGAGCGTGGCGGGCGACGCCTGGCGCCCCGCGAACAGCCAGAGCGGGTCGAGCGCGAAGCCCGCCGCCGCGGCCAGCGCCGCCGGCCCGCCGAGCGCCGGGCGCAAGAGGCCAGCCACGCCGACAAGGGCGACGCCGGCCAGCGCGGGGACCAGGCGCGCCGCCGCGTCGCCCCCGGGCCCGAACGCGAACACCCACCGCTGGAGGTGGAACAAGAGCGGGGCGTCGGGCAGCCGGTCCACCGGCAGGCCATGGGCCGCGCGCCACGCGGGCAAGGCGCGGGCCCCCTCGCCGGGGTCGAGCGGCATCCAGCCGAGGTCCACCAGGCGCAGGAGCGCCGCCGCGACCACGAGACCCCCGAGCACGACCACGTCGATCGAGACGTCGGCCCGCCGCATCGGGCCCGACCCGGTCATCGCCGTGATCCCCCGCTCACCAGGCTCAATCGGCCACCTCGAACACCTTGACCTTGCCGCCAGACGAGGTCCAAACCGGGGCGCCGAGCAGATCCTCGAACCGCCGCTCGTCGGCCGGCGTCAGGCCGAACTGCGCCCGCTCGGTCTCACCGAGCACGACGAACCGGACGCCGTAGCGCCGCAGCAGGTCGCGCACGACGGTCCCGTCGGGGCTCTTGTACATCGCGTCGACGTCGGCCTTGCGCGGATCGATCTCGTCGCGCACCCCGCGCCACTGGTGCTCGTGCCCCTCCCAACCCATGACCGTCGGCCGACCGGTGGCCATCGAGATCCGCCCGTTGTGGGCATAGCCGCCGCCATAGGCCTCGAGGATCACCGTGCCGGGCGGCGTGTTGGCGGTCAGCCATGCCACGGCCTCGCGGTCCTCGGGGTGCACAGCCTTCCACCAGCGCAGGCCGTCGAGCGAGTGGCCGTCCTCCGGCCCCCCATCCGCGCGGACCGTCAGCCGGTTGGTTCGATCGTAGGTGGCGGCAACGGGATAGTAGAGCGCCGCCAGGACCAGGCCGGCCGCCACCGCTGACCAGCCCCAGCGCGCGGCGGGCCGCCAGCGTCGCCACACCGCGTACGCGGCGTAGCCACCGCCGACGGCCAAGAGCGTCCAGCCCTGATAGTAGAGCTTGAACACGCTGTTCATGCGGTTGTTGAAGAGATCGCGGATGAACACGAACTCGGTGCCGAGCGGCAGGAGAAGCCCGACCGCGACGCACACGAGCGCAAACGCGGGCGCCGCGTCGACGGTGGCCCGATGGCGCGAGATCGGGGGCGCCGTCGGCCCCTCGCCGGCATCGTCCGCGGCTTGCGGCGCGGCGTCCGGTGCGCCGCCCGCGTCGGCGGCCCGATCAGTCGGATCGGCGGGACCGTCGCCGTGCGATGGCATGCGGGCAACCAGCACGACCACGGCGGCGGCGATGACGGCGACGAGGACCAGCGCCGTCCACGCCGCGAGGAAGGTCGCGATCCCCATCGCCGCGGCGGTGGCCACGAGGATCGGCCGCGCCGGCGATCCTGGCCGGCGCAGCGCCGCGCGCAGGTCCGGCGCCAGCGCCACGATCGCCGTGACGCCGAGGAAGAACAGCAGCCCGAAGTGCACGAGCCAGTGCGGCAGGCGCGTGCGGATGTCGACGAGCCCGATGCCCGAGACCTGCGACTGGAAGCCGACGTGGAAGGGGATGAAGAACAGGATCGACAGCGCTGCGAGCCAGATGGCGAACCGCGCGGTGTCCACGGCCCGCAGGGCCGGGCCCGAGCCGGCCGCGGCCTGGCCCCAGACCGTCCGGCCGGCCACGACCGCCGCGAGCGTCACCGCCCCGGCCAGCAGCGCCCGCGCCGCCAGCGGTTGCTGGTCGGGCGGTACCTGGCGGACGATCTCGAGAAAGGCGGCCGACCCGCGCCACGCCACCGCGGCCACGCCGAGCGCGCCGAGCACGGCGAGCGCCCGGTTCTCGAGCGTCGGGGCGACGTCGATGGCGGCCGCCGACCGCCCAAGCGCGCGAAGGCCGTAGGCCACCACGACGACGAACCCGTACGTCGGCAAGTCCCACGTGTTGAGGAAGCCGAGCGCGCCGACCAGCAGCGGCAGCGCGAGCCAGCGCGGCGACCACAGCGGGCGTTCGCCGTTGCCCGGATCCCAGCCGCCCGCCAGCACCGCCAGCGCCAGGCCGAGGACCATCAGCGCGAACGGCAGGGCGAGCACGTGCGGGTGGGCGTCGGCCAGCATGAAGCTGAAGAACGGGAACTCGTTGATGACGTAGCCGCAGCCGTCGTGGATCACGCGCGAGGCCCGCCACCACCAGATGAAGCGCGTCGGCACCCAGCCGCCGGCGCCGAAGCCCGAGCCCGGCTCCTCGGCGCATGTTCCGCCGCCGATGGTGAGGTTCATCACGTCCAGCCAGTTGTACCAGCCGGCCGACCCCCACCCGCGCAGGTACGCCAGCTCCAGCGCGCCTTCGAGGCTTCCGGCGAGCGGCAGCAGGAACGCGGTGAAGCCGCCGCCGACGAGGCGCGCGGCACGCGTCGCCCCCTTGCTGAGTGCGACGAGGTTGTAGCCCAGGCCGAACGCGCCGCACAGCGTGAGCCCGAGCGACAACGGCACCAGCAGGTTGAACGCCTCGAACCGCACGATGCCCGTGAGGTGGATGAGCAGCGCCGCGATGACGTACGCGAAGTAGTAGTAGCTGATCGTGTGGCCGCTCATCCACGGGTCGAGCGGCGGCAGCTGCGGGCTCTCGAGCACGCCGCTGATGAACGCCATCTCCATGTACTTCTCGCCGCCGGACGTCTCGATGTTCGGGCTGTACGACCGGTAGATGGCCCATCCGGCCAACCCCACGAGGAACAGCGCCTCGTAGCCCAGCACCAGGCGCCGCCGCGCGCGCAGCCACGCCAGCGCCTCGGACCGCGTCGGCTGGCCGATCCACGCGCCGGCGAACACGAGCCCGAGCACGACGAACCACGCGCCGGCCGCCGAGTTCGGCACCATCCCTGCCATCCCCAGCAGCCAGTACACGTAGCCGGCGACGAGAAGGCCGAGGGGTCGGATGAACGCCAGGCCGCGGTCCGGCAGGCCGGGGAACAGCCGCCAGGCCAGCGGGGCGGCGACCCAGCCGACGAGGCCCACGACGAACCACCACTTGAAGGTGGCGAAGAGGACGCTGCTCATGGCGTATCGGCCCCCGCGGTCGCGCGATTCAGGCGGTAGATCTTGACCGCGGGGTTGTCGGGCGGGCCGCCGGTGTAGACCAGCTCGGCGTGGCCGTCGGCGACCATGGCGTCAAACTTGGCCAGGCCGTCCGGCGCGTAGAACGCGCGCTCCATCTCGCCCACGATCACGTACGCCACGTGGTACTGGTCGAGCAGCGCCGCGGCGGTGGCGGCGTCGGGCGTGTCGTAGATCGTCGCCACATCGGCCGTGCGCTCGTCTACCACGTAGTGCCCGATGGCGTTGCGCTGCTGCTTTTGATGCCAGTCCCAGCCGATCACGGTCGGCAGTCCGGTGTAGATGCTGTAGCGCGACCCCCAGCGGTAGCCCTTCACCCTGAACCCTTCCAGGATGGTCGGCGTGCCCTCGACGTTGTCCTGCAGCCAGCGGATGGCGTCGCGATCGTAGCTCAGGCGCAGCAGGTGGCCGTCGTCGTCGTACAGGGCGTAGTCGAGGTACGCCATCCCGGACAGCGCGGGGCGGAAGTTGCGGGCCTCGTAGCCCTCGCGCTCCGCGGGGTCCATCCCATACGCGGCCGGGAACCGATCCTCGATCTTCGCGCGGGCGGCCGTCACGGTGTACACCAGCCCGCACGCCACCAGCCCGGCGAACACGACGCTCCAGGCCCGCGCCACCATCGCAGCCGGCGTCCGGGCGCTCCACCGCCGCCACGGCTCGAGCCACGCCACCGCCACGGCCGCCAGGACCGACCACAACACCCAGATCTGGATGTAGAACTTGAACACGGTGTTCATCCGCCCGATGTCACCGTCGAGCACGACGTACTCGACGAACAGCGTCAAGAGGATGCCCAGCACGTAGATCCACGCCGCGAACCGCTCGGGCGCGCCCGCGCGCGGCCGGAGCAGGACGCCCACGCCGAGCGTCAGGAGCACGCCGGCGAACAGCGGCGTCCACGGCGACGGCGGGTACTCGCTGCCGGCTAGCTCCCCGACCGACCAGAGGTAAAGCGCACCGAGCACAAGCGCCGTCAGGCCGCCGGCGACCGCCAGCACGCGCAGGACGGCCGGCCGCTCAGCCGGGTCGCGCAGCGCGCCGCCAAGCCGCGCGAGCACCCAGGTCGTGATGGCGAAGAGGAAGATGCCGTGCACGACGATGTAGGCCTGCAGCGGGGTCTTGACCGAGTCCCACGCTCGGAAGCTGGCATAGGGCGTCACATACGCCAGATGGTAGGGCGCGAAGAACAGCAGGCTCAAGCCGAGCAGCAACCCGCCGCGCAGCCCCACGTGGAACAGCCACCACCGACCGGGCCCGCCGAGGCGCTGCCACTGACCGGCCGCCAGCGCGCCCGCCGCCACGAGGCCGTACGTCGGGAAATCCCAGGTGTTGGCCGGCCACAGCGCCCCGATGGCCAGGGCGCCCAGGAGGAGGCGCCCCAATCCCCAGAGCTCGAACGGCCAATTGTAGCCGCGCCGATCGTCCTCGCTGAGGACGATCCACGACAGCGCGACGCTGAGTGCCAGGACGGTGATCGGCAGCGCCATCATGTGGGCGTGGAGGTCGGCGTAGACGAACGTGAAGAACGGGAACTCGGTGATCGGGGCGACGTCGCCCTGCTCGGGGATGGCGCGCGACGCGTTCCAGTACCACCAGCCGGTCTGCACAGACAGGCTGGCCTTGCCAGCCATCACCGCCACCCAGCCCTGGGCGGCCCGGACCAGGGTCTGCACGCCGGGCAGCGCGCTCTCGAACACGCTGCCCGAGACCTCGGCCAGCTTCTCGGCGATGTACGGCACCTGGAACAGGTTGCCGGAGGCGACGGCCAGCACGGCCGCCAGCACCCCGGCGCGGATCCCGGTCGCCGGCCGCCGATGCGCCGCCCGCGACCAGCTGAAAGCCACCCCGAACACCCCGAGGCCGGTCAGCGCCGCGAGCGTCGGGATGGCGAGGTTGTACGCCACCCATGGGACGATGCGCGTCATCTCGATGAGCGCGCCGACGAACACGAAGCCGTAGTAGTAGTAGTTGAGCTGACCTCCGGCGAACCATGGGTCGTACGGTGGGAACGCCACCGTACGCAACACGGCGTTGAGGTAGGCGAAGTCCATCGGCTTCTCGCCGCCGTAGTACGGGTGCCACAGATCCGGGTTGCCGATGCGGATGGCGAGGAACAGGCCGAACAAGGCGAGGCACACGGCCTCTTCCGCAAGCACCACGCGGCGGTTCGCGGCGAGCCACGCGCGCAGGCCGGATCGGTCGCGCCAGGCCAGCCCCAGCGAGACCAGGCCCATGCCGGCCGCCGCCGTCCATACCAAGGCGGGGGTGTGGTCGGCCCACCCGAGCGACGCGGCCAGCCACGCGAGCCAGCTCGTCAAGAGGAGGCCCGCCGTGCGGGCGACCGCCCAGCCGCGATCGGCGAGGTTGGGCAGGAGCGTGGCCACCAGCGGGAACGCCGCGAGCCCGACGAGCGCCAGGACGGCGTACCACCACGCCACCGCGGCAACCGGGCTCCGGTTCACCAGGCTCGCCGCCTCGAAGATCCAACGGCCGCGATCGCGCTGCGCCTCGCGCCGCGCGTCGCTGAGCATGACGGCTTCCAGCGGCACGCCGGCGGCGTCGATGGCCGCGTCGCCGGCATCGCCGAGGACGACGCCGCGCAGGCGCGACCACAGCCCGCGCATGACCCCGTCTGACTCCTGCGGCCAGACGAACGTCACGTGCTCGGGCCCGGTCAGCGGCACCAGCTCCGCCCTGAGCGCGTCGCGATCGACGCCGTCGACGGCGAAGACATCGACCTTGGGGTGGTCGTAGACATGCCACGCCTCCTCCGCGGGCTGGTCGTTCACCTCCCATGCACCCAGGCTCGGGTACGAGTGGATGTCCGCCACGTGGCGGAAGCCGAACGACTCGGCGAAGAGGGCGTCGTAGTAGCGCAGCGTCATCGGCCAGCGATTCGGGAGCTGGGCGATCGCGCCGTAGACGCGGTTGGAGCTCATCATCACGTAGTCGGCCGCGGCCATCCAATCGAGCATCTGGTCGACCTTGGCCGGCGTGTCGGCGTCGTACAGGTCCATCTCGGACGAGCCGTAAAGCCCCTCGCCCCACTCGGTCTCGGCATCGTCGCGCGCGGCGTAGCCGTCGAGGCCGAGCGGGATGGCGTCGTCCCAGCGCGTCTCGATGGCGAGGATGCTCGGGCGGCCGCGGATGGGCGCACCCTCCACCCGGAACCACAGGTAGTACTCGCCGACAGGCGTGTCCGGCGGCGCGGCGGGCGACTCCGGCGTGGCGCCGAAGGGGAGATAGCGCGTCAGTCCGAGACGGTCGCCGCCGAAGGGCTGCGGCGTCGGGGTCGCCGGCGCGGGCGGCCACAGCTCGACGTCCGGCAGCGCGACCCGCACCGACTGCGCGCGCGCGTTCAGCGCGACCCGCGCGGACCCGCTCGCCAGCGGCTTGTCGGGCCGGCCGTCGGCCCCGAGGAACGCCGCCGTCGAGAGCACGACCTCGAACGACTCGGGCGACGCGTCGGCCTCGGGGTCGGTGACGTACGCGAGGTGGGCGCCGTCGATGGTGATCGGCGATGCCCCCGGGATCAGCACCCGGGCCGGGCCGACCCACGCCTCGTCGTCGACCCGATACTGGTGGGTCCCCGGCACCATGCGGATGGACTGCGGCCAGTTGGCCGGGAGATACAGGCCGGGCGCGGCGCCGTCGGCGCCGCCCTTGACGGTCAGGCCAAACGCCGTGGGCAGGTGGTGGTAGATCCAGCGGCTGCCCGCCACGCGGGAGTGATCGCGGGTGTAGATGCGCGAGAACATGAAGCCCCAGACGGTAGTCGTTCCGACGACCAGGGCCATGAGCGCGAGCGCGGCCGCCGGCGCCAGGCGCCCTCGACGGCCCGTCGGCGGAATGAACGCGGCTGCCTGTTCGGGGCCAGGCTCGGCCTCATCCGGATCGAACACCCGCGTCCGCTGGCCGCGCGCCCGGTCGTACAGGGCCACGAGCCCGTAAGCGCCGAAGAGGATCAGCGCCGGGTAGATCGGCAGGAAGTACCGCATCGTCTTGGTCCACTGCCCGCCGTAGTAGGCGAAGAACAGCGTGATCCACAGCCATGGGAGCGCGTGCGCGAGCCGCCGCCGGCGGAGGATCTCCAGCCCCGCCGCGGCCCAGCCCAGCCAGGCGGCCACGCCGAGCGCGATGCCCATGCCCCACAGGACCATGTTGCGCCAGGGGAAGACGTAGTCGGTGCGGTTCCACCACTGGTGGTTGGGCGGCCAGTCGACGCCGTGGCCGGTGACGAGCTCCGACACCTTGCGCATGCTGTCCATCCAGCGGGGATCCGGCAGCAGCCATGGCTCGAGCGCGTCGGGCATCAGGTCGTGGAGGGTATGCCAGAGGTCGGGGGCGATCCACTCGCCGCTGGTGACCTGGGCGTAGCGCGTCGGGTCGTCGACGACGTTCGGCCAACCGGGCCCGACGAACATGTCGGGCATGCACAGGCGCAGCGCGACGAACGACGTCACCCCGAGGAGCGCCACCTTGCCGGCGGCCTCGATCCAGTCGCGCCGCGCCCCGCCGCGCCGGACGGCCGCGGCGCCGAGCACGATTAGCGCCACCGGCACCAGCGGCCATACCGAGACCTTGCTGGCCAGCGCCATGCCGAGCGCCGCGCCGGCCAGGGCGGTGGCCGCCCAGCCGCCCCGCCGCGGCATGCCGACGGCGAAGAAGAAGAACAGCACGACGAAGAAGTTGGCCGGGCCGTCGACGGTGAAGAAGTGCGCCTGCTGGATGAAGAACGCCGTGAACGCACCCAGCGCCGCCGCGAGGAGCCCGACCCGCGCGTCGTACAGGCGCGTCCCCAGGCCGAACAGCAACAAGAGCGCCAACAGGTCGATGAGCACGCTCATCTGCCGGCCCACCATGTAGACGGTGTGGTAGTCGGTCTTCCCGAGCTGCCGGGCCACGAGGTACACCAGCGTGATCGGCCAGGTCCCGTACGCGAAGAAGCCGTGCCCTTGATTGCGCGGGTTGAGCGGCGACGTGTCGGTGTCGAGGTAGCCCAGGAGGCACCCGTAGGCGTCGATCCGGCCGGCCGGGTCGGAAAGGCACGCCGTCGGCAGCGTGAGCGCGCTCTCGACCATCGTGAGGAAGCGCTCGTCGGGGTGCAGGTGGTGGCCGCTGTCCCAGTCCAAACCCACCAGCCGCACGTGGGCCGCCGCAGCCAGGATCACGGCCAGGGCGACGAGCACCCAGGCGCGGTCCCGCAGCCAGGCGGCGAGGCCGCGCGCCTGCACGGGCGGCGGAAGCGCGTGCGCCGCCTCGTCCGCGTCGAGCAACGGAGCGCCGGGAGCAACCGGTTCGTCGCCCGGCGGCGACAGATCGAGCTTGCTCGATTCAGCCGACAGCGGCTCGGTCGTGCTCGGTTCGTCGCCCGGCGGCACGGGCGCGGGCGTGTCCGCCTCGCCCCGCGGCGGCATCGGCGCATCGCGCATGGCCATCGGCTCAGGCGTGACCGATGCGTCGCCCGGCGGCGCGGGCTCGAGCGTGGCGGGGCCGTCGTCCGGTCGCGTCAGTTCGTCCGTCGTCATTCGGGGGGTTGCTCCGTGGGCGGTGCGGCCCTTTCGGGCACGAGGATGCTCCAGAAGTCCTTCCCGGGCACCCGGGTGTGATGGACCGTGACGAGCGCGCTCGGATAGAGCGACTTCAGGAACGCGATGTGCTGCGCGGCCAGCGGGCCGCCCACCAGGTAGAGCTTGCGCGACGGGTCGGCGACGTGGCCCCGGGCCTGGTGGATGGCGTTGTCCCAATCGCCATCGGCCGGCCACAAGATGCCCGTCCAGTCGGGCTTGCCGACCTGGAT
The DNA here is from genome assembly GCA_964415605.1 of uncultured Anaerolineales bacterium. Classification (GTDB taxonomy): domain Bacteria; phylum Chloroflexota; class Anaerolineae; order Epilineales; family Epilineaceae; genus UCB3. The sequence continues at coordinate 5,424 of CAYQBA010000089.1, read as the reverse complement.
GCCGAGTAGGCGATGGTCCCAGCCGTTGGGCCACGCCGCGTAGTACACGTGGTCGAGGTCGCCGCCGAGGTTGACGAAGCTCCGGATCACGGCCGCGCCCTCGGACGTGGGGTGCGTGCTCTCGTCGTAGTAATGGCGGTACTCACCGAAGTAGCGCGCGTCGGTGCCGCGCGCCATCCAGGCCACGAGGACGACCACGAGCACGGCGTACGCCGGGTGCGCGGTGCGCGGGCCCCAGGCCGCGCGCATCCGGCCGAGGAGCGCCGGTAGCGGCAGCGCCGCGATGACGACGGCCGCGGGCAAGGCCGCCGAGGCCCGAGTCAGCGACGGGTTCTCGTTGGGGAACGCCAGCGCCATGATCGTCGACAGGAGCAGGATCGGCATGGTCACGACCAACGTGCCGACCTGCCAGTCGCGGCGCCGGATGCGATGCAGCGCCACCGCCAGGCCGAGCACGAAGAGGGCGCCGCCGACGGTCTCGAACGCCGGCCGGCCGGGCGGGCTCTGGAACCAGGCGTTGTCGCTGGTCACGTTGAACATCAACAGCGCGTTGCGCAGGTTGACCCCGAACTGCCGGAGGAGCCCGACGAAAAACGGCGCGTCCTGGGCGCGCAGGAAGTCCCACACGGCGGCCGGCTGCATCGAGAACGCGTCGCCGAAGATCCGCGTCGCCGTCCGCTCGCCGATCTCGCCCGGGCGGTCGATGCCGTAGCGCACCAGCGGCACGACGAGCAGGGCCGTGAGTCCGGCGGCCGCGGCCCCGTGCGCCGCCAGATCGCGCGAGAAACCCTCGCGGCGGCCGTACCACGCATCGTGGACGAGCTTGAGCACGACGACGAGCGGCACGACGAACAGCATCGGGCGGAAGGCGGAGTAGCTGTACATCCCGAGCCCGGTCGCGAGCCCGACCCACAACCAGTCGTTGCGGCGCCCGTGCGCGAGGGCCCGGTAGAGCGCGATGAACGTCAGCGCGACCCACAGGGGCGCCAGAGAGATGCGCAGCGCGATGCGCGTGATCTGAATGTGCCACGGCAGGATCGCCAGGATCAGCGCGGCCATGAGGCCGACGTGCGCCCCGCCGATGCGGCGGCCCAGCCGGTACAATGGCCCGACGGTGACCGTGCCGATGATCGACATGCCGACCTTGAGCGTCATGAACGTCAGCGGCAGCCCGAGCGCGACGAGGAACGCGATCCAGTAGAACTGCATGGCCTCGCGCCCGGAGTTGGCCGGCATGAACACGGGCCGCAGGCCGTCGACGATGCTGGCGATGTCCAGCAGCTTTTCGGTGTGGTCGCTGGTCATCTCGAACGGCAGGCGCGCCAAGTCGTGGAAGCGGTACCAGGCGGCGACGGCGGCGATGGCGCCCAGCGCCAGGCCGGTTGGGCCGATGCGCAGCGTGATGCTTGGGCGGCGCGCCAGCCAGCGCCGCCCGCCCGCCCAGCCGGTACGATCGGCGAGGGCATACACGTACGCCAGGATGCCCGCCAGCCACATCGTCCCGCCGAGCCGCGTGAAGGTGTTGGTGCCCATGAGGCGAACGTCGACCGCGTCCACCGGCGGATAGTCGAGCAGCCCGAGCCATGCCCGGGCTGTGTCGCCGAGCAGCGGTGCGATGAAGGCCGGGATGGCGACCAGCGCCAGCCCGATCCCGAGGGCGCGGGCACGCCCGGCGTCCAAGCCGGGGCCCGCGACGACGGCCACCGGCGCGTCGTCCACCGGCTCCGGCGTGCGGGCCAGGGCCCACAGCCACGCAACCACCGCGGCCGTCATCAGCGCGACGGCGGCCAGGGTGAGGGTCTGCGCCGCGTCCAGCAGGATCTGCCCGGCCAGCGCCGCGGCCAGACCGGCGAGCATGACCACGGCCGGGCGCGGCGAAGCGGCCCACGCGGCGGGGCGGACATAGGCCGGCTCGGGGGTCGGGGCGGCCGGGCTGCCCCCTGCCCCGGCCGTCGCGGGGCCATCCCCCGCCACGACGCCAGCATCGCCGGCCCCGGGCTCGCCCGTCGCCCCCGCCAGCCCGCTCCCCATGTCCCCGGGGCTCGCCGGCCGTTCGCCCGGGAGCCACCGGGCCCACACGCCGCGAACGGCGGCGTCGAGACCGCGTCCGGTCACCCCGTACCGCGCCGCCAGCGCCCAGGCTTGCCGGGCGAGCACGGCCGCCGCCCCGAAGAGCAGCAAGAAGTCCAACGGCAGATCCGGGCGGAGGGCGAGCCGCACGAGCCCCCATCCAAGGCACCCCGCCGCCAGGGCGGCGAACGCGAGCACGAGCCAGGTCGAACCGCCGGGCGGCCTGGGTTGGGGCGCGGCGGGGTCGACCAGGTCAGGGTCACCGGCGGGCGGCGCCATCACGCTGGAATCATCCGGCGCAGGGACGCCAGCCGGCGGATGGGACATGCCCGAGTCGTTCGCGGTCGAGCCTGCCTCGGCGGGTCGCTCCGCGCCGGGTTGGGGCTGCCCATCCGCGGCGCGGTCGCGGTCGTCGGTCGTCACGGTGCCACCTCGGGCTTGCGCAGCTTGAGGGCCATGATGAGGAACGGCTGGTCAGGTCGGGGAGGGTCGAGGTCGTTCCAGGCATCCACGGCGTTGAAGACGCGGAGGCCGAGGTTGACCGGGTTCCACGCCGATCCGGTGCCGGGATCGGCGTCGAGGGCGTACCGGTCCGCCGCCCGCGCCAGCGCGTCGGGCAGCAGCCCGCGCTCGAGGAGCGGCTTGCCGATGCCGTACACGAGGTTGTGGATGAACGGGAAGCAGTAGCGCGTGTGGCACCGGATCTCTTCGACCGCGAACCCGGCGTCGGTCACCACCTGGCTGAGCGACGCAAGGCTGTACAGCCGCTCATGGTTCGCCCAGATGCCGGCCAGGGGCCCCGTCTGGATGTGCTTGCCCGTCAGGGTTTCGAGGACCTTGTTGATGGGGTCCCACGCCAACGGGTAGTTCGCATTGGGCGTCGTCAGGGCGAGCACGCCGCCGGGCGCCAGGACGCGCCAGAGCTCACGGAGCGCGGCGCGGTCGTCGGGGATGTGCTCGATGACCTCGGAAAAGATGATCTTGTCGAACGCGCCGTCGCCGAACGGCAGGCGATAGAGGTTGGCGCACGCCACCCTGGCTCCCGGCACCGCCGCGCGCGCCATCGGCAGGAGCGGGCGATCAAGCTCGACGCCGACGACGTCGGCCCATGGGAAGAGGTGGCGGGCGAAGTTGAGGTAAAAGCCTCGCCCGCAGCCCGCGTCCAACACCCGATCGCCAGGCCGGATCGCCAGGAAGTCGAACACCGACTCGGCCCGCCGCTTGAACGACATGTCGGCCTCGTTGGCCAGCATGCGTCGCAGCTGCTGTCGGTCGTAACCCGGATCGGGCGTCGTGCTTTCGGGCATGGCGGGATCGATCTCCCTGGGATCCTAGGGCGGGTCGGTTGGCCCGTGGGATGAACCGACGGCATCGCGCGGAGGGCCCCGGAGCCCCGCCCTCATGGCGAAGCCGCGCGGGGATGGTCATCGCGGCACGCGGCAGCAACACCGGCGGAGCGCGCGCGGTCGGCCGCACGCCCCCGCCGGATGCCGGCGGGAGTATACCCAAACGCCGGGGCGATCGCAACGTGCCGACCGCCGCGGGCGGCGCGATCCCCACGGTAGACGCCCGAGGGTTGCACCACAGGCCGTCACGCGTCGACCGCCGCCCCGCCGAGACGCGCCTCGAGATCCCGCGGCGCGAGCGCCATCATCCGCAGGCCCACCAGCCCCAGGGCAATCAGGACCACCATGATCACGCCGTGCAGGACGATGGCATACGACAGGGCCGCGTCCTTCGGGACATCCGCGAAGATGCCCAGCGTGACGATCACCGCCGTGTGGAACAGGCCAACGTAGCCCGGCGACGACGGCAGGATGGCGAAGACGGCCGTGCCGCACAGCACGAACACGGCCGCCGCGAAGGAGAGGTCGAGGTGGAACGCCTTCAAGCACACCCAGTATTCGATCCCGCCGAGCACCCAGACGACGAGCGACCACGCGCTGGCCGCCGCCGCGGCGCGCGGCCGCCCCAGCACCCCGACCCCGGCGGCGAAGCCCGCCACCGATGCCCCGATCCCACGCGCGAACCGCGGCGAGGCGCCAACCCCTTCGAGCAAAGCCGACACCGCCCGGCCCACACGGGCGCCGGCGCGCGATGCGGCGAAAAGGGCGACGTAAACCGCGGCGACCGCGGCGATGGCGATCCATGCGAGGCGCGCCGGGTTCGACCACGGCCCGGGTCCAAGCTGGTCTTGGAGCAAGCGCGCCGCGGGCCCGGGCACGATCGCCGCCAGCAGCGCCAGCACGGTCAGGAGGTCGATCGCGCGTTCGACCATCACCGTCCCGAACGCCTCGGAGCCCCGCGCCGGGGTATGGGTGTCGGCCAGCCAGGCCCGCACCGGGTCGCCCAGGCGCAAGGGGAACACGGCGCTGACGAGATAGCCGATGGACAGGATGGCGAACGCGTCCCGCAGCGATGGGCGCGGCCCGTCGCCGAAGAGGATCCGCCAGCGGGCCGCACGCGCGAGCTGCCCCAGCAGCACGAGGATGGCGGTGGGGATGAGCCACCCGTAGTCGGCCGTGGACAGCTCGGCGAGCAGATCGGCCCACGCCACCCCTCGCACGGCCCACGCCAGCGCGGCGACGCTGAGCACGATCCCGAACCAGAATCGCGGGCTGTGCAGGGCGGGGCGCATGGGTGCGGATTATAACCGAGGGCTTCCGGGAGGGAAATCGCCGCTCATGGCGCCGGTGTTGTCCCGGCGGTCGGGGCGAGGGGCGCATAGAGGAATGTGGCGAGGTGCTCGGCCAGCGCGTCGCGGTCGCCCGGGGACGCCGGCGCGCGGTCCGGGTGGGCGCGTGCCACGTCCGCGGCGGCGGCAGCCCTCGACAGCGCCACGCGCCGGGGGTCGTCGAGACGCGCCGTCCGAACACCGCCCCCGTCTGCACCGTGGCAGCCGGCACACGCGCCGGCGTACAGGTCCGCGCCGCGCGCGCGCCGTTCGGCCGGAACGGCCATCGACCAGACGTAGAACGCGGCGTCCCAGCGTTCCTCCCGGCGCATCCGCGGCGTCCACGGCGCCATCGACGAGCCCACGACGCCGTCCGAGATCGAACGGTAGTACCAGATCGGCGTCTGGTCCCGCATGTACGCCGCGTCGGTGAAGTCGGTCGGCGGCGGATCCAACAGCGCCGCGCCCGGGCCGTCGCCGCCCCCGGACACGCCGTGGCAATCGGTGCAGTAGTGCTGGTAGTACGCAGCGCCAACCCACGCCAGGGACCGATCGGCGGGGAGATCGTCGCCGGCCGGTCGGCCCGCCACGGCCGCCAGCGGCGTGCGGCGTGGCGGCGGGTCGAACACCGGCGGCCGGCCGGGCGCGCAGGCGGCAATCGCCGCGGCCACGGCCGTGGC
>CAYQBA010000088.1:17409-19531 GCA_964415605.1 uncultured Anaerolineales bacterium | reverse complement strand
GCCGGCATGGTCCACCTGCGGCAGGATGGCGTCCGCGGCATCGAGATCCGCGATGCCATCACCGGCGTGGCGCCAGGCGTGAAGCGGTAGGAGCACGGCGACGGGCGTCCCTGGCCGGGCCGCCCCGATGCCGGCCACGGCCGCGGCGCCGACCTCGGCCGCGCGGCGGCCGACGGGCGCGACGATCCAGCCGGCGAGGCGGCTGGTGCCTGCCCAACCGGCGATGGCCGCCACCGCCGCTGGCATCGTCGCCGCGCCGAAGGTCGCCATCGCCCAGACGGCGACGCCCGACGCGGCGAGCGCCGCCGCGATCCGGTCGACCGCGCGCGACTCGTCTTCCGCGTCGTCGCGCGGGGGTGTGGCGAGCCCGAGCACCGCGAACGACAGCCCGAGCGCGCGCGCGCGGCGCACCACGACGGCCGGATCGCCGCCCTCCAGCCCACGGGGGTCCATGGCGATCGCGCCCTTGCCGCGCGGGTGGCGGGCAATCGCGGCGCCCGCAAGCGCCGGCGCTGGCAACCACGTCGGTGGCCACCCGCGAGACGCGCCGTCCGGTGCCGGCGCGCCGTCCGGCGCTGGCGGCGGGGCGGTGGCCACGATTGGCGGCAGGGCGGCGTCGATGGCCTTGAGGCCTTCGCCGATGGCGGTCGCCGGATCGACATAAGCACGCCGCACCGGCTGCGGGCGCAGCCCCGGCCAATGGGGTGCCGGCAGATCGGCGATTCGGATCTCGAAGTGCAGGTGCGCCGTGAAGCGGCCTGATTCACCCTTGCCGACGGTGCCGACCTGCTGGCCGCGCACCACGGCCTGGCCGACCGCGACCGTGCGGCGATGGAGGTGGGCGTACTGGCTCCAGAGCCGCCGGCCGTCGGTCAGGGTGTGCTGGACGAGCACGATGTTGCCCCACACCGCGTAGCTGCCGGAGGCCGTGACGATGCCGTCGCCGCAGGCGTGGACGGGCACGTCGAGGTCTGAGTCGCCACCGCTGCGCAGGTTGAGGTCCAGGCCGGTGTGGACGGCCGGCCGGCCGGGACGGGCCTCATAAACCCGCCCGAACGGGTTGGCCACGTACCAGCCAGCCGGCAGCTCGGGCCCGGTCCGAGCTTCGGGGGTTGGCCCGACCGGCCAGTGGAACGGACGATCGGAGGCGGTGGTCGCGTCGCTCATCGATGGCGAGTATAGGTCGGTGCGCGCAAGGCGTACAGTCAGCGCACAAGGGCATCCTTGACGAAGATCTGCCACCCAGGGCCGACGAACGACGGGGCCGGGAGCACGATCAGCTCGATGTCGACGGTGACCCGGCCACCGTTCGGCAGGTCGAAGCCCCGTGCGATGGGCTCGATGTGGCTGGTCAGCGCAATGGTCGCGCCATCGGGCGCCCGGGCGGTCACCGACGGGGCGGCCACGAAGACCCGGTCCCACCGGCCGGCGGGGAGCGGCCCGCGGGCGACGGTGACCGGGGCGACCGTCCCTGTGGCGTCCGGCACGAGGCCGAACGCCACCCGGTCCGTCGTCAGCGGGATGCGGGACCAATCGGCGTCTCGGATCGGCCCGCGATTGGCACCGGCCCACTCGGGCGCGATGCGCACCGTGTCGAGGCCGGCGCCGGCCCCGGCCGGCAGGTGCCACCGCAGCTCGAGGGTTCCCGTCGGCACGGGCCGGCAGCCGACGATCGCGACTGCCAAGGCGACGGCAGCCATGGCGACAACGGCGCAGGCAGCCGCCGCGCGTCCGGCGTGCGGGCATGGAGCGATAGGCGCGTCCCTCGAGTCAGATTGTGACACGGGCGCCGCGCCCCTCGGCGTGGTGCGGATGCGCAGCTCAGCTCTCGGGCGTGCCCATCACGATCTCGCGCCCGAGATCGCGCCACCCGCCCAGGCCCTCGTCGATGACCTTCACCTTGGTGTAGCCCGCCGCCATCAGCGCGTCCGCGACCTGCTGGGCTTCGGCATGTGGGCACTCGCAATACACCACCGCCCACCGGTCGCGCGGGACCCGGTCGAGGTGCTTCTCGGCCTCGAAGTACGGCACGTTGATGGCGCCGGCCACGTGGCCGGACTCGTAGTCGAGCGGTGGGCGGGCATCGACGAACACGATGTCGGCGCCGGCGTCGACGGCCGCC
>CAYQBA010000088.1:0-17309 GCA_964415605.1 uncultured Anaerolineales bacterium | reverse complement strand
TCGGCCGCCGGCGCGGCGCAGCCGACGGCGAGGGCAAGGCTGCTGGCGAGCAAGGCGAAGCTTCGGCTGTGGATCAATCTCATGAGACTCAGCTCTTTCCTTTGGGGCGGTCGATACGGGCAATCGAGAGCGCGCGGCCGCCGGGGCGGGTGACCGGCCGGGGCCGTGACACATAACCATACCACCGTCGCCCCGCGGGCGTGAAGCCGCGGAACGGTCACGGCTCGCCGCCTAACGAACGTTTGATTGCAGATGCCGACCGGCCTAAAATCCTGCCATCCGTCCATCGCCGCTCGCTTCGATCGCGGTGACCGCCCGCATCCCCCCACACCCGTCAGGAGCCATCGGTGACCGAGCCCGCCGTCCACCCGAGCCCCGCCGCCCACGCGTCCGCCAACGGTCAAGCCCGCGAGGCCGGGCGGCCCGACCGGCCGATCCATCTGGGCCCCAACGCGCGTATCGTCCTCGAGAAACGCTATCTCCGCCGGGGGTCCGACGGCCGGCCGGCCGAGACGGTAGAAGAGATGTTCTGGCGGGTCGCCCGGCACGTGGCCGCGGCCGAGACCGAATGGGGCGGCGACGCGCAGGGCGTCGCGGCCGACTTCTACGACCTCCTGACCTCGCTGCGGTTCTTCCCGAACTCGCCCACGTTCACCGGCGCGGGTACCCCGCTAGGCCAGCTGGCCGCCTGCTTCGTGTTGCCCATCAGCGACGACATGGGCCGGACGCCCACGGGCATCTTCGAGACCCTGCGCAACGCGGCCTTGATCCAGCAAACCGGGGGAGGCAACGGGTTCGACTTCTCGCGCCTCAGGCCGGAGGGCGCGTGGGTGAGCACGTCGGCCGGCCGGGCCACCGGGCCGGTGGGCTTCCTCCGGGTGTTCGACGCGGCCTTCGGCGAGGTGGCGCAAGGGGGGAGCCGGCGCGGGGCGAACATGGGTGTCTTGAGGGTCGACCACCCGGACATTGAGGCGTTCATCGCCTGCAAGACCACCGAGCACGCCATCACCAACTTCAACATTTCGGTCGGCATCACCGACGCCTTCATGCGAGCCGTCGAGGCCGGCACCCCATGGGCGTTGCGGTTCCCCGACGTTGCGTCGGAGGCGTACGGCGGCTTCGACGGAACGCTCGAGCAGGCGGAAGCTGCCGGTGTTCCGATCGTGACGCACAAGACCGTCCAGGCCCGCGAGCTCTTCGATCGCATCGTGCGGCAGGCGCACCACAACGGCGAGCCAGGCGTGCTGTTTCTCGACACCGCCAACCGCGACAACCCTGTGCCGCACCTGTATCGGCTCGAGGCGACCAACCCGTGCGGCGAGCAGTTTCTCGGCCCGTTCGAGAACTGCTGTCTTGGGTCGATCAACCTGGCGCGCCACTTCGGGCCGGCCGGCGCGGACGGCACTGGGACTGTGGACTGGGACGGCCTGCGTGCCACCGTCGCGCTTGCCACGCGCTTCCTCGACGACGTCGTGACGGCGAACGCCTACGTGCCCGCCGTGCCGCAGCTCCGCGACGCGGCGCTGCGGGCACGGCGGATCGGCCTGGGTATCATGGGGCTCGGCGACCTCCTTTACCATTGCGGCGTGCGCTATGGATCGCCGGAGGGCGAGGCCTTCGCCGGCGAGGTGATGGCGTTCGTTCGGTTCCACTGCATGCGCACGAGCATCGAGCTGGCCCGAGAGCGCGGCCCATTCCCGGCACTGTCCGGCAGCATCTACGACCCCGTGGCGACGTCGTGGCGCCCACCGGCTGCCGCCGGGGAGCGGCGAGCCGACGCCAGGGCTTGGGGCCGCCCCGACCTCGACTGGTCGGCAATCGCCGAGGGCATTCGGGCCCATGGCATCCGCAACGCCTGCCAGACGACGGTGGCACCCACCGGCACGATCGCCACGGTGGCGGGCTGCGAGGCGTACGGCTGCGAGCCGGTCTTCGCGCTCGCCTACGTCCGGCACGTCGACGACGGGGGCCGCGACCTGCGCCTCACCTACGCCAGCCCGCTCTTTGAGCAAGCGCTCGCCCGGGCCGGCCTGGACGGGGCGGCGCGCCGGGCGATCGTCGATCAGGTGCTGATCCACGGCTCGTGCCAGCGCGTGGCCGGGGTGCCCGAGGCCGTGCGGCACACGTTCGTGGTGTCCCAGGACATCTCCGCCGAGTCGCACGTGCGCATGCAGGCGGCGATCCAGCGCTGGGTCGACAACTCGATCAGCAAGACGAACAACTTCCCGGCGGACGCCACCGTCGACGACGTGGCGCAGGCCTACCACCTCGGCTGGCGACTGGGCTGCAAGGGGCTGACGGTGTACGTGACGGGATCGCGGGATCGCGTCGTCCTCGAGACGCTCGCGACGGCTCAGGCAAAGGCTGCGCCCAGCGGCGGGCCGGCCGAGGCCGATGGCGCCGCGCCGGCAAGCGATGCGGCGGCCCTGCCGCTCTTGCCTGAAGCCTCGAAGCGCCCGCGTCCGACCCGGCTGGACGGCTGCACGATCCAGGTGGCGACGCCGCTCGGCGAGTCCTTCGTGACCGTCAACGGGGACCGCGATGGCCAGCCATTCGAGGTGTTCGTCACCACGGCCAAGGCGGGCAGCGAGACCGCGGCGGTGTCCGAGGCCATCGGGCGCCTGGTGTCGTACGCGCTGCGGCTGATCTCGCCGGTGCCACCCCGCCAGAGGCTGGCGGAGATCGTGCACCAGCTCGGAGGCATCGGTGGCGGGCGATCGATCGGCTTCGGGCCGAACCGCGTGGCATCCCTGCCGGACGGCGTGGCGCGGGCGTTGGCCCAGCACCTCGATGCCGCCGACGGCGCGCCCCGCGACCGAGGTGGCGAGGAGGCTCCGGGCACCCCGGCGGAACGCGAGGCCCGGCAGCTCCCGCTGCGCAGCGGCGATCTTTGCCCGGACTGCGGGCACGCCGCGCTGGTCAACGAGGAGGGGTGCCGGAAGTGCTACAGCTGTGGCTTCAGCCAGTGCTAGGGACGGAGCTTGCGATCCCGGCGACCGCGCCGGGATCGCGCGATCCTGCCGCGGTTCCCAGGATCGCGACGCAAGGCTGGTCGGTCCGCGCCACGCGGTCTTCGTGTAGCGACTCCGCTACAGCCATCTAGGATCCAGACACGGTCAAGACCTCCATCCCCTCCGCCCCCGCGACGAACACCATCTCCGTCATGCCCAGGAAGAGGCCGGTCGCGACGATACCCGCCCGCGCCCGGAGCGCGGCCTCGAGATCCGCGGGATGGGGGATGCCGGCGGGGAACCGGCAGTCCAGGAGGTACAGCCCGTCGTCGCTGACCAGCGGAGCGCCGGACGGCTCGCGCCGGAGCTCTGGCACGCCGCCGAGCGCGCGGATGGGGTCGAGATGGACGGGCCAGGCGAACGGGATCACCGCGACGGGCAAATGGGCGCGGGTGCCGAGCCGGGCCACCCGCTTGCCCGCGTCGACGACGATCACCCGCCGCCGCGCGGCGGTCGCAACGATCTTCTCGCGCAGCAGCGCGGCGCCCAGACCCTTGATCAGATCCAGGGTGGGCGACACCTCGTCGGCGCCGTCGATGCACAGGTCAAGCACGGGCCGATCGGCCAGGTCAGCCAGCGGGATCCCGCACGCCGCGGCCAGGCGTTCGGTCGCCCTGGACGTGGCCACGCCGACGACGTCGCGCAGCGCGCCCGTGGCCAGGCGCCGGCCGATGGCCTCGATGGTGAAGCGGACGGTCGAGCCGGTGCCGAGCCCGACGGTCATGCCCGGCACGACCAATGCCGCCGCGGCTTCGCCCGCCTGGCGCTTGTGGTGCTCGAGGGTAGGATCGGGCATGGCATCCTCACGGGCGCGGCGCGGAGATGGCGGGCGGCCGATGGCCTGGCCGGGGCTTGGCGGCGGAGTATACCACACTACAATTGACGCCATGCACCTGTCGTACGACGCCTTTGCAGACCTCGCGTTCGCCGCCCTCGACGACCTCCCGGCGCAGATTCGGGGCTGGCTCGAGAACGTCGAGGTCGTCGTCGAGGACTGGCCCACGCGGGATCAGCTGCGGTCGGCGGGCGTGCCGCGCCACGAAACGCTCTTCGGCCTCTACGAAGGGGTACCGCTCACCGAGCGCGCGAGCGACTACGGCATGGTGCTGCCCGACAAGGTCACGCTCTTCCGGGGCCCCATCCTCGACGCCTGCGAGTCGCCGGCCGAGGTCGCCGACGAGGTCCGGCGGACCGTCATCCACGAGCTGGCACACCACTTCGGCATCGACGACGACCGCCTCGTCGAGCTCGATCGGTACTGAGGGTCGCCCCCATGTCCATGCCCGCCGAGATGCCCAAGCGGCCGTCGGCCAGCGTCACCGACGCAGTGCGGTCGGCCGCCTCGGGCTTGGAAGGCATGCCATTGCGCTCGGGGCATCTCACGCTGCGCGGCCTCACCCTGGCGTGGGGCGCGCGGACGTACGTGATGGCGATCCTCAACGCCACGCCGGACTCGTTTTCGGGCGACGGCCTGGCCGGCGACGTCGATCGTGCCGTCGACGCGGCGCGCGCGGCCATCGACGCGGGCGCCGACATCCTCGACGTCGGCGGCGAGTCGACGCGGCCGGGGGCAGACCCGGTGACCGCCGACGCCGAGATGGCGCGCGTCGTACCGGTCATCGCCGCCATCCGCGCGCGCTTCGAGACGCCGATCTCGATCGACACCAGCAAGGCGATCGTGGCGGCTGCCGCGCTGGACGCCGGCGCGGACATGATCAACGACGTGTGGGGGCTACGCGCCGACCCCGACCTGGCCGGCCTGACGGCCAGGCGCGGGGTGCCCGTGGTCGTCATGCACAACCGCATGACGCCCGCAAACGTCGAGGTGGCGGCGCGCATCGGCCCGCACTATGCCGGCGTGAGCTACGCCGATCTGGTAGCCGACGTCTGCCGCGAGCTGCTCGGCTCGGTCGCCATCGCGCGGCGCGCCGGCATCGCCGAATCGCACGTGATCCTGGACCCGGGCCTCGGCTTCGGCAAGACGCCCGCGCAGAACCTCGAGCTCCTCGATCGAGCCGGCGCCGTGCGTGCCCTCGGCTTCCCGCTCCTGGTGGGCCCGTCGCGCAAGAGCTTCATCGGCGCCGTGCTGGATGTGCCGGCCGACCAGCGCACCGAAGGCACGGCGGCGGCCGTGGCCGTGGCGATCACGCGCGGCGCGGACATCGTGCGGGTCCACGACGTCGCCGTCATGGCGCGGGTCGCGCGCATGACCGACGCGATCGTGCGGCGATGACGACCATCGCGCCAGGCGACCCCGGGCGGCGGCTGCCGCGCGCCACCGGCCCCGGGCCGCGGTCATGACGCCCGAGGGCGGCACCCAGCCCGGATTGGGCGGCGCGGCCGAGGCCGAAACCAGGCCTCCGGCCGCGCTCGAGATCGAGGCGAAGTACGACGTGGCTGACCCCGCGGCGGCCGACGCGCTGCTGCACGCCGCCAGCCTCGGGGATGCCTTCGTGCTCGAACCCGGCACGTTCCGCCTGCTCTACGACACGTACCTCGACACGCCCGATCAGCGGCTGCGACGGGCGGGCTGCTCGCTGCGGCTCCGGACGAGCAGTGGCCGCGCGATGCTGACCGTCAAGTGCCGCGCGGGGGCGCCCTCGACCGGCGGCGCCATCCTGGCCCGGATCGAGATCGAGCACCCGCTGGAGGCTCCCGAAGCCTGGGACCAGCCGCAAGCCTGGCCGGCGCCGATCCGCGACGCCGTCCGGTCCGTCGTCGGCGATGAGGCGATCCGCGTCGCCCCGTCCGTGCTGCTTCACCAGGCGCGGGTCTCGCGCGCGGTGCGTCGCGGGGAAGACGCCGCCGCCCCACCGATCGCCATCCTCAGCGTCGAGCACGTACTGGCCTCGCGCGCGGCGTCTGACGCCGCCGCTGGCGGGCGGCCGCGAGAGGTCGCGCACTGGATCACATGCGAGGCCGAGCTGTGCGGCGCCGGCACCCCCGACGATCTGGCGCACATCGACGCGGTGCTGCGCGCGCGGCAGGGGCTCAGCCCAAACCCGACGAGCAAGCTGGCGCGCGCGCTCGGGGCCGAAGCAGCCGAGACGGTGTCCGCGCCCACGCCGCGGGCGAGCTGAAGGTCGATGGACGCCACCCCCGCCACGGGCCGCTCCGTCGCTGACAGCCCGCCCACCTCGACGCCGATGCCACCGGACGTCGCCGGCCAGCCGCGCCGGCCGTGGCCGGCGGACCAGGTGTGCGCGTTCCTCGACGTCGGCACCAACTCCATTCGATTGCTGCTCGTGCGGATCACGCCGCAGCACACCTATACGATCATCAGCCAGCAGAAGGAGGCCGTGCGCCTGGGGGAGGGTGGGTTCGTCGACCACGTGCTCCAGCCGGAGGCGATGCGGCGCGCGGCGCTGGTGTGTCGCAAGTTCGCGGAGATGGCCCGGGCGTACGGCGCCGACGACATCGTGGCCGTCGCCACCGCCGCCACGCGCGAGGCGCGCAACCAGCGCGAGTTCGTGCGGCTGGTCCAGCACGAAGCGGGCATCGACCTCCACATCGTATCCGGCGTCGAGGAGGCGCGTCTCATCCACCGGGGCGTCTCAAGCGCCATTCCACCCGGCGACCGACGCGCCCTGTTCATCGACGTGGGCGGCGGCAGCACCGAGCTGATCGTCGGCGAGCAGGATCAGTATGTCCTGCTCGACTCCCTCAAGCTGGGCGCCATCCGGCTGACGGCGCTGTTTTTCATGCCGGGCGAGACCGGCCCGGTGACGGCGGACCGGTTCGCCCTCCTTCAGAGCCACGTCCGCAACGTGGCGATCCGCAGCACCCAGCGCCTGCGCGGCCTGTCGGTGGACCTGGCCATCGGCAGCTCGGGCACCATCGAGAACCTCGCGGACATCGCCGTGCGGATCAGCCACCGCCGGCCACGCAGGCGCGACGACGAGATCACGCGCGCCCAGATCCAAGGCGTCGTCGAGATCCTTTGCGCGGCCACCCTCGAGCAGCGGCGGCAGCTGCCGGGCATCAACCCCGCGCGGGCCGACATCATCGTGGCCGGCAGCGCGATCGTCCTGACACTGATGGAGGATCTGGGAATCGAGCGGCTGCGGGTCAGCGACCGCGGCCTGCGCGAGGGCCTCATCGCCGACTACCTGGCGCGGCGGCACCCCGACATGTTCGGCGACCTCACCGTCCGCGAGCGGAGCGTGCGGCGGTTGGGCCGTGCCTGCGGCTACGATGAGGCGCACGGGCGCACCGTGGCGCGGCTGGCGACGCAGCTGTTCGACAGCGCGGCAGCCATCGGGCTCCACCGCTTCGGGCCCCACGAGCGCGAGCTGCTCGGCCATGCCGCCATGCTGCACGACATCGGCGTGTTCGTGTCGTACGACAACCACCACGCCCACACCGCCTACCTCATCCGCAACGCCGACCTTGTCGGCTTCGACACGACCGAGATCGCGGTGATGGCGCTCGTGGCCCGCTTTCACCGCAAGGGTCTCCCGAGCCGGAAGGCCCATCCGGACTTCGCGATCCTCGACAAGGCCGCCCGGCGCGTGGTGCGCGCCCTCAGCCCGCTCCTCAGGCTCGCCGAGAGCCTCGACCGCAGCCACGGCGGCCTCATCGCCGCCGTGGCGCTGGAGCGGGCCGATGACTGCACGGTGGCCCTCGATGTGCGGTCGTCGCAGGATTGCGAGCTCGAGCTGTGGGGAGCACAGGCCAGCCGCCGGATGTTTGAGAAGACGTACGGGGTTCGCCTGCTGGTTCGAAAGCGCGTCCACGGCGACCCGGAGCCGCGCGAAAGCGGCGACTGGGTGCCGCGCCCGTGATCCAGCCACCGCGACACCCCAGCTCGGCAGCCATGATATTGCGCCGCACATGCCGTGGGGCACCCGACGGGCACGGTCACGTCCGCCATGCGAGCGGCGTGCCGTGCCCGTCGGGCCGAACCCAGATCTACCGCCGCCGAACCTGGAACGCAGCGGGCAGGAAGGCCGCGTGCGGCTCGACCCGCGCAAAGCGCGCCGTCACCGCGGAATACGGGCCATCGGTGGCATCGCCGACGGGGCGCACGCGATAGCTGTAGACACCCGGCAGGAGATCGAAGCGATCCACGAGCGTGCCCGGTCCGGCGCCCAGCACCGCCAGCGTCTCGAAGTCCGCCCGGCCGGGCGCCAGCCGCTCCACGATCACGCCGGTACCGGCGAGGTTGGCATCGCGCCACGCCAGATGGACGCCGTCTTCGTGAACGTCCGCCCGCAGGTCGGACACCGACGCGAGCGACTGCCGCCAGGTCGTCACCTCGGCGCCGGCGATGTCGGACGCCCCGCCTTCGCCGACCGCCGTCACCTGATAGGCGTACACGTTCGCGGGATCGAGGCCGCGATCCTCGAACCCGCGGGCATCGCCGTCGAGCGCGGCCGCAAGCTGCCACCCCGCCCCGACTCGCCGATGGACGTTGAACCCCTGAAGCTGAGCCGTGTTGCCGGACCAGCGCCACGCCAGCGCCACGGCGTCCGAGGCGATTGGCTCGGCGGCCAGGCCCGCCACCGCGGGCGGGCGGGGCTGCATCACGGCGGCCGGCTGCGACAGCCCGAAGTCCGAGTCGGCGCCGGCGTCGGCGGCCGGCGCGTGCGGGCCCGCCGACGCCGGATCTTCGGCCGACGATCCGGCGCCGGCGTGCGCCAGACCGCCGGGCGCCTGGACCAGCGCCTGCACCCGTGCCGAGAAGCGTGTCCCCGTCGGCCACGGCAGGCGCCGCACGTCCAGGACGGTGACGCCCGCCGGCGTCGTGCCGGCGAGGGCGCAGCCGTCATCGGGGGTGCACACCTCCACGCGGAAGCCGATCTCGGCCGCGGAGTTGTCGCGCCAGTGCACCGAGGCGCCGCTCGCGTTGGTCTCGAGCGACACGTCCGACGGCGCCGCGAGCCAGCCGGCCTCGCGCACGGCGACGAGGGTCTGGTCGGCGCGGGTGATGTAGACCGTCCGATCCGGCCCGATGACGGGCGCGGCGCGGTCGTCGGTGGCCCCGCCGAGCGCGGCGGTCCAGTTGACCTTGCCCGTGGCCACGTCGAGCGCGAAGAGGCTCTGTCCAGCCACGATGAAGAGCTGGCCCCCGTCGACCGCCGGGGCGGCCAAGACCGTGACACCGAGCCGCGTCGTCCATAACAGCTCGCTGCGCTCGGCCGCGTAGGCCGAGACCCGGCCCGCCGCCGTGGCCACGAACAGTCGGCCGTCCGGCGCGATCGCGGGCCGTGCCCGGACCGGCCCGCCGAGGTCGACCTGCCATTCCTGGTCTTCTTCGGGCATGGCGTGGACCCGGCCGTCGGCCGCGCCGACGAAGACCGTGCCGGCCGGGCTCACGACCGGCGGCGTCAGGTCACCGAGGTCGCGCCGGCTGATCTCGCGCAGCGTCCCCTCTCCCGAGGCTCCGACGAGGTAGCCCTGCACACGACCGTCGCCGGTCGACCACACGGCTTCGCCCGTGGGCAGCCACGCCGGTGAGCCGATCACCGGCGCTAGGCCGACCTGGACCACGCGGCCGGCACCGTCGACGCGCAGCATGCCGAGCTGCGTGGGCACCCAGACAAGGCCGTCGGGCGCGACGCCCGGGGCCCCACTGGCGGTGGCACCGGACGGCAAGCGGATCTCGGTTCGGTTCCCCAGACCGAGGTCATAGGCATACAGCGAGCCGCCGGCGGCGACGTACACGGCCGTGGCCCCGAGCGCGGGCGCGAAGCGCGTGGCGACCCCTGACGACGCGAGCGTGCCGCGGCTCACCTGGACGCCCGCGCCCGACACCCGCATCACCGCCCCGGTGCCGGCGGCGACGACGTTGCCGTCGCGCCCCACGACAGGGGGCGAGCCCAGCGCCGGATCGCGCGTCTGCCAGACCCGCTCCGGGACGATCGGCCCGGCGTACACCGACCCGCTCGCCGCGTCCCAAGCGCCCCCTTCTTGCGGCCATGCGCCGGCCGTGTCGGGCGGCGAGCCCCAGTACTGCAGGGCCGGGTCGCCCAGGAGGATCACCCCGTAAGACCGCGGGTCATAGGGGGCCCGGCGCGCAAGGTCCCCGAGGCTGACGGCCGCGGCGTCGCCCAGACGCTGTGCGCGGCCGGCGATCTGTTCGGCGGCACGGGCCTGGAATCGATCGAGGGCGCCGGGGTCGACGGGCGTCTGGCTGCCGAGCCACCCGGCGATGACACCGCGGCCGGCCAGGACCGCCGGCACGGCCGACGGGCCATGGCGCAGGCCGATGACGCTCCCGCCGGCGTCGACGCCGTCCCAGCGCCACGCGATGTTCGCCGTCCCGCCGGCGTTGGCCACGACGATGGGGGCGCCTCCGGCACCCTTCGCCATGCGGCTGTCGACGATCGGCCCGACCTCGAGCTCGTCGCACGGCGGTCCGACGCGGCCGCCGGGTCCCGCCTGTCCGGCGCATGCGGATGGCGCCGCGGGCTGGTCGATCTCCCTGTCACCGTCCCAATCCCGGGTCCAACGGGCCTGGAACACGCCGCCCGGGCCGCCGCGCCCGGCCAGGTGCACGAGGCCCGCACCGCGCAGCCACTGCTGCGCCATGGATTGCGCCGACAGGGGCGCGGTCGCCGCGAGGCGGGTGGGGCTGAGCATGGGGTCGCCGTCGGGCGACGTCGACTCGAAGAGGCGAGTGACCTCGGTCATGGCCGGCTGGACCTGTGGCAACACGTCGGTGGCCAACGCCTCGCCGGCATCCGCGCCGAACGGCCGATCGCCGTCCCAGGCCCGGCGGACCCACGGGTCGGATCGGGCGTCGCCGCCGGGCACGCTGGCCTGGCGCGCGTCCGACCACGTGGCGCCCTCGAAGTGCCAGAACCCGCCCGCCAGGATGGCGCGCCGCTTCTCGGCGCCGCCCGCCTCGGCGGCGACGGTGGCTTCGAGCGCCCGACGAACCTCGCCGCGACCGTTGACGGGCAGCCGGCCGAGGGCGATCTCCATGCGGAAGTCGTCGCCCTGCTCACGGAGGGCGCCGTATGGGCCTTCGCGAGCCAGGCTGCCGGCTTCCGGGCAGTCGGCTTCCTCGCCGTCGGCGTCGCGATAGGACTGGCCGGGGGCGCACCCCAGGAACTCGCCATGATAGCCGTCGCCGTCGGCGTCCCAGCTGGAGTCGACGTCGGCGTAGTACCAGTCGGTGGGCCAGGCCGGTCGGTAGTCGCCCCGGCGCGGATCGCGGTGGTCGTCGCCGAGCCAGCCGATGTCGCGCACCGGGATCCGGTCGCCGCGGCCGATCAGGAGCGCGTAAACCGGTTCAGGCTCGACCGCCTCCCAGCGTGCCTTGAGCCAGTTGCGGATCTGCTCGGCCAGGTCGCGGCCCGGCGACTCGGCGGCGATGTCGGCCGTGCTGCGCGCCGTGACCACGAAGCCCTGGGCCCGCCGGGCCTCGACGAGCACGTCGAGGTCGTCCTCGACGACCGGTGGGGCGTACACGACGAGGTAGTGCTGACGCAGAACCGGTGGAGCGGCCGGGCTCAGGGCTTCGACGAATCGGCCGTCCGCGAAGGTCGTGTCGGCCGGTTGCACGTCGGGGTCGACCTCGTAGATGAGCACGTCGCTGCCGGCCACGCGGCCGCCTGAGCCGGCGTTGGCCGACACCGACACCATGCCGCGCGGGTTGGCCTGCCGGACGAGGAACGCGTCGGGCGGGTAGCCCTGGAAGTCAAGCCGGTAAAACCCGCCCTGGTCGGTCTCGGTCGAGTCGGCCAGGCGCAGCCGCGTGTCCTCCGAGAGCACGAGCTGTACGGGCACGCCGGCCACGCCGACGGGGGGGCCGTCGGGGTCGAGCCGGTGAACCACGCCGGTGAAGGCGTAGCGTGGGGCGAAGCCGGTGACCTCGGCGAGGCTGGCCGTCGACCACGTTCCGGGTGCGTTGAGGCCGGCGCCGGGAGGCCACGGGAGCTCGTCGCCGGCACTCCGCACGCCGCTGTAGACGATGGCGAGGCCGGCGGCATACGGAGCATCGGGATCGCGCGGGGGCTCGAGGATCGAGCGAGCGATGCGCAGCTCGGCGCTCCAGCGGTCGTTGGTGGTCACCCGCGCCGCCTCCCAACTGCCGGTCGGTAGCGTCAGCGCACGCCAGCCCCCCAGGCCGTCGGCTTCCTCGGCCGCCGGCGTGCCGGAGTAGCGCGCCAGCACCCGATAGTCGCCCGGCTGCGCGCGTGCGTCGCGGCTCAGGTTCCGGTCGATCGCCGCCGCCAGGAACCCGTTGGCCGATGCGGGCTTCGGCATGTCGAGGGCGCACACGTGGATGTTCAGCGCGGTGACCTGGACGTACACCGTCAAGGGATCGTTGCCCTCGAGGGCCACGCGCTCGGCGGAGCCGTACTCGACGGGGTCGCAGCGGCCGTCGACGGCCACGGCGCCGTCCGTCAGCGGCAGGGTGATGTCCCGGGGCAGCGCGCCGTCGTACGAAAACGCTCCGCTCCCCGCGCGCCCGTCGTGCCCGCCGGCCAGGTCGCGCGCGTTGCCATCGAGCGGCCATTGCCCGATCAGGCCGGCCTGGGCGGACAGGCCCACCGCCATGTGGTCGCGGATCTCAGCCTCGGAACGGGCGACGCTCCAGAGCCGTACGTGGTCGATGCCACCCGGGAAGAAGGCGCCCACGGCCGCATCGGCGCCGATGACGAGCTCGCGGTTCGTGCTTGGCAGGTTGTCGTCGCCGAGCGCGACCGCGCGATCCAGCTGGCCGTTGACGAAAAACGCCACGGAAGCCCCGTCGAACGTGGCCGCCACATGCACCCAGCGACCTTCCGGCAGGGCGGCGGCGCCGTCGACGCTGGCGCTCCCCGCCGTGAACCGCAGGCGCCCCCCGCACACGCCCAGCCAATAGCCGCTGCCGCGGCCCTTGCTGACCAGGCTGCCGCAGGCAGGGGTGGGCGTGCGCTTGATCCAGAGCTCGATGGTCATCGAGGTGCGCGGGTTGAGCGGCGCGGCATCCGGCACCCAAACGGCATCGTACTCGCTCTCGACGGCCAGGGCGCGGGCGGTGGGCCCGTGGCCGAGCAGGGCCTGGGTCCCGGGCCGGCGCGCGTCCGGATCGGCGGCGGTGGCGCGTGGCTCGAGTGGCGCTGCCTGCGCCGGGGTGGCGGGCACGATCGGGCTGGCCAACCAGAAGCAGCTCAACAGGCCCAGGGTCAGGACGTGGCGGAACATGGCCGGACTCCTCTTCCATGTCGCCGCAGGCCGCCGGACGCGAACGCGGCGCGTGCTTGCGCCGCGCCGGGCGTACCTTCGGCCATGCGGACGGGCGGGTGTGCCTGGGCTGTGTGGGAGTGCTGGGCAATTAATGCAAAGATTACCACGATGAGCCCCATCGTGTCAATGCGGATGGCGCCAGCAGGGTCGATCCGCCGCTCGGTGAACGGGCGGCCCGCTGACCGCGGCGGCCGACGATCGGGCGGTCCCAGGCCTTGACAGCCGCCGCCCGGGCCGATACCCTTGCTGCCACGCGGGTGGAACGGTTCCGGGTGCACACATGGACGAGCCCGCGCTCCGCCTTCCCGCGAACCGCCGGCGACCGCCGGTGCCACCGCGGCCACCGTGAAGGACAATCGCGCATGGCGCTCCAGACCACGCTCCGCTTCTCGCCCAGCCGGATTCAGGTGGACGCCGCCGGCGTGACCCAGCAGGGCTACAAGGCCTACGTCACGGTGGCCAACAGCGAGCCGTTCACGGGTCGACTGGACCTCGAGGTGCGGGTCTGCCGCCTCGATCTGTCGAGCGCCCGCACGGTGCGCGGGACGTGGTCGGCGGCCCGCGGCGTCGTCGACGAGGTGCCCGGCCGCCCGACGCCGACCGGCTTCTACATGACGCGCGTCAAGCCGGAAGGCGCGCCCGATGCCGCGTTTAGCAACTGGGCGATCATCGCCGTCGACGACCGCCCGTTGTTGAACCCGGACGTGCGCTACTCCCAGATGCGGATCAACCCCAACCCGCTGCCGGGGAGCTACATGCTGTTCGAGAACCGCGACGCGGCCGGCCGGCCGATCGGGTTCACGCGGATCGACATCGAGACCTCGCCGAGCCCGCTCGGCGGCTACGTGATGCGGTTCACCAAGGACACCCGCGAGGCGTTCTGGGCGCCCGGCTCGGACTGGAGCCTGCGGTGGTGCTTGAAGGAGATGCCGACGCCGGTAGGGACATACCTGGTGTCACCCGGCGGCGTCTCCAACCGCGGGCTCTTTCCGGGGATGGGGTCGTCGCGAATCAGCGCCGCCTATCCCAACCACGTGCCGGCGGCGACATCGGCGACGCCGGCACTGCTCGGGGCGTTCCCCGAAGAGCCGGAATACTCGACGCTGGACGTCTACCAGCAGCCGGCGGATCAATGGGTGTTCTACGCCGTCCTCCCCAAGGACCACCGCGTCCCCGAGGGCCTCTCGAACACGCCCCGCATCCTCGTGGACCTGGCCTTCGGGAAGCCGGTGCCGAACGTCGACATCGACCTGTGGCACCTGGCGGCGCTGGCGCCGACCACACCCGGCGCGGCGGTGCGCATCCGCTACGGCGAGACCGGGGCCCGCATCCAGCCCGATCGGGTCGATGTGGGGTGGAGCGTCATCGAGGACTGGGAGTGGCGCGCCGACGGGTTGATCAACAAGATCACGCAGTGGCGCCATGTGCCACCCCTGGCCTGGCGCCGGCAGGGAGATCCGACGGCGCTGGGCGAGCTCGCGACGACCCTGAGCCTGGTCGAGTCGTTCGTGCCGACGAGCGACGCGCTGAAGGTGCGCCTGGCGCACCCGACAGGCACCAAGACCGGCGACACGCTGGACGTCGCGGCGGCCGGCGATTACGTGCTCCTCGTCCAGCGCGCCGACGGCCAGCCGTACAGCGGCTTCCTCGAGATCGAGGTGGCGGCGAGCCAGCGCCCGGACGGCACGTGGGCGCCGGCGCCGGCCACGCGACGCATGCTCTGGCGCGATGCCCGACTCCTGCCGATCTACGTCAACCGCGGCCAGGTTCGGCTGGGGTTCGGGGCCCACGGCGTGCAGGCCAACTTCGGCATCATGTTTCGCGCGAGGCCGTACCTCGCCAACGCCTCGCTCAACGCGCTCTATCACCGGCCGGACCCGGAGCTGTGGCCGAACGCTTCGACGGCCGCGTTCTCGAACGTCTGCGCGCTGACCATCGGGAGCCCGATGCCGGTGGCGCAGGCGACCATCGAGTCGCTGGTGCCGGGACTGGTCGTGTGACGCCGGCCGGCGGGAACCCGTCGGAACACCTGCCCGTCGTGTCGACCGGCCGCGGCCATCTACCGCCGACGCCCTGGTGTCGGGGAGGCCTACCGGCAGACGCCGCCCAACGGCCCCCGCAGCGCCGCGGGCAGGTACACCCGCTCGGGAAGGTCCGGCCGGCGGGTGGGGATGGGCGTCGGCGCGGGCGTTGGCGGCAACGCGAGTGCCGTGTCGCGGACGACCACCAGGCCTAGCCCCTGCGCGGCGGCGAACGCGTGGCCGGCATCGACCGCCACCCCGCGCACGCCCTCGACCAGCTCGATCGCCGGACCGGCGGCCGGCGATGCCGGCACGGCGACGTCAACCACCCGGACGCTCCCCCCGGTGTCGGCGTTGGTGCGCGCCAGGTAGAGGCGCGCGCCGAACAGGTCGCTGCCGCGGTTGCGGCCCGGCAGCGTGAGCGTCGCGACGTCGGCGGGCCGCGTGGGATCCCGGACGTCGACGACCTGCACGCCTTCGACGAACACGAACGCGCCGTCGGTCTGCACGCCGCCTTGCGCCCCGATGGCGGGATGCGCCGCGAACTGGACGGGGTCGTTGGGGTCGAACACGTCGACGATCTGGAGGCTCGGCCGGCCCTGGAACGTCCCGGTGCTCGGCCCGAGGAGGTAGGCCCGCCGGTCGCGGGCGGCCACGTCCGTGGCGCCGCCGGTCGAGCGCCGCCGGCTGACCTCGCGCGGGGCGGCGGGGTCGGCCACGTCGTACACGCGCAGCCACTCGTCGTTGGCCACGTAGAGCCAGCCGCCGTCCAGCGCCAGCCGCCACACCGGCGCCTCGCGGCCGGTGACCGGATCGCGCGGCATCGCGACCCTGGCGAGCTCGCGCGGAGCCGTCGGGTCGCGGACGTCATAGATGCGCACGGTGCGGTCCGGTGCGCCGAGGTAGAGGCGGCCCTCCGCCGCAACCGCGGCACCGTGGTCGATGCCGATGGGGATGACGCCGACGACGCGCGGCTCGGCCGGCCGGCGGACGTCGACGACGAGCACGCGGTTGCCGCCGCCCTCGTCCTCGACATAAGCAAAACCGTCGGCCACCACGACGCTCTCGGCGCTGCCGAGGGTGTCCAGCACCTGCCGCTCACGCGCCGTGGCGGGCGACGGCCAGTCCGTGATCGACCGCAGGCCGGCGCGACCCGCGGCGAGGTAGGCAAGCCGGCCGGCGGGCAGGACGGCCTGGACCGAGTCGGGGGTGCCGACCGTGCCGAGCACCGGGCCGAGGGCGGCGGGGATGGCCTGGGCGATCACCGTGAGGCGGGTCGGACCCTGATACAGCACATGGCCGTCGACGCGGACGATGGCCCGGGCCTGATCGCCGATGGGCAGGGTGTGCACGACGGCCGGCCGGCGGGTGTTGGTGACATCGTAGACGCGCAGCGATCCGACCCGGCGGCTCTCGCCGGGCACGGCGGCCGAGATCGCCACGAACACGTACGGTCCGAGGCTGTCGACGGCGTCGGCCCAATCCTCGAGCGTGCGCTCGATCCGGGGCGCGGCCGGGTTGCTGACATCGACCTGCTGCAGGTTGCGGGCGACGACGTAGGCACGCGCGCCGACGAGCGTGAAGTCGGAGACGATGGCCTGGTACACCCCGATCTCGCGCGGGGCGGCGGGATCCGCGATGTCGACGATGCGCAGCCCGCGCGCGCCGGCCGCGACGAACGCGCGCGGCCCGTCGAGGACGACCTTGGCGGCGACCCCCTCGAGCGGCGCTCGCCCGAGCACGCGCAGGCTCGCCGGATCCCGTGCGTCCACGATCACCAGCCCGCCGACGCCCGCGGCGACGTAGGCCAGGCCATCGCGCAGCTGGATGTCCTCGACCAGGCCGGGGAGCGGCGGCGTGCGGCCGAGCTCGACCGGCCACTCCGAGCCGCACATGGCGTACACGATGACCCGCGGCCCGACGCCGACGAACGTCTGGCTGGCGGCGTCGCCGGCGACGGCGACGGCCTGCACCGGGCCGCCCAGCTGGCCCACCAAGGCGAACGCCGGATCGCCGCCCTGCGCGGCGACCGGCGTGGGCGGCGCGGCGTGGGCGGCGAGCAGGCCCGCGACCGCGAGGGCCGCCGCGACCAGCC
>CAYQBA010000087.1:0-19562 GCA_964415605.1 uncultured Anaerolineales bacterium | reverse complement strand
CGCCGCCACGCCGCACACCTGTCCCACGCCCGCCGCCACGCCGCACCGATCCAGACCGAGCCGCGGGGTGTCATACTGCACTCCCCATCCGCGGTGGCGGCGGCGCCGTCATGGCAGGTCGACGTTCTCGCGGAACACGTGGATCCCGTTGACGATCGGCCACCGCGTGCCGCAGGCCGGGCACGGCACCGCATCCGCTTCGGCCGCCAGCGGCTCCGTCCCGCACTTCGGGCAGCGCCACAGCCCCGCCGGCCGCGGCGCGCCCGCCGTCCTCAGCGCCTGCACGAACTGGCTCGGCGCCATCGCCATCCCCCCCAGCCGGTCGCCGATCACGCCGTCCACCCGCGCCAGCGTAGCGGCCGGCACCCATCGCTTGAGCGCCGGCACCCGGAAGTGCGACACCGCCCGCCGGCGCAAGACCGCCAGGCCGGCGCCGCGCAGCGCGGCTTCGATGTAGTCCGGGTGGAAGTTCCAGTTGAGCGCCACGACCTCGCGCGGCTCGCGGGCGAAGGGGTTGTCGGCCTGGCCGCCGGCGTAGTAGCGCACGATCGACTTGAGGTTGCGCTTGTTGGCGAACTCCAGCACGTAGACCCCGCCGCCCCGCAGGATCCGGGCGACCTCGCCGAACGCGGCCGGCACGTGCTCGACGTGGTGCAGCACCCGCACCTGGACCACCGTGTCGAGCGCGTGCGTCGCGAACGGGAGCCGGTAAAGGTCCGCGCAGACGTACGTGTAGCCGTCGCCCAGCCGCGCGCGCGCGTCCTCGAGCATCGAATGCGCATAGTCCAGCAGGATGATCTGCCGATAGCCCGCATACTCCCCGACCAGCCGCCCGAAGCCCGCGCCGATCTCGACGATCCGCTCGCCCGACCGCGGGAGCAACGCCCGCAGGGCCAGCCGCTCGGCCGCGTCCTCGTAGCCCCGATCGGCCTGTTCCCAGAAGACCGTCCGGTAGGGGCTGCCCTCGTAGTCGCAGATACGGGGCTCGGGCAGCGTGTCCGTCGCTCTGTCGCGGCTCATCCATGACCTCTTTCCCGGCTGGCGGGCGCACAAGCCGATCTTGACATCGGAGTTTCACGTGATACCATACGGTGAAACACGCCCCTCGCGGCCTCCGCCCTTGATCGCCCCGCGCCGCCGGATCCGCGACGACTAACGGAGTCGAACCACCCCATGACCGAATACGACATCGGCTTCTTCGTCGGGCTGATGGTCGGCGAAGGCCACTTTGGCGGCGACGGCCGCCAACCGCACATCACGCTGCGCATGCACACCGACCACGAAGGGCTGTTCCGTTGGCTCGAGCGCACCTTCCCGGGGGGGCGACTGTACGGTCCCTATCACCACGGTGGGCGCAGCTACTTTCAGTGGATGGCCCGCGGCGCCTACCTGCGCGACACCATCGTGCCGCTCCTCGACCGGCACCTCGACGCGGGCATCGACGCGAAGTCGCACGCGCGCTATCAAGCGATGAAGGCGCAGTACGCGCGTCAATTGGCCCCGGCTCCATCCGAGCCCAGCCGTCGCTAGCGGCCAACGCCGCGCTCGCGCGCCGCATGCCTTCCATTATCCTGGCGTGCCGACCAGCCGGTCGAACAACCCCGACAGCTCTTCCTCGGAGTAGAAGTGCAGCACGAGCTGCCCGCCGGCCCCGCGCCGGCGGATCTCGACGCGCGTCCCGAGCGCCTCTTCCAGCGCCGCGGCCGCGGCCGCGGTATCGGGGTCCACCGAGTCGTCCTGTCCCGGCCGTCCGCTCGTGCCGGCGACCGCGGTTGCTGGCGGCGCGGCGTTCGGCGCCGGCGTCGGCTGCGTGATCAGCCGGACCTCGGCCTCGATCTGGCGCACCGTCCAGCCGCCGGCGATGGCCCGATGGGCCACCGACAACTGCCGCGCGGGGTCGTCGAGCGCCAGGAGCGCCCGGGCGTGCCCCTCGGTGAGCTGCCCGTCGGCGAGCAGGGGCAGCACGTCCGGCGCGAGGTTCAGCAGGCGCACGGTGTTCGCCACCGCCACGCGCGACTTGCCGACCACGTGAGCCACCTCGACCTGCGTCAGCCCGAACTCGTCCATCAGCCGCCGATAGGCCTCGGCCATCTCGAGCGGGCCGAGGTCCGCGCGCTGCACGTTCTCGATGATCGCCAGCGCCAGCATCTGCTGCCGATCGGCCTCGCGCACCACCACCGGCACGCGCGCGAGGCCCGCGGCGCGCGCGGCGTGCCACCGGCGCTCGCCGGCGATCAGGCGGAAGCCGTCGCCTTCGGGCGACACGACCAGCGGCTGCAGCAGCCCGTGCGACCGGATCGACTCCGACAGCTCCGCGAGCGCGGTCGGCTCGAACACCCGCCGCGGCTGGAACGGGTTGGGCTGCACGGCGTCGATGGCCACCATCCGGACCCCGCCGTCGCCCGATGCCGCGGCGGGCGTGGTCGCCCCGCCTCCGGCCTCGGCGGTCGCTTCGGGCACGGTGCTCCGCAGAAGCGCCTCCAACCCCTGGCCCAGCCCCCGTCGGCTCTTCGTCATCGGGCACCCCTCTCTCGATCTCCGGTCGAGACGATCGTCTCGGAAGCGTGGCCTTGGCTCACCTGGCGCACCGCCGGTCGCCGGCACGCCGCGTCGCTCCTCATCCCGCGCGCGTCCCGTTGGCCGCCCGGCGCGCCACCTCGCCGGCCAGCGACTGGTAAGCGATGGCGCCCGGCGAGTCCGGGGCATACTGCAGGATCGTCTCGCCGTAGCTCGGGGCCTCGCTGAGGCGCACCGTCCGCGGGATGATCGTGGCGAACATCTGGTTGGGGAAGTGGCGCTCGACCTCGGCGACCACCTCGCCCGCCAGCCGTGTGCGGGCGTCGTACATCGTCATGACCAGGCCAAGCACCCGCAGCCGCGGGTTGAGCCGGGCCTGGACCAGGCTGAGCGTCCGCATGAGCTGCCCGAGGCCTTCGAGCGCCAGGTACTCGCACTGCACCGGCACCACGACGCTGTCCGCGGCGACGAGCGCGTTGACCGAGAGCAGCCCGAGGCTCGGCGGGCAGTCCAGCAGCACGAACGCGCGGCCCGGGTCGACGGCGGCGAGGGCGCCCCGCAGGCGCGCCTCCCGCCCGGCGACGCTGACGAGCTCGACCTCGGCGCCTGACAGGTTGGGCGAGGCCGGCACGATGTCGAGCCCCGGCGTCGCCGTGGGCACGATGGCCGTGGCCAGCCGGGCGGCCGGGTCGTCGGCCACCAGCACGTCGTACAGGGTGCCGCCGGGCGTCTCGCGGATGCCGAGCGACCGGGTGGCGTTGGCCTGCGAGTCGCAGTCGACGATCAGCGTCCGCAGCCCGGCCGCCGCCAGGCCCGCGCCGAGGTTGACGGCCGTGGTCGTCTTGCCGACGCCGCCCTTCTGGTTGACGATGGCCATCACATGTGCCATGCATGCCGCTCCAAGCAGAGGTTCGAGTCGTGGCCCGCCCACGCGTCTGGGGCCCGGCCGGGCCGCCAGGGAGGATAGTCCATCCGGCCGCCGCGGCGCAAGCGCGCGTCCGGGCGATTGGGCGGCCCGGCGCCGCTGTGACGCTCACGAGTCGCGCGCTACCACCGATGGCGACACCCCGTCCGCCGACAGGTCGACGCCCCGCACTACTATATATAGTGTGTCGGAAGCGTCGGACGGCGGATTCGGCGCCATGCTGCTTGCGCGCCGCGGACGACTGCCATATACTCGCGAGCCGGTCCCGCGCGGCCGCCCGGCGGCGCGGGACCGAACGCCACAGCCACATCGATCGACGCGCGGGCCCCGCGGGCCCCGGGCGCCGAGATCCCAGGGGGAGACGATCCGATGCGCGTGACCTGCCGCCAAGAAGACCTGTCGCGCAGCCTCTCGACGGTCAGCCGCGCCGTCGCCACCCGTTCGCCGCTGCCGATCCTCTCCAACATCGTGCTGCGCGCCGCCGGCGAACGGCTCGAGCTGTCCGCCACCAACCTCGAGATCGGCATCGCGTGCTGGCTGGCGGCCGACGTCGGCGACGAGGGCGGCGTCGCCGTCCCGGCGCGGTTGCTGTCGGACTTCGTCAACTCGCTGCCGCCCGGCGAGGTCGTGCTCGAGATGAGCGGCAAGGGTCAGACGCTGAACGTCAGCTCGGACCGCTTCCGCGCCGACATCCGCGGCATCGATCCGGACGAGTTCCCGACCTTCATCCCCGACACCGAGCACGCCACGTCGTTCGCGCTGCCGCCCGAGAACCTGCGCGAGATCATCTCGCAGGTCACGATCGCCGCCGCCACCGACGAGTCGCGCCCCGTCCTGACCGGGGTGTTGACGGTGCTCGACCCCGACGCCGGCCACGTGATCCTCGCCGCGGCCGACGGCTTCCGGCTGTCGGTGCGCGAGGCCCCGCTCGAGACGCCGCTCGACGGCAAGCTCACCGTGGTCATCCCGGCCCGCACGCTGCTCGAGCTGGCCCGCGCGTGCGGCGACGAGACGCAGCCGGTGCAGGCCGCGATCACGACGGGGCGCAACCAGATCGTCTTCCGCCTCAGCCACCTCGATCTGGTGTCGCTCCTCATCGACGGCAACTTCCCGGACTACGAGCGCATCGTGCCGCAGACCCACACCACGCGCGCGGTCATCAACACCCGCGCGCTCTTCCAGGCCGCCCGCGTGGCGAGCTTCTTCGCCCGCGACGCCGCCAACGTCGTGCGGCTGAGCCTCGACCCCGGCGACGAGATGCGGCCGGGCACGCTGACGGTCTCGGCGCAGGCCGCGGAGGTCGGCGCCAACGAGACCGAGGTCGAGGCGGCGATCGACGGCGACGCGATGGAGATCGCGTTCAACGCCAAGTACCTCCTGGATGTGCTCGGCGTCATCTCGGCCGACCAGGTCGCCCTCGAGCTCAGCACGCCCTCCAGCCCCGGGGTCTTCAAACCGGTGGCCGAGACGCCGTTCACGCATGTGATCATGCCGATGCACATCGCGCGGTGACGGGCGTATGGTAAACGTGGCTGGCGGCGAGATTTCACGGCAGGGCCGCCGCGTCGACCCGTGTCACGCCGCGCCCCCCATCACCGCCGATCCCGCCGTGCCGCCGCGTCGACGATGCTGACGCCGGCCAGGCTGCTCGCGATCCAGGCGTTGCCGGCCGGGTCGACCGCGATGCCCGCGACGCCGTCGCCGAGCAGCTCGCCGTTGGCGTGGTCGTAGCGGGTGACCCGGCCGTCCGGCGCGCGGACCACGACGCCGCGCGCCGTGCCGATCCACACCCGGCCGTCGGGCTCGACGAAGAGCGCGCCGACGCCCCGGCCCACCAGCCCCGCGACTCCCGGAAGGTCCGACCAGCCGCCGCCAGGCGCCCACACGCGCAGGCCGAGGGGCGTCCCCACGTAGGCGGTGCCGTCCGGCGCGACGGCCAGCGCCCGCACCGAGTCGGTGATCAGCCCGCTGGCGGCTCCGAACCGCGACCACCGCCCGGCGGCGTCGAGCCGGGTCACGCCGCGGTCGTAGTGCGCGAACCAGACGTTGCCGGCGGCGTCGGACGCGATGGTGTCGACGTCGTCGCCGCCGATGCCGTTGGCCGCGGCGACCACCTTCCATGTGCCGTCCGGTGCCCGCCGCGAGACGCCGGGAAGCGGCTCGCTCACGACCGCCAGCGGCGCGGTGTGCCCCGCCCAGACGTTGCCGGCGGCGTCGACGTGCACCGCCACGACCGCGTCGGCGGCGAGGCCGTCGGCCCGGGTGAACACCCGCCAGCCGCCAGCCGGGCGGCGCTGGCGCAGCCCGTCCCTGCCGGCCGCCGCCCAGACCGAGCCGTCGCGCGGGTCGATCGCCAGGTCTTGGACCCGCCGCGTGCCCAGACCGGTGGCATCGTCCTCGTGCGCCCAGACGTCGCCGTCCGACAGCATGCTGATGCCGCGCTCCGCGTGCGCCAGCCAGGCGTCGCCGCGCGGCGTGAAGGCGACGCGCGCCACGTCGCTGTCGAGCGGCCCGGGCAGCGACCACGCGGCGACCCGGTCGTCGGCGCCGATCAGGCCCACGCCGCGCCGGCTGCCCGCGGCCATCGCCCCGTCCGCCGTCGCCGCCAGGGCATGGTGGAAGACCAGGCCCACCGCGCGCGGCGACGAGGCCGCGTCCCATCCGCCGTCGGGGCGGAGCCGCCGCACCTCGGTATGGGTGCCCAGCCACAGGCGGTTCCGCGTGTCGAAAGCCACCGCGAGCGCCATCCCGCCCGTCTCGCCTTGCCCGTAGACGCTCCAAGGCTGGCCGGGGCGGCGGACGATCAGGTGGGCCAGCGTCGCCACGGCGACGCTGCCGTCGGCGGCCGTCGCGACGTCCATGCCGACCGCCGGGACGCCGAAGATCTGCCCGAGGCCGTGGGCCGTCCACGTCCCGGCCGGATCGCGCTCCCAGAGGTACCCGACGGCGCCGACCCACACCCGCCCGTCGCCGCCCACGGCGATGGACATGGCGTCCGCGACCTTGCCGTCGCCCAAGGGCACGGTCTGCCAGCGCCCATCCGGCGCGCGCGTGAGGAGCCGCGCGGCCTGCAGGACCCACAGCGTGCCGTCGGGCGCCGCGAACAGGTCCGCGATGGCGTTGGGGGATGTCCAGGCATGTTCGGCGCCGTCGACCGCGAGGCCCACCTCGGGTCCAAAGGCCTGCCAGCTGCCCGCCGCGTCCCTGCGGCTCAACCAGCCGTCGGCGCCGCCCAGCCACACGGCCCCGTCGCGATCGACCGCCACCGAGAGGATGGACCACGATGCGACGCCGTCGGCCACGCCCACGGGCGTGCCCACACCGGTGCGCGGGTTCCACCGCACGGCGCCGCCGGACTGCGCCGCCGACCAGACCGCGCCGGTCACGGGATCGACCGCGACGTCGTAGCCGAGGTTCGAGTCCACCAGGTAGCGCCACCCCGGCGCCGGGCGCGGGGGTGACACGGCGGTCGACGAGAACATCGCGCCGCGCAGCAGGGCCGGGAGATAGGCCACCGCGCGCGACTCGGCGCCGGCGCCGGGGGCGGCCGGCAGGTCGACGAGGGTCAGCGCGGCCACGGCGGCGACGCCGAGCACGAGGCCGGCGAAGCGCCGGCGGCGGGCGGGGATGCGGCTCGTCATGCGCGGGGTCTCCTCTCGGTGTCGACGGCTGTCGTTGCAGCGGTCGTCACCATCGATCTACGGGGGGCTGTCGGGGGAGTTGCAGGCTGCGACACGCGACCGACGGCGGGTCGCGGCGGATCGAACCTATAATCCCCGCGTGTACGTCCGCCACCTGGCCTTGACCAACTTCCGCTGCTACCGCCGGCTCGACCTCACGCTGCCGTGCGAGACCGTCGTGGTCCGCGGCCGCAACGCCCAGGGCAAGACCAGCCTGGTCGAGGCCATCTACTGCCTGGCCACCACCCGCTCGCCCACCGCGTCGGCCGACCGCGAGGTCGTCCACTGGCGGGCCGGGGAGGACGGCATCCCCTTCAGCCGCGTGCACGGCGAGATCGTCCGCGCCGACGGCAGCGTCACGCTTGACGTCGTCACCGCGCTGCAGACCGCCGAGACCGAAGAGCCGCGCTACGGGAAGCGCGTGCAGGTCAACGGCGTGGCCCGGCGGGCGCTCGACGTCCTGGGCCACCTCAACGTCGTCCTGTTCACCCCGCAGGACATCGAGGTGGTCGCCGGCGCCCCGGCCGAGCGGCGCCGCTACCTCGACGTGCTCTTGTGCCAGATCGACCGCGCCTACTGCCGCGCGCTCTCGACCTACAACCAGGTGCTCTCGCAACGCAACCACCTCTTGCGCCGGCTGCGCGACCGCGGCGGGCGGTCGGACGAGCTCGCTTTCTGGGACGAGCGGCTGGCCCACGCCGGCGGCCAGCTCCTCGCGCGCCGGCTGGCGACCGTCGTGGCGCTCGACGCGCTGGCGGCCGGGCTGCACGCCGACCTCGTCGACGCCGGCGACGACCGGGGGCGGCTCGAGGTGCGCTACGTGCCCGGCCTGCGCGTCGCGCGGCGGGCGGCGTGGCAGCCCGCCCTGGATGGCCTGGCCGAGTCCCCCGGCCCCTACGCCGACCTGCCCGCCGACGCCGACGGGCTGGCGGAACGCCTGCACGCGGCGCTGGACGCGCAGCGCGCCGAGGACATCGCCCGCGCCGCCACCCAGGCCGGCCCGCACCGCGACGACCTGGCCTTCAGCCTGGGCGGCGTCGACATGCGCACGTACGGCTCGCGCGGCCAGCAGCGCACGGTGATCCTGGCCCTCAAGCTGGCCGAGGCACAGCGCATGTGGGCGGAGACCGGCGAGCGGCCGGTGCTGCTGCTGGACGACGTGCTCTCGGAGCTCGACGCCGAGCGGCGCCGGCGCCTGCTGGCGCGGATCGAGCCGCGCCAGCAGACCGTGATCACCACCACGCAGGTCGACGCGCTGCCCGACCCGCTGGCCGCCGACACCCTTGTCCTCGAGGTCGAGGCCGCCGCGGTGGTGGCGGCGCGCCGCGCTGGCCGGGCGGTGACGCCGCCGGTGCGGGCGTGGGACCGCGCGCCGGGATGAGGGGACGGCGGCATGAAGATTGACCGAACGCGGCCCTTGCCGAGACCAAGGTCGTCATGTATCAGAGCCCGGCGGCGGGTGATGGGCGAAGCTCGGCTGGACCGGCCCACGCCGACTAACATCCTTTTCGAACCCTCGTCGTCCAGGGCCACGCAGCGACGACGCTTGGTCGCGCGAGGCGACCGTCAGCGCCTTGGACACCTTCTAGACTGCGGGTGGCCTGCCCGCACGGCGGTTCGGCAGCCGGGATGCCCGCGGTCCCGGGATGCCCGGCATCTTCGTCCAAGCATCTGACGGCGGGCGTCGCACGCTGACGACCGGCTGTGGCCACACCGATTTCGCGCCGCAGGCGCCCGGCCGGTACAATCCACCCCATGCCCGCCCGCGATGCCCCGCGATCCCCACACGCTGGACCGCCCGCCCACGCCCCCGACCGCGGCCCGCGCGTCGCGCTGGTCCACGACTGGCTCAACCAGGCCGGCGGCGCCGAGGTCGTGCTCGAGGCGCTGCACGACCTGTTCCCGGCCGCCCCGGTGTACACGACGATCGCCGACCCCGCGCGGGTGCCGGCCATCGCCGGCTGGGACGTCCGGACGAGCTGGATGGACCGCCTGCCCGGCATCCACGCCCATCACCAGCCGTACCTGCCGCTCTACCCGGTGGCCTGGCGGACCACACGGCTGCGCGGGTACGACCTCGTCCTCTCCAACAAGAGCGGCTTCTGCCACGGCGTCGACGCCGGCGAGGCCGTGCACGTGTGCTACTGCCTCACCCCGACGCGCTTCGTCTGGCAGCCCGACGCGTACGTCGCGTACGAGCCGCTGCCGCGCGGCGCGCGCCTCGCGCTGCGCCTGCTCGTGCCCGCCCTCCGCCGGTGGGAGGTGGCGGCGGCGCGCCGCGTCGACCACTTCGTGGCCATCTCGAGCGTCGTCCGCGACCGCATCGCCGCCGCCTACGGGCGCGACAGCACCGTGATCCACCCGCCGACCGACGTCGATCGCTTCCAGGTCGCCGACCGGGCCGGCGACGACTACCTCGTCCTGGCCCGGCTGGTGCCGTACAAGCAGATCGACCTGGCCGTCGAGGCCTTCAACCGCCTCGGCCGCCGGCTTGTCGTCGTCGGCGACGGCCGCGACCGCGCCCGGCTCGAGGCGCTGGCCGGACCGACGATCGTGTTCCGCGGCCGGCTGCCCGAGGCCACCGTCAACGACCTCGTGGCGCGCTGCCGCGCCCTCGTCTGGCCCGGCGTCGAGGATTACGGCCTGGCGCCCGTCGAGGCGATGGCGGCCGGGCGGCCGGTGATCGCCCGCCGCGCCGGGGGGGTGCTGGACACCGTGGTCGACGGCCAGACCGGCCTGTTCTTCACCGAGCCCGACCCCGCCGCGCTGGCCGACGCCGTCGTCCGCGCCGACGCCATCGCCTGGGACCCCGCCGCCATCCGCGCCCACGCCCGCCGCTTCGGCCTGCCCGTGTTCCAGGCCCGGCTGCGCGACCTCGTCGCCGGCGCGCTCGAGGCCGGGCGGCCCGGGCGCCTCGGCCGCCGGGTCGTTCCCGGCGGCGCGCCGGCCTGGGAAGGCCACTAGGCGGCCCGCGATGGACGACACCGTCGCCACGGCGGCGCCGCTCGACCTCCGCGCGGCGCTCGCCATCGTCCGCCGGCGGGCCTGGCTGGTTGCCGGGCTGCCCGTCGTCGTCGCGCTCGCGACGGCGTGGACCACGACCGCGCCGCCGGCGACCTACCAGGCCCGGCTCGCGTTCGCGGTGGACATCCCGCCCTCGGCGCGTGTGCCCGGCAGCGACGACGACGGGACGACCGCCAAGATCGGCGAGGCGCTCATCGACGACATCGCGCGGATCATCCCGCGCGATGTGTTCGCCGCGGCGGTCGCGGCGCGCCTGCCGGCCGACATGCGGGTCGCGGCCGGCGAGATCGCCAGCGAGCTCTCGGCCGAGGACCGCCACCGCGTGGCCGACGTCACCGTCACGCGCGCGGCGCCGCCCGGCGCCAGCGGCGCGCAGGTCGCCGCGCTGCGCGCCGAGCTCGAGGCCATCGCCGTGGCCGTGGTCGACGAGCTCGAACAGAACGGCGGCCAGTGGTTCGCCCGCCTCGGCGAGGACGACATCCGCATCACCATCGTCGATCGGCCCGACGTCGCCGTCCTCGACCCGCCGCTGCGCGCGCGGATCGAGCTTCCGCTGCGCGTGGCGCTGGCGGTGCTGGTGGCCGTCGGGCTCGCCTTCGCGCTGCACGCCGCCGACCCGCGCATCCACGACCCGGCCGACGCCCGCGCCGCGGCCGGCGCCGACGTCGTCGGCCGCATCCCGGCGGGGCGGCGGTAGGTCGGTCGGCTTCCGACCGCCGGCCAGGGGCGGGCCGGATCCGACCCGCGTGGACGCGTCGCTTTCGCCCGCCGCGGGCACCTCCACCACGCCGACGAACCCGACACGCATCAGTGCAGCCCCAATCGGACCTGGGCGCCGAGGCTCAGGAATCGTTCGCGCGACGCCAGGCGATGCCGAGCGCGAACAGGAGCGCAGACTCGACGGCGCGCACCCGGGCCGGCGTGAGGTGGGTGACCGTCGTTCCCAGCTGAGCCTTGCGGACCGTCTGGAGGTTGTCGAGGTTGACGGCGCAGGTCTCCGGCACGCCATCGAGGTCTGGTGTCAGCACCACTTCGGTCGGGATACCGCGGATCGTGGTGGTCAACGGGGCGATGGTGATGCCCGTCAGGTGGTCGATCGCGGAGTCGCGGGTCAACACCAGAACCGGGCGGCGCTTGTCGGGCGGCTGGAAGTCGTACCAGCACACGTCGCCGCGGCTCACGCGTCGGCCCATGCCTGCTCCTCGATCCAGACGTCGAACTCGCCCGGGTGGACCGGATGGCGGGCGTAGCCTTCGGCGTGTCGCCGTTCCAGCTCGTCGACCCGGCGCGCCCGCAGCGCCGCGACCAGCGCGGCCCGGATGAACGCGGACCGCGACGTCCCATCGTCGCGCACGGCGTGGTCCACCTCGTCCAGAAGGCGGTCGTCGATCGTCATTTGAATGGTCTTCATGGCGGATCCCTCCGTGGCTCGATGGCCCGTCGCTCACGCCCGACGCGGATGGGCTGCGGTGATCTTAGCGCGGGATCCGCATGCGCGTCCACATTGGCATCCACATCGGTCTCGACATCGCGGCCCATGAACGCCCGCCTGACGCCCTCCCGCCCCGCCCCCCGTTTTTCGTCGCCGTCCCCCCGACGTGTTAGAATGCCACCGGCCCTATGGATCTCGTCGCCTTCTCCACCCTGCTCGTGCGCCGCGGCTGGCTGATGCTGGCCGGCGGCGCGCTCGGCGCGCTGGCCGGCCTCGCGCTGGCGCTGACGCGCCCCGCCGCCTACGAGGCCACTGCCCGCATCGCGCTGGCGCCTGCACGCCCGGCCGACTACGGCCAGACCCAGGCGACCAAGGAGCTGATGCAGAGCATGATGGAGGACATCCGCACGTACGACATGGCGGATGCCGTCGGCGCGCGGCTCGGCGACGACTGGCTCGCCGCCCACGGCGTCGACGCCGGCTTCCCGCGCTTCCTCCTCGACAGCGGCCAGATCGGCGTCGCCAACGACATCAACGTCTACGAGCTCCAGGTGACCGCCCGCGCGCCCGACCCCGCCGTGGCGGTGCACGTCAGCGAGAAGTGGGCCGAGACGTTCGTCGACCGGCGTGCCAAGGCCAACCTCGAGCTCGACCGCGACGACCGGATCGAGGCGGTCCTCCGCGACGAGCCCGTGCCGCGCCAGTACGCCCCGCGCCGCAAGCTCATGGTCGGCGTCGGCGCGGTGGCCGGCTTCGGGATCGGGGCGCTCCTCATGCTCGTCCTCGAGTACCTCGAGAGCGCTGTCGTGCGCTCGGCGCGCGACGCCGAGCGGGTAGGTGGCGCGCCGGTGGTCGGCGTCGTGCCCCCCGGCCCCGGCCGGCGCGGGCCGGGCGCGGTCCAGCAAGGGCTGGCCGAGCTCGGCGGGGCGCTGCGGCGCCGGGTGCGGCAGGCGTGGCCGGTCGCCCTCCTCGCCGCCCTCGGCGCGGTCAGCGCGCTGGTGTTCAGCCTGGTCCAGGTGCCGCAGCACCGCGCCCGGACGCGCATCGCGCTCGAGCCGGCCAACACCAGCAACTGGGGCAACACCCAGGCCATCCGCGAGATCATGCGCGGCTACACCGAGGACATCGGCACGCGCACGATGGCGCGCGAGGTCAACGCCCGGCTGGCGCTGGACCTGCCGCTCGACGACCTCCTGGCCAAGCTTAACGTCGCCGAGCAGGTCGGCGTCTACGAGATCACCGTCGACGTGTTCGACCCCGATCCCGACGTCGCCAAGGAGATCAGCCGCACCTGGGCCAGCGTCTTCATCGAGACGCACCGTACCGCCGACGAGGTCCGCGCCCAGCGCGACCGGACGCTCGTCCGGCTGCGCGACGCCACGCGGGTGGCGCCGTGGTCGCCGCGCACGACGATCAACACCGCCGCCGGGGCCGCGCTCGGGGCTCTGGTCGGCGTCGCCGCCGTCTTGCTGCTGGGCCAGATCCAGTCCGGGCTGGTGTGGACGGCCGCCGATGCCGGGCGAGCGGCCGGCGCGCCGCTGCTCGCGGCCGTTCCGCCCATCCACCGCCGCCGCGGGCGGCTTGGAGGAACCCTGCCATGAGCACCCTCGTCACCCTCGCCGACCCGCACTCGGCGGTCGCCGAAGCCTACCGCGTCCTGCGCACCAACCTCGCCTTCGCTCGGCCCGACGCCCCGCTGCGGACGCTCCTCGTCACCGCCCCCGCCCCCGACGCCGACAAGTCGACGGCGGCGGCCAACCTCGCCGTCGTCACCGCCCAGGCCGGCCGCACCGTCGTGGTGGTGGACTGCGACCTGCGCCGGCCGGCGCAGCACGCGCTGTTCGACCTGCCCAACGACGCCGGCGTCACCACGGCCCTGCTCGACGACGCCGCGCTGGCCGACCTGCCGCTGCGGGCCACGCCCGTGGAGGGCCTGCGGGTGCTGACGAGCGGCCCGCTCCCACCCAACCCCGCCGAGCTGCTCGGGACGCGGCGCATGGGCGCCCTCATCGACCGGCTGGCCGAGATGGCCGACCTCGTGCTGTTCGACGCGCCGCCCGTGGTGGCCGTGACCGACGCGGCCGTGCTGGCGCCCCAGCTCGACGGCGTGCTCCTGGTCCTCGAGGCCGGCCGCAGCCGGCGCGACCACACCGCCCGGGCGCGCGAGCTGCTCGACACGGTCGGCGCGGCGGTCGTCGGCGTGGTGCTGTGCGGCGTCGAGCCCGACACCGTGGCCTATGGCGGCTGACCGGGGCGGCCGCCGCGCCCCCTCCCACCCCCAGCAAAGGACGACCGCATGAAAGGCCTGATCCTCTCCGGCGGCAAGGGCACCCGGCTCTACCCGCTGACCTACACGCGCGCCAAGCAGCTCATCCCGGTGGCCAACAAGCCGGTGCTCGTCCGGGTCATCGAGGCCATCCGCGACGCCGGCATCGACGAGATCGGCATCGTCATCGGCGACACCGGGCCGGAGATCCGCGAGGCCATCGGCGACGGGGGCCAGTGGGGCGTGCGCGTCACCTACATCCCGCAGGACGCGCCGCTCGGGCTGGCGCACGCCGTCAAGATCAGCCGCGCCTTCCTCGGCGACGACCGGTTCGTGATGTTCCTCGGCGACAACGTGATCCAGGGCGGGATCAACGAGCTCATCGCGCAGTTCGGCGATTCGCGCTGGAACTGCCAGATCGTCCTCACCCCCGTGGCCGAGCCGCAGCACTACGGCGTGGCCGAGCTCGACGCCGACGAGCGCATCGTGCGGCTGGTCGAGAAGCCGCGCGAGCCGCGCAGCGACCTGGCGCTCGTCGGCATCTACATGTTCGACCACCACGTCCACGCGGCGTGCGACGCCATCCGCCCGAGCTGGCGCGGCGAGCTCGAGATCACCGACGCCATCCAGTGGCTGGTCGAGAACGGCTTCGCCGTGCACCCGTACATCCACCGCGGGTGGTGGATCGACACCGGCAAGCCCATCGACATGCTCGACGCCAACGACCACGTGCTCGAGGAGCTCACGCCGCACGTGGCCGGCTTCGTCGACCGCGACAGCCAGGTCGACGGCCGGGTGACCATCGAGGCCGAGGCCGAGGTCATCAACAGCGTGATCCGCGGGCCGGCGATCATCGGCCGCAACACGCGCGTCGTCAACAGCTACATCGGCCCGTTCACCTCGATCTACCACGACGTCGTCGTCGAGGACAGCGAGATCGAGCACTCGATCGTGCTCGAGCACTCGTCGATCCGCGGCATCCCGCAGCGGATCGCCGACAGCCTGATCGGCCGCAACGTCAGGCTCCTGCGCTCGCCGATCAAGCCGACGGCGCACAAGCTGACGCTGGGCGACTACAGCGACGTCGGGCTGCTCTAGGACCCCCGCGCCGGATTCGGACGCCCGTCGGACCGCAATTGGACCCGCCCGATTAACATACAGGGTTCCAGAGGGAGGCCATCGTGAAGCGGACCTGGCTGGTGACCGGCGGCGCCGGTTTCATCGGGGCGAACTTCGTCCACCATCTCCTCGACCACTACCCCGACGACCGGGTGGTGGTCTTCGACAAGCTGACGTACGCCGGGAACCTCGACAACCTGCGCGACCGCATGGCGGACCCTCGCTTCGCGTTCGTCCAGGCCGACATCTGTGATCG
Organism: uncultured Anaerolineales bacterium; assembly: GCA_964415605.1. Classification (GTDB taxonomy): domain Bacteria; phylum Chloroflexota; class Anaerolineae; order Epilineales; family Epilineaceae; genus UCB3. The sequence goes on along the minus strand of CAYQBA010000087.1, from coordinate 4,343 downwards.
GGTGGCCGTCGAGGCGGCCGTGGACGGGCACGGCGTCGACACCGTGATCAACTTCGCGGCCGAGACGCACGTCGACCGCTCGATCGTCGCGCCCGACGCGTTCATCCAGACCGACGTGCTCGGCACGCACACGTTGCTCGAGGTCGCGCGCCAGCGCGGGCTGCGCTACCACCAGGTCTCGACCGACGAGGTATACGGCCACGTCCCCGACGGCGCGTCGACCGAGACCGACCCGATCGAGCCGCGGTCGCCGTACGCGGCCAGCAAGGCGGGTGGGGACCTGCTGGTCAACGCGTACTGGGTGACCTACGGCCTGCACACGACCATCACGCGCGGGTCCAACAACATCGGCCCTTACCAGTACCCCGAGAAGGTCGTCAGCCTGTTCGCCACCAACGCGATCGACGACCTGCCGCTGCCAGTATACGGCGACGGCCGGCAGGAACGCGACTACCAGTGGGTGGGCGACCACTGCGAGGCCATCGACCTCGTCGTCCGGCGCGGCCAGCCGGGCGACGTGTTCAACATCGGCACGGGCACGTCGATCACCAACCTCGAGATGGTCGAGCTCATCCTCGAGACGCTCGGCAAGCCGGCGTCGCTGATCCGCCACGTCGAGGACCGGCCGGGGCACGACCGGCGCTACGCCCTGGACGTCTCCAAGATCCGCGCCCTTGGCTGGCGCCCGCGGCACACACCGCAGGCGGCCATCGTCAAGGCGGCCGAGTGGTACGCGGCCAACCCCTGGTGGTGGCGGCCGATCAAGAGCGGGGCGTTTCGCGAGTACTACGCCCAGATGTACGGCCAGCGCAAGGAGATCGCGGTGGGGCCCGGCGCGGCGCCGGCCTGACCCTGGCGCGGGTGTCCCCGATCGCGCGGGGGCGCCGGCGCCGCTCCCGGCGGCACCCTCAGGCTTGCACCGCCGGCAAACGTTTCTATAATGCGCCCGCGGAGCCCCGGACCGACCGCGTCCGAGGCCCTACGGCATCATGGAGGTCCTGACATGACAGCAAGTACCGCCGCGCTGGGGAGCAGCGACGCCAACGCGGAGATGTCGCGGCGCGAGTTCCTCAACTACGCGTGGCTGGCGACGCTTGGCATCCTGACCATCGAGATGAGCGCGGTGACGCTGATGTTCGCCATGCCGCGCCTCGGCCCCGGCGAGTTCGGCGGCTCGGTGCCCATCGGCAGCGTCGACGCGCTCCCGATGGACACCAAGGGATCGCCGACGGCCTACAACCGCTCGAAGTTCTGGTGGGTCAACACCGACGCCGGCGCCCTGGCGATCTACAAGGTCTGCACCCACCTGGGGTGCATCTACGACTGGAAGCCGGCCGAGAACAAGTACATCTGCCCGTGCCACGGCTCGCAGTTCGAGCGTGACGGCACGTTCATCCAGGGGCCGGCGCCGCGCAACCTCGACCGCTTCGTCATCCGGGCGCTCGACGGCGCCGGCAACGAGGTGGCCCGGACCAACGAGGCCGGCGAGCCCCTGTCGATCCCGCCCGGGTCGACCATCGTGGTCGAGACCGGCATGCGCATCCATGGCCAGCCCAAGGCGTGATCCCGCCGCGGGCGACCCCCGATCCGCGGCGCGGCCAGCGGCCCCGACCGCGGGGCGGGCCCCTGAACCATTGGCTTGAGGAGCCGTCATCATGCTAGGTAGTGGAATCATCCAGGGCTTCCGGGGCGCCGTCGCCAACGAGGTGCAGCGGCTGCGCGCGCACAACTGGGGCAAGGTGGTGGCCGACGGCACCGACCACGTCGTGCGCGGGATCATGGCCGGCCTCAGCGCGCGCGAGCTGCGCGCCATCCTGCGCGGCGACGTGCCGACCGAGAAGCCGAACCCGCGCTACAAGGCCCAGGTCCGGAGCTTCATCCTGCACCTGCGCCCGAAGTACTACCAGCGCGCCAGCACGTGGTTCACCCACACGTGGCGGCTGGGCTGGTTCAGCGTGTTCTTCTTCGTCGTCGAGACGATCACGGGTATCATCCTCATGATCCCGTACGCCCCGACGCCCGAGCGGGCCTACGGCGACATGCTGAACATCCTGGGCAACATCCCGTTCGGCCTGTTCATGCGCGACCTGCACCGCCTGGGCGCCGAGGGCATGGTGGCCGTGGTCATCCTGCACATGGCGCGGGTGTACTTCACGGCGTCGTACAAGGGCAACCGGTCGTTCACGTGGTTCACCGGCGTGATCCTGCTCCTCGTGACGCTGGTCCTTTCCTTCAGCGGCTACCTGCTGCCGTGGGACCAGCTGGCCTACTGGGCCGTGACCATCGGCACGTCGATGGCCGAGGCGGCCCCGGTGTTCGGCAATGAGGTCAACCTGCTCTTGCGCGGCGGCGTGGACATCTGGGCCGGCGGCCTCTTGCGCTTCTACCTGCTGCACATCTTCCTCATGCCGCTCCTGGCCATCATCTTCATCAGCGTGCACTACTACAAGGTGGCGCGCGAGCACTTCATCTCGCTGCCGGCGTCGGTGGAGGAAGGCGAGATGGAGCCGGCCGCCAAGAAGCACGCCGAGGAGCGCATCGACCTCATCCCGAACCTCCTGATCCACGAGGTCATGCTGGCGTCGCTGGCCACGTTCCTCATGATCCTGGCGGTGGCGACGTTCTACCACGCCCCGCTGGAAGCCCACGCCGACCCGCAGGCGACGCCGCTGCACACCGAGGCGCCGTGGTACTTCCTGTGGCTGCAGGGCATGCTCAAGCTCGGCGACAAGTCGCTGATGGGCGTGGTGCTGCCGACGATCATCTTCGGCGTGCTGTTCGTCGTGCCATGGCTGGACCGCAACCCGCATCGGCTGGCCCGCAGGCGGCCGGCGGCGATCGCCATCGGCGTGATGTTCACCGTGATCATGGTCATCCTGACCTACATGGGCACGCCGGGCTACGGCATCGAGACGCCGCCGGCGCAGGACATCCTCTCGCACCTCGTGCCGGCCACGCACCCCGGACCGGTCAAGGAGCTGCCCTGGGACCAGGTCGAGGCCGGGCCGGTGGGCGAGGACGGGCTGCCCGGGCGCAAGACGTACTTCGTATCGTACCCGCCGGAGTGGGTCGACAACCCCGCCTACCAGGATGCCGAGGCCTTCGAGTTCGTCACGACCGTGGAGGAGGGCCCCGAGGACAACGAGTGGCACCGCTTGCTCAAGGAGTTCAAGGCCGAGGTCGAGAACCATCCCAAGCTGCTGGCGCCCATCGACAACCAGGAGGCCCTGGCCAAGGTGACGGTGGAGCACTACCACCCCAACCTCAAGTGGGTGGAGTTCACGATCACGTGGGACGAGTTCGCGCTCGACCCCAAGACCAAGGCCGTGATCATGAACGGCGACCAGCCGGTGCTGAAGCGCGACCTCAAGGCCGACGCCTTGCCGACCGACCCCGGCAAGGTGCCGGACGTGCAACGCTCGTTCATCGCGCTGCACCGCGACTCGAACTACCACCACTAGCCGAGCGTCGAGGCGAGACCAGTGAGCCGCGGCCACGGGGCCGGGACGCTTGAACCGATTGGGAGCGCGCGGTCGCCGCGCGTGGGAGGAGAGACGGGATGACCCGCGTCGATATCACTTTGGGCCTGCTGAGCATCCTCGGCGCCATCGCCATCACGGCGGCGGTGGGCATGGGCGAGGAGGATCGGATGTCGAAGGCCTCGCTGGGCTATCAAAAGCGCAGCGTCGAGTCCGGGGCGCAGATGTTCAACCAGTATTGCGCCAACTGCCACGGCCCCAATGCCAGCGGCCTGAACTGCCCGCCGCTCGACGAGACGTCGGGCCTGCACGGCGGCGACCTCGCCCCGGGCATCGCCTGGCGGCTCGAGGAGCAGCACTGGGACCGCAACGACGCCTACGGCTACGTGTACTCGATCATCTCGGCCGGCCGCACGCAGTCGACGCGGCCCGACCGCTATCGCGGCACCGACCCGAACGCGATGCAGATGCCGGCCTGGAGCCAGCAGTACGGTGGCCCGCTGCGCCCGGACCAGATCAAGGACCTGGCCACCTACGTGGTGGCGTTCCGCGAGTACTTCCCGGAGGCAGGCTCGCCGGACGCGGCGGTGAAGGCGTGCGAGCGGGTGGTCGGCGACCTCGGGACGGCCGGCCTGCCGGCGCCGTCGGTGGCGAGCTACCAGAGCACGTGCTACGAGACGCTGTGCACGGCCAAGATCACGGGCGTCGATCCGGAGTACGTGACGCCCAAGGAGCCTGTCGAGCCGAACCCCGACGACGAGAAGTACAGCGCCGATGCGGCCCTGCTCGCGGCGGATCAGGCGCAGTACGCGAAGGACCGGGCGGCCCGCGACGCGTTCTGGCAGCGCTGCGCCACGCTCGGCG
>CAYQBA010000086.1:0-19752 GCA_964415605.1 uncultured Anaerolineales bacterium | reverse complement strand
GGGTGGCCGTTGCGCGGCGGGCAGAAGTGCCCGGCCGGCTCGATCGGCTCGCCGCACAGCGGGCAGACCGGTCGGCCTTGCTGCACCACCTCGGCCGCGTGCCGCGCGAGCGTCAGGATCTGGGCATAGGTCGCCACCAGCCGCGCGCGGCGGGCCGTCGCCCCCGCCTCCTCGTCGACCAGCTCGCCGACGACCAGGACGATCATGTGCCGCTCGGTGTCGATGCCGACGCCGATGCTGTCGGCCCGAAACGCCGCCGTCGGCGGATCGATCAAGGCCATGCTGCCCGGCACGGGTTCGAGGTCGGCGGCATGGCCCGGATCGTGCTGAGCCAGGTCGTCGATGAGCTGGCTCAAGTTGACCGCGAGGGCAATCGCATGCTCTTTCTCGATGACGATGGAAACGATCTCCCGCTGGCGCGCCGCCTGCAGGAAGAACGTCCGCTGGCCGGCCGGGCCCTGGGTGCCCACCGTGATGAACGACACGGGATCGAGGTCGAAGTCGTAGTGGTCTGGCATGGCCTACCTCGATCCGTGGGGCTCGGCCGCGGCCGTGGGGGCGGTGCCGGCGGAGGCCCCCGCCTCGGGAGCCGGTGCCAAGACCACCGCTGGCGGTGGAACGGGGCCCGCGAGGTTGGTGCCGACGATGCGCGGTCCGCCGGGTCCGAGCTGCACGATGCTGACCGACGCCGGGGCGACGTCGAGCCGCTGGAAGAGATCCAGGTGGACCCCGGCGTAATGGGCCAGCACGACCTTGATGACGTCGGCGTGCGAGATGACGGCGACCACGGCCTCGCGGCTGCCGACGGGGCCCGGCAGGTCTGCGGCCGCCGCCTCGATGGCCGCCACGGCGCGCGTCTGGACCTCGGCGAGGGTCTCGCCGTCGGGGAAGCGCGTGACGCTCGGGTAGTGCTGCACACCCGCCCAGAGCGGGTCTTTCCGCAGGTCGTCGATCGCCTGTCCGGTCCACGCCCCGAACCGCACCTCGCCGACGCCCGGCAAGGGGCGGACGGTGAGCTCGCGCGGGAGCGCGAGAAAGGCGGCGGTCTCGAGCGTGCGCTCGAGCGGGCTGGCGTGGATGGCGTCGATCGGGTGGTCGCGCAGCCGGGCAGCCAGGGTGGCGGCCTCGGCCCGGCCGTGCGCGTTGAGATGCACGCCGGGCGTCCACCCCGCCAGCCGCTTGCCCACCCAGTCGTTGGTCGCGTGCCGGATCAAGAGGAGTTGCGTCATGAGATCACCGGCGACGCGGCGCGTCCGGACCCGTCCGCCGGCCGGCGCGGCGAGCGTGCCGCCGACCGACAGTATAGCATATCGCCGGGAGCACCCTCGGCGCCTGGGATGCTCGCGGCCGCCGAGGCCGAATCCGCCGCCCGATTTGGTTTGACAGTCCCCATGCCTGAGCTACACTTCTGGCGCTTCCTTCGGTGCGTTCGCGCGACAACGGCATGGAAAGTACGACGAACAGCGAGATCCAGCAGACCGTCGACAAGCTGGCGGCCATCTCGGGGCGGCAGGGCTATGTCACGCCGGACGACATCGCCGGCATGATCCCGGAGGAGGCCGCCATGAACGAGGAGTTCGTCGACGCCGTCTATGCCGGCTTGATGGAGGTCGGCGTCGTCTTGCGCGAAGACGCCGACGACGACATGCCGGTGGCCCTCGACGCCCTGGCTAGCGATCGTGGCCGGCGGACCCAGCCGCTCGACAGCACGAGCGACAGCGACGATCCCGTCAGCCTCTACCTGCGCGAGATCGGGAGCATCCCCCTCCTGACGGGCCAGGACGAGCTCGACCTGGCGCGGCTGTTCGAGCTGGGCCGCAAGGCCCGCCAGCGGATGGCGGACCCCGAGCAGCGCGCGCGGCTGACCGAAGCGGAGCAGCGCGTCCTGTGGCAGCAGATCGAGGACGGCGACAACGCCAGCCACCGCCTGCACAACGCCAACCTTCGGCTGGTGGTGCACATCGCCAAGAAGTACATGAATCACGGCGTGCCGTTCACCGACCTGATCCAGGAGGGCAACCTCGGCCTGATGAAGGCGGCGGAGAAGTTCGACTGGCGCCGCGGCCTCAAGTTCAGCACCTATGCGACGTGGTGGATCCGGCAGTCGGTGACCCGGGCGCTGGCGGATCAGGCGCGCACCATCCGCGTCCCGGTGCACATGAGCGAGCTGATCTCCAAGGTGATGACGGCCTCGCGCAACCTCGAGCAGGATCTCGGCGGGCGCAAGCCGTCGGCGGAGGAGATCGCGGCCGAGATCGGCCTGCCCCCCCAGCGGGTCGAGCAGATCCTCCAGATCGCCCGCAGCCCGGTGTCGATGGACCGGCCGGTCGGCGAGGAGGCGGACTCGGAGTACATCGATCTGATCTCCGACAAGGAGAGCCCCGAGCCCAACGAGCATGCCAACCGCGAGATGCTGCGCGAGGCGCTCGAGGAGGCCATCAGCAACCTGACCGACCGCGAGCAGCAGGTGTTGATCTGGCGCTTCGGCCTGATCGACGACACGCCGTGCACGCTCGAGGAGGTCGGCGAGAAGCTCGGTGTGACGCGCGAGCGCGTCCGGCAGATCGAAACCAAGGCCATCCGCCGCCTCCGGCACCCGACGCGCAGCAACAAGCTCCGGGAGTACCTTCGCTGAGGGGGGTCGGGCTCGCGCCTCACTCCCCGCACACGGCCGCCACCGCCAACCCGCGCATGACCTCGCCCAGGCGACCCGGATCGACGGCCGGGGCGAAGTGGTCGGGGCGCCCCGCGATCGCCTCGAGGAAGCGCGCGTCGAACAGCGTGCCCAATCCCACCGCGTAGATGCCCGCGCCCATCACCTCGCGCAAGTCGAGCGCCACGGCCAGCGCGCCATCGTAGTGGCGCTCCGGCAGCACGCCGTCGGTGAGCATCACCACGATCGGCGCTGCGCCGGGACGCGGCTGGGCGGCCAGCGCATCGCGCGCGGCGTGGAGGCCCAGGTCGATGCGCGTGCCCGCCGCCAGGTAAGCGTCGGGCCGGCGGGCGAGATCGTCCAGGCGATCGCGGACGGCGCCGAGGTCGAATGCCGGCGGCGCGAGGATGCGGGCCACCTGGTCGAACACGACCAGCCCGAGCCGGTGCGGCCCGGATGGGCGCGGGCCAGCGCTGGCTCCCGCGGCGCCCAGGCGGTCCGCCACCGCCCGCGCGGCATCCACGGCCGCCGTCAGGTTGGCCCCCCGCATGCTGGTGGACGTGTCGAGCACCAGCACGACATCGGCGGGGCGCCCCCCGTCACCGCACGGATCGCGGGACACGATCGGCAGGTACGCCACGCCTGGGCGCCGCCCCGGCGTCGGGGGCGGCCCACCCGTCGGCGTCGGCCATGGTGTGCGCGTCGGCGCCGCCGTCGTGGCCGCGCCGGGCACGCGCGTGGCCGGCGGCGCACCCGGCGTCGGCGGGTCGGGCGGCAGGCCGGGGGTCGGCGGGTCGGCGGGATCGGTGGTCGGCGCCGGCCGGCAGCCGTCGACGAGCCCGAGCGTCTCGGTGATGGCCGCGGGGTCCGGCAGCGTCAGGCTGCGCGCGCGGCCGCGGTAGCACCGCAGGTGCACCTCGAGGCGCGGCAGGTCGAGGGCAGCCGGCGCCGAGCTCAAGACGTCCACCGCCAGGCTCAAGGTCACGCCGTCGATGCTCCACGGCGGATCGCCCCACGTGAGCCGCCGGCCGCCCTCGCTGACGCGGTAGCCCGGCGGCTGCACCGCGTAGCTGATGACCCGCGTGTGCTCCGGCAGCCGCAGCGACAGGTCCATCTCCCGCAGCTGCGTGCCGTTGTTGTCCACGGCCACCCGGCTGAACGTCGGCCCGAGCCCGCTCAGGCCGCCGATCCAATGGCCGTCGTCCGAGGCCAGGGCACGGTCGCCCGCGATGACCGTCACCCCGTCGCCCTTGGCTTCCCGCACGGCCGCGCCGAGCTCCGCGTAGGCCCGGGGGTCCATCGCGTCGGGCAGCGACGGGTCGGTGGTCCCGAAGTAGGCGATGTACTCCGCCACCGTGTCGGGTGCCGCGTCGGCGCGGTGCCTTTGCAGGAGGTCCAGCGCCGTGCGGATGCCGCACGCGCCGCAGCTCCAGGCGGCGGCCTCGGGCGTGGGCCCCGGGCCCGGCGTCGGGCGCCAGTAGCGCAGGAGGTCGTCCAGCCCGCGCTGGATGCGGGTGATGTCGTGCTCCAGCGGCCGCACCAGCGGGTCGCGCCCGGCCGGCGCCAGCACGGCCGCCGCATGGATGTTGGGGTTGGCGCCGAGGTTGAGCTGGTTCACCGAGCCCACCAGGCCGAGCGACCAGGCGGCGTGGCTCGACGGGTCGAGCACGTAGACCAAATGGACCCGGCGGGCGGTGCAGATCGGGTGGAACGTGACGGTCAGGCGTCCGACGTCGCACGAGCGCCAGGGGCGGGGCGAGGCATCGACGCGCACCACGCCGCGGCAGACGCTCGGCGTGTCGTCGGCGCGGGCGGCGACGTCGCCGCGGGTGCTGGGCACCGCCATCGCCGCAGCGACGAGCGCGACGGACGTGATCACGCCGGCCCCGCGCCGTCCGGATCCCATCGCCTGCCTAGCGGCGCGTCCCGGTCGTCGCGCCGGCGGCTGGCGCGCGTGTCCCTGCGACCCCTTCGGCAGCCGCCCCGGCGGTCGGCGCTGGTCCGGCCGGTCCCGTGACCGTCGACATAGCGTCCGGCGTGGGGGTCGGCGCCGGGGCCGCCGGGCAGAGCCGGAAGCGGACGACGCCTTGCGCGGCGTCGACGTCGGCCGCCGTGAGAATCCGTCGCCGCGCCTCGCCGGCGCACAGCGCGGCCGGCGCCGGCGCCGCGACCAGCTCCACGGCATAGGGCGGCGGCGCGGCGAGCGCGGCGTGCCCTTCGGCGAGGCCGGCGGCGAAGACGAGCACCTCTTCGTAGACCGGGTGCCAACCATCGCCATCCGCGAGCTCGACCAGGACCGCCGCCGACTGCCCGTCGAGCGCCAGGTGCGGGTCGTCGGCGGCGATCTGCACCGTCAGCCGCCGGGCCATCGCCGTCGCCGGGGGCGTCGGGGTGGATGAGGCCGCGGCGGCCGGCGGCGCGGTGCTCGATGGGGCGGTCGGCGGTGGGGCTTTGGGCGGTCTGGAAGCGCCTGGGGTCGCTCGGTTGGCCTGGTCGGCGGGCGGCGTCGGCGGGACAGGGGTGGTGGTGGGGCCGATGGGCATCATCATCGGCGCTGTCGGCGGCGCCGCCGGCGGCGCGGGGGCGTGCGGCAGGCCTGCCATCCGTCCTCGTGCGGCGGCGTCGATGCGCCGGCTTACCCCTGTCCCGCCGACGCCGTCCGCCGACGCCGGGTCGATGGCGGCGGCCACGACAGGCGTCTCGCGTGGGGCGAGTGGTGGCATCCAGACCCGTGCGATTCCCGGTTCCGTGGTGATCGCGCTGGTGGGCAGCGCGGGCCAGTCGCGCGGCGCCCGGGCACCGTCCGGGCTCGGCGCGGGTCCGGGCACCGCGAGCCGCCACGCGGCGATGCCGAGGGTGGCCATGGCGATCCCGAGGACACCTCCCCGGGCGCTGAACGCCCCGCGGAAGCGGCCGAGCATGCCTGTGGCAGGCGAATGATGGCGCGCCGCGTGGCCGTCGCGCACGCTGGGCCGCGCCGCGCCGCGCCCGGCGACGGCGAGCAGCCGGGCCTCCAGGCCCGGGTGCGGCAACGGGTCGCGCCGCTCCGTCATGAGGCGGTGGAACGCCGCTTCGTCGTGCCAGGCGGCGGCGCACGCCGGGCAGCCGCGCACGTGCTGGTCGAGCAGCCGACGTGTCGGCGCGTCGAGCTCGGGATAGACCCCGATCAGCACCTGGATCTGCGCGCACGTCATGGGCCGGCCGCCTTGCGGTAGGCTTGCATGAACGCCTCGCGGGCCCGCTGGCGCCGCTTGCGGGCGGCGGCGGCGGTGATGCCGAGCACCTCGGCCACTTCGGGGGCCTTGAACCCGGCGCAGGCGAAGAGCATGAGGAGCGCCCGTTCGTCGGGTGCCAGCGCGGCCAGCGCGCGGTATACCGGGTCCGCGGTATCCGCGTCGCCGGGGCCATCGGCACCGCGCAGCGCGTGGGCCAGGCGATCCAGGCTGACCCACCGCAGACGCCGCCCGCGGCGGATGTGGTCGATGGCGAGGTTGGTGGCGATGCGGTAGAGCCACGCCTTGGGGTTGTCGAGCTCGCCGACCGTCGGCAGCGCCCCGTAAGCGCGGACGAAGGTGTCCTGCACCACGTCCTCGGCCTGCTGGACCACCGGGATGAGGCTGTGGACGTAGCTGACCAGCGGCGCGTGATAGGCCCGCACGAGCCCGACGTACAGGGTCTCGAGCTCGGAGCGAGACAGCGCCGTGCCGGCGCCCCCGACGGTCGCCGGGAGCGCGGCGACGCGGGCCTCCGGCTCGGCCGGCTGGATGCGGATCAACGCGGGCCCCGCGGTGCGGGTCGCCGCCGCCGGGCGCCACGCCGATCAGGCGCCCGACGCGGTGTGTGTGCAGGCATGCCCCCGAGACGAACGGCGACGCCCGAATGTGACGGATGGGGCGCGGGGCCCCGGGAGGCGAGCCTACTTGCGGTAGTCGTAGAAGCCCTTGCCGCTCTTGCGCCCGGTGTGCCCGGCGGCGACCATCCGCCGCAGGAGCGGCGGCGCGGCGTAGCGCGGGTCGCGGGTCTCGTCGTACATGGCGTCGGCGATGAACAGCACGGTGTCCAGGCCCACGAAGTCGAGCAGCTCGAACGGGCCCATGGGATGGTTCATGCCGAGCTTCATCGCGACGTCGAAGTCCTCCTTGGTGGCCACGCCCTGCTCGAGGCCGCGGATGGCGTCCAGGCCATAGGGGATGAACAGGAGGTTGACGATGAACCCGGGATTGTCGGCCAGGCACACGACGACCTGCTTGCCGAGCGCCTGGCCGAAATCCTTGACCGCCTCGAACGTCGCGTCGCTCGTCTGCAGGCCGCGGATGATCTCGATCAACGGCATGACCGGCACGGGGTTGAAGAAGTGGGCGCCGATGACCTGCGCCGGCCGCCCGGTGGCGGCGGCCAGCCGGGTGATCGAGATCGACGAGGTGTTGGATGCCAGGATGGCGTGGGCCGGGGCGATCTCGTCGAGCCGCCGGAAGATCTCGCGCTTGGTGTCGAGTTGCTCGACGGCGGCCTCGATGACGATGTCGCAGTCCGCGAAGTCGGCCAGGTCGGTGGTGCCGCGGATGCGGTCGAGCGTCACGGCGTGGTCGAGGTCGGTGAGCTTGCCGCGCTCCAGGGCCTTGTCGAGCGATCCGCGCAGGCGCGCCAGCCCGGCGTGCAGGGCCGCCTGCGAGACCTCGCTGACGGTCACGGCGTGCCCGCGCCGGGCGCAGACCTCGGCGATGCCGGCGCCCATCAGGCCGCACCCGACGACGCCGACGTTGTGGATCGGGAGGTGGTGGGGATCGGTGGGGGTGTGCTCGGTGGTCATGGGCGATATGGTAACGTTGCGGGCGGGGGCGTCAAGTCGGCCCGCGCGCGGGAGGCGGCGGGCGTCTCAAGCCCCCCGAGCAGCCCGGCGGCCGAAGGCCAGTCTGCGTGCCGATGGTCCGCCGTTGCACTGGCGAGGCCGATGGTGGATATAATTGTTTGTCAACGATCTCCATGGCCAGCCTAGCGGTGGCCGCCGGTTTGATTTCGCCCAACCTGCATTTGCCCGACCTTCCTCTGATTCGCACGACGCTTTGGCACGACCGTCACGCACACTTGGACCCATGCAACGATGATGCACACCATGATGTCGCCCGCTCGATCCCGCGCTGTGCTCGCCGTCCTCGGCCTTGCTACCACGATGACCGCCTGCCGCGTGCCCGACGCCATCGACCCGGCCGACGCCGAGGTCGCCGCCGCGCGGGCCACCGCCCGCGCCGCCGCCCGGATCGTGCCCGCGTCCGGCGAGACGACCTCGGTCCCCGGGGACGCCGACGATCCCGCGATCTGGGTGCACCCGACCGATCCAGCCTTGAGCCTCGTCATCGGCACCGACAAGGACCACGGGCTCGTCACGTGGGACCTGGCGGGGAAGCCCGTGCAGGAGATCCCCAGCGGCGAGCCGAACAACGTCGACGTCCGCTACGCGTTCCCGCTGGGCGGTGCTCGGGTCGACATCGTGGCCGCCGGCAACCGCGAGACCGTGCGCATCGACGTCTACCGAATGGACCCCGCCACGCGCCGTCTGACATTGGTTTCGGGCGACGGCATCGCGCCGCGCGACCTCGACGAGATCTACGGCTTTTGCATGTACCGCTCGCTGGTGGAGGATCGGTACTACGCGTTCGTCAACGACAAGGACGGCGACGTCGAGCAATGGGAGCTGATCGACGACGGCGGCGCCATCCACGGCCGGCTGGCCCGGACGTTCGACGTCGGCACGCGCACCGAGGGGTGCGTGGCCGACACCCAGACCGGGATGTTCTTCATCAGCGCCGAACGGCAGTCGATCTGGCGCTACGGCGCCGAGCCCGGCGACGGCGACGGACGGACGCTGGTCGACGGCGCCGCCACCGGCGGCCCAGGCGACCACCTCGTGCCGGAGGTCGAGGGGCTGGCGATCTACTACGGCCCGCACGGCAGCGGCTACCTCATCGCGTCCAGCCAGGGCAGCGACGACTTCGTGGTCTACGACCGCCGCCCGCCGCACCGCTACATCGGACGCTTCAACGTGCTGGCCGACGGCGGCCGCGACGCGGTGACGCACACCGACGGCATCGCCGTCACGAACGTCGGGCTGGCGCCGACCTTCGCGCACGGCCTCCTCGTCGTGCAGGACGCGCACGACGAGGATCCCTACAACAACTTCAAGCTGGTGGCGTGGGACGACGTCGCGCGCGGGCTGGACCCGCCGCTGATGGTCGACACCACGTCCTACGACCCGCGCCGGCCGACCCGCGTGGTGCTCCCATCGGCGACGACGAGCGGCGGATCGACCTCGACCTCGCCGGCCGCCTCGGCCGCGGCCGCCGCCCGGGCGCGGTCCGCGGCGTCGAGCTCCGGCCCGAAGAGCGCCTCCAACATGTTGAAGGCCGCCCGCTCGGGGTACCAGCGCGGGATGTCCCGCCGGCCCTGAGCCTGCAGGCGGCGGCGGAGCTCGCCGTCGCGCACGAGGAGGTCCAGCGCCGCGACGCACGCGCCGCGGTCGTGGGGGTCGACCAGCAGGCAGTTCTCGCCGTGCCGGGCGAACACCTCCGGCCCGCCCTCGCGCGTCACCACCACCGCGGCGCCGCACGCCATGGCCTCCATGGCGGTCATGCCCATCCCCTGCCACGTCGAGAAGTCGACGAAGACGTCGACCTCGTTGAGCAGCATCGGCATCTGCCGCGGCCCGAGCGTGCCGGCCAGCTTGAACGGGAACCCGCGCGGCAGGTCGTCCCACCCGGCATGCTCCGGGCGGACACCGAAGACCACCATCTCGACCGCCGGGCCGTGGGCGCGCGCGATGGCCTCGAAGACCTCCATCGTCAGCCGCGGCTGGCGGAACGGCGTCGCGGGCCGGACCATGCCGGCGATGCGCAGCGGCCGGGCCGGCCACTCGGGGCCTGGCCGGGGACGCGGGCGGAACAGCGCGGCGTCGTAGCCCGGCATGACGGCGGGGCAGTCGATGCCGAACAGCTTCCCGAGCTCCGCGGCGTTCCACGGCGTCATGGCGAACATGCGCAGGCCCGGCAGCGTCGCGTACGACTGCAGGGCGGCGTGGAAGCGCGGGCTGCCGGGCGGATAGAAGTAGGCTTCGAGGTCCTGGATGAAGTAGCCGTACACCGTGCCGGCGCCGCGGGCGCCGCGTGAAGCGGTGGCCAGCCAGTCGACGGTCGTGTACATCGTGGCCACGAGCGCGTCCCACCCCGGCGCGAGCGCCATGAGGTCTTCGGGCTGGCCGTAGACCACCGGCAGGTCGAGGTCGGGATAGGCCGCCTCGAACGGCGCGCGGTGCTCGGTCAGGTTGAACAGCGCCGCGTCGACGCCCATCGCCCGCATGGCGCGCATCTCGAACATCGCGATGCTGGCACCGCCGCCGGCCGCGGCCACCGGCAGCACGAACAGCACGCGCTTGCCGCTGAACCGGTCGCGCCCGCCGCGGGTGATCCGCCAGCGGTCCGGCAGGTACGCGACGCGCGCGCCGATGCCGGCCAGCACGCGGTGGTCCTCGAGCGCCGCCACGCCGGCGGCGACGGCGGACTCGCCGTGCTTCTCGACGAGCGCGCGGCCGGCGCGTTCGACCAGCGGCCGCCGGCGCTCGTGGCTGTAGCTCCGGCTGGCGGCGTGGTAGACGAAGGCGTCGTCGGCCACGGCCAGCTGCCAGCCGGCCGCGCGGGCGCGCAGGGCGTAGTCGTTCTCCTCGCCGTACCCGGCGCCGAACGCGTCCTCGTCGAAGGCGCCGATGGCGTCCACCACGGCGCGCTTGACGAAGAGGCAGAAGCCGTTGAGGAACGGCACGCGGGGGTAGAGCCGTGCGCTGTCGGCGGCGATCAGCTCGGCCAGGCGGTCGGCGTCGATGCCGTCGGGTAGCGGGTTCGCGGCCCAGTCCTCGCCGGCCTTGACCTCGGGCACCGACTGATACGTCGCGGCGTTCGAGAGCGGGCCGACCAGGCCGATGGCCGGGTCGCTGGCGGCGCACGCCGCCAGGCGGTCGAGCCAGCCGGGGGTGACGACCGTGTCGCTGTTGAGGAAGACGACGGCGTCGGCGGCGCCGGCCGCCGCGGAGGGCTCGTCCGCCCGAGGATCGTCGCCACGGGCATCGGGGGCGCCGTCCGCCCGGCGTGCGTCGCGACCCGCCGCCCACGGGTGCGCCAGCGCGTGGCGCAGGCCGCGGTTGGCGGCGCGCGTGTAGCCGCCGGCCGCGTCGGCGCGGAGCAGCACCGTGCCGGGATGGGCCGCCGCGTCGGCGCGCAGCCAGTCGGCCGTGGGGGCGGCGCTGCCGTCGTCGACGACGACGAGCCGATAGGGCGGTGCGGTGTGGCGCCGCACGGCCGCCAGGCAGCTCTGGACGTCCTCGAGCGCGTCGTGGACGCAGACCACGATGTCGACGGCGAGGTCGCGCGGCTCGACCGGCGGCACGGGCGGGGCGGACGGGACGGCCAGCCAGTCGACGTGCTCGGGGTGGCGGCGGCGGCGCCAGGCCCGGAGGCGGTAGGCGCCTTGCGCGCGGCCCTCGCGGACCATGTGGCCGGCCAGGAAGCGCAGGCCGCGCTGCTGGGCGAGGTGCTTCCAGCCGATGGCCGCGATGAACGCGGCCTCCGCCGGGCCCCCCGGCGGCATGAGCCGCGCCCGCAGGTGCTGCAGGCGCTGGACGACCGACCAGCTCGGCGACGTCTCGAGCGCGTGCCAGCGGCCGTGCAGGGCGTTGACCTGGTCGACGAGGTTGTCGCGTTCGCGGGTGAGCTGGTTGACGCGCACGTCCTGCGCGAGGCGGTCGGCGTCGAGCCGCTCGAGGCGGCCGCGCAGGTCCTCGAGCTCGCGGTCCTTGGCCATCAGCTCGCCGCGCTGCTCGACGGCCACCTGCCGGCGGCCGTCGGCGGCCTGGTCGAGCCGCCAGAGCGCCCGCTCGTACCCGGCGACGACGCGGCCGAACACGGGGTCGGCGGCGACGGGCTGGCTCTTGCGATAGCGGACGGCCCACGGCGTCAGGAAGCTGGCGTCGAAGTCGACGTCGCGGTAGAAGCCGTGCCGGGCGAACAGCTCGGCCCAGTACGCCGGCGGCTGGACGTTGTGGTGGGTGAGCTCGCGGTGGTCGTACGGCGACGACGAGAAGAGGACGTCGTCGGCGTGGGCGCACAGGTTGGCGATGGCGGCGGCGGCCTCGGCGGGCGGCATGTGCTCGACGACCTCGATGCACGTGACCAGGTCGAAGCGCCGGCCGAAGGGGACGGTGACGGACGCGACGCGCACGTAGGGCCGGATGGCCTCGAACGCCGCGTCGATGGCGTACGCCGAGATGTCGACGCCCCAGGCATCGACGCCGCGGTCGCGCAGGGTCTCGACGAGGAAGCCCAGAGCGCAGCCGGCGTCCATGACGGAGCCGGGGCGGATGCCCTCGACGATGCGGTCGGCGACGCCGCCGAAGAAGCCGAGCCACACGGCGTCGCGCTGGTACGGCCGGCCGCAGCCGTGGGCGTAGTAGCCGGCGTCGTACACGTCGGCAGGGGGGGCGGTGGGCGCTGGGCTCGCAGGCTCGGGCATGGCTGGGTGCGGGTGTCGGGCTCTGGGGAAGCTGGGCCGGCGGGACGAGGGCAAGGCTCGTGGGCGCGCCACCTCCGTCGATCGCGCGCCGCGGGCGTCCGGATGTGCCCAGGGCCTCCAGGGCGATTATACCACCGGCCGGCGGGCGCCACGCCGTGCCGGCCGGGCTATACTGTCGATCCCGAACTCACCCCGCGCTTCCGCGCCAACCTCGAGAGGCATCTGCCATGGCACGCCAGCCGACCAAGCCCGACCGATCGCCGTCCGCGGCCGCCGCCACAACCGCCGCTGATGCCGCCGGTGTCGCGACCGCCGCCGAGACCGCCGGTGGCGCGGCCGCCACCGCCGGCACCGCCGCCACCGCCGCGCCCACAGCCGGTGCTGCCGCCACCCCGGTCGCAGCCACCGGCGCCGGCGCCGGAGGTGCGCCCGCCCCGGTGTTCGTCCTCGACGGCACGGTCGTGGTGGACGGGAGCGTCACCGAGGCGGTGCGGGCGGGCCGGTTCGACGGCGCCACGGTGGTGGTGCCGGAGGTGGTGCTGGCCGACATCGAGGCCCAGGCGGCCGAGAACCTCGAGACCGGCGTGACGGCCCTCGACGGGATCCGGCGGCTGCGCGAGGCGTGCGACGCGCGCGGGGTCGCGCTGGTGTTCGACGGCGAGCGGCCGCGCGACCCGGGCCGGCTGCGGGCGTCCGGCATGCTCGAGGCGCTGGCGCGCGACCTGGCGGAGCAGCTCGGCGCAGAGCTGGTCACGTCGAGCGCGGCGCAGGCGGCGATCTGCGCGGCGCGGGGCACGGCCGCGCTGGTGTTCGACCGCCCGCCGCTGGCGGACGTGGCGTCGCTGGGGCTGATGCGCTACTTCGACGCCACGACAATGTCGGTGCACCTGCGGGCGCGGACGCGGCCGCGGGCGAAGCGCGGCACGCCGGGCAGCATGCGGCTGGACGACGTCGGCGAGGCGGTGCTGGGCGAGCGCGAGGTCGAGCGGCTGGCGCGCGAGGTGGTGGGTCTGGCGGAGCGGCATCCCGAGGGGTTCATCGAGTCCGACAGCGGGGGCTCGACGGTGGTGCAGCTGGCGGACCTGCGCATCGCCATCGCGCGGCCGCCGTTCGCGGACGCGGTGGAGATCACGGCGGTGCGCCCGGTGGCGCGCACGCGGCTGGACGACTACCGGCACGCGGACCTCTTGCGCGAGCGGCTGCGGGCGCGGCACCGGGGGGTGCTGGTCAGCGGCGCGCCGGGAGCGGGCAAGTCGACGTTCGTCCAGGCCATCGCGGACGACCTCGAGGCGGGTGGCTGGCTGATCAAGACGATGGAGAAGCCGCGCGACCTGGTGCTGTCGGACGAGATCACGCAGTACACGGCGCTGGACGGCGACATGGCGAACACGGCGGACGTGCTGCTCCTGGTGCGGCCGGACTACACGATCTTCGACGAGATGCGGCGCACCGAGGACTTCCGGGTGTTCGCCGACATGCGGCTGGCAGGCGTGGGGCTGGTGGGGGTGGTGCACGCGACGCGGGGCATCGACGCGCTGCAGCGGATGGTGGGGCGGATCGAGCTGGGGGTCATCCCGCAGGTCATCGACACGGTGGTGTTCATCGACGCGGGGGACGTGCGGGAGGTGTTCGAGACGGAGTACACGGTGAAGGTCCCGACGGGCATGGGCGACGAGGGCCTGGCGCGGCCGGTGATCGAGGTGCGGGACCACGAGACGCAGCAGCTGGCCTACGAGATGTACACGTTCGGCGAGCAGGTGGTGGTGATGCCGCTGGGCGAGGGGGATCGCGAGAAGGCGGTGTGGCGGCACGCGGCGCGCGGGCTGGAGGAGCTGCTGGCGCGCCTGTGGCGCACGCCGGTGGCGGTGGAGGTGCGGTCGGACCAGCGGGCGGAGGTGTTCGTCGACCCGTACCTGATCCCGGAGATTCTGGGGCGCGGGGGGCGGGGGATCCGCGAGGTCGAGGCGGACGTGGGGCTGCGGCTCACGCTGCTCCCGATCCAGGCGCACGGCGGCCGGGGCGGGCGGCGCGGCGGCCACGCAGGGCGCGACGGCGGTGACACGGGCGGGGGCGACGACGATGGCGGGCGCGGGCGGTCGGGGTCGGGCCGCCCGTTCGAGCGGCGGGGGAAGCGTGGGCGGCGGTAGGGGGCGGGGCTGTCAGGGTTGGGCGTGGGTTATTGACGATGTGCTGTTCTTGGTCGCGGCATTTCTTGGCGGCGGCATGGGGGCTACGGCCACCGCTTCGGGCACCGAGGACGGCTCTCCTCCGCGTCTTCTTCTTCTCTTCTGTTAGGGCGGGATTGGGCCCGCGGGGGTGGCCGATTCCGTGACTCTGGCCGGCGTGCGGAATGGGGTGACCACCGTCGCAGCATCGTGCCGCAGCATCGTTGATCGGCGCGTGGGAAGGAGGTGTTGACGGGGGGGGGCGGCGTGCGGTATCATGTATCAATGTGCGGATGGGAGTTCTCGGTCTGGACGATGACGGGCGGATGCGACATCCACCGGCCGCGGCGTGAGATCAACCTCTGGAGTAGAGTCAGGTTCAGACCGCGCGATTGGAGGGCAGGTCATGCCATCCTCTCAAGACGAGGCGACATGGGGCGACTTGGTGTACGCCGCCCAGGCGGGGGATCGGGACGCGCTTGAGCGAGTGCTGCGATCTGGAATGACCATTGTCAACGCCGAGGTGAGGCGGCGCGTTCCCGAAGCGAGTATCGAGGATGTCGCGCAGAACGTGTGCCTGGCCGTATGGGAGGCGCTCCCTCGACTCGATGCGCCTGGAGCATTCACGGCGTGGCTGCGAAGGATCATGCTCCGGGAGATCGCCGACCACTATCGGGTGGGTGAGACGGCCCTCGTCACTGAGCCGTTGGGGGACAGCATGCGCGGCGACGAGACGATCCTCGATGACCTGGAGAGTTGGGATGTGGTGAGGGAAGCCTTGGCTGGGTTGCCGGAGCACTACCAGGTGGTGCTGGTGTTACGTGGGATCGAGGCGCTTTCGTTTTCGGAGGTGGGTGTGGAGATCGGACTAACGGCGCAGGGTGCCGAGAGCTTGTTCCGGAGGGCAAAGCTTAAAATTCGGTGCCGACCGACGGATTTGGATGCGCTTTCCCCGACTTAACCGAGGAACGAGATGTACGTGGCTGACGGGGGGTGGTCGGAGAGTGGTCTGCGGGGTCATCGTCACTGGATCGGCCACCCCAGGTCGCGACATCTGTCACACCAGAGGGAGCCCGCCAGGTCCAAAGTCATTAGCCGAGACTCCCGACCCTGCGCAACGAGGCTGCTACTTCTGTCAGAGTGCTGAGGCATTGTCTCATGTCATGACTGTGGCCGTCGAGAATCAGGAGGTGCCCGAAGATGAAGATCAGACCTTCGATCCGAATGAACGCCGAGCATCGCCGAGTTCTGTTGACTCTGTGGATCTTGATCGCGATTGGAGTGCCTGAGTTGGTCCGCGCGCAAGGTCCAAGTGCGCCAGAGGCAGCTCGACAGCAGACCGTCGTCAGTGGTGGAATGTCCAGTTCGGCTGATTTGTTGACTGTCCGAGTTGGATGGCCGTTTGACGTGCAATCAGAAATTTGTGCAGGAGACCAAACTGATTATTTCGTAGTTGTTCGCGGCCAACACACCGATGGTGGTAATCAGACTGCATCCATCTCGATGTTTGTCAGACGTGCCAATATTGGTGGGGGTACGGGCACGATCAATGGCATATTCTCTCGCTGTGAGCGTTGTGCCGTAGACAAGATGGGCTTTCATGGAGAGTACTTTGGAGACAGCTCCGCAACGATCAACTTCGACGATGTGAATTCTCGCTGGGGATTGTATGTCGATGATATTCCGGTCCGAATTATCCCTGGCACTGATGCAAAACTTCAGACTGCGAACCTTGTCAAGATCGGTGGTAACAGCCTGACACAGAACTCCATAGTGGGACCATTCGCGCACGAGGCGAGCGGCATAAGACGTCAATCGTCAGGTGCATGGTCTACCTTTAGCCCATCCAACACGGCGGAGTTCTTGGTTCACCCACCTCCTGCGAATCGTTACCATTCATTCTATTCCGGGATTGGCAGTCTCCTGGTGTTCACCGTTGGATCGGCATCCTGCAGCTGAGGTCGATTGCCATGAGAGTCATGAAATGGACTGATACACCCTGCTTTGGGGTTGACGTCGCCAAGCTCAACCAGATCTATCCGTAGGGCAGAGGAGCACGCCATGCGATGTCGTTTTCTCGATAAGGAGAAGTGACATGATTAGACGCAAGCTCTCAACACCGCGCCACCTCTCGATGGCCGTCGTTGGCTGCGTGGCTACAACTGCAGTGGCTTACTTGCAGTTGGGAGGTGTATCGCGCCCCGGACTTTCCATGGCCAGCAATATCACTGCAACGGTACCTCTGACACCAACAGGTGGAGTGCCAACAGCTGACTACACACCTGATCCCAGTGTTCTCCCCACGTTGCCCGCATCGTTTTGGGATTCGACATCAACACCGGCGTTGGCAGGACTGGGATCCACGCCAACTCCTGTGCCGTCGCCAACGCCTTGATCGCGACGTCATTCATCCCAGACATACGCCGCGCAGGAATTGCAAGCCTGTTGTCACTGTCTTGTATCGCGGTGCAGCAGCCATTGTATTCCCACGCGGCCAATCCGTGTTCAGACGGCCCATGCTCAGCGTTGCGACTCCGAGATTTCACCAGCGACCACAGTCCGCTTGCCGTCCGTGGGCGTTGGTACCAGTCTCCGACATCTCGAGCAACCCAAGGCCTCGTCAAGTACACGGTACGCTTGGTGTCGTTGAATGATGACTTCACCACCAGAGCTTACCTCGAATTCGGCATGATTGATGCGCCAGGTGCCCCAGCACCTGTAGTGTTCTCAAATTGCAGCCACTGCTTCGATCCAGCGCTCGGCCTCCCGCCCCCAGACGGTTGGCGCGAGTTGGGTAACCATGGGCCACTCACCAAGCCTGTGGAGTTCGTATTGGCCTTTGACCGAGGTGCATCGCGGTGGACCTGGACCTTGGACGACACGCTGGTGCGATGGGAGCAGTCTACCCTCATGGGCACTGTTGCACGCATCGAAATCGGCACTCAGACTGCGACCCCCGGCGATGGTGCTGGCTTGGTTTGGCACAACCAAGTTCTCGTACTCACCGAGAATCAAGGTTGGGAACCGTTTGAGCCAAACGACAACGACATGTCGCTCGCGCATCATTCGGGCATGTATCGATCGTACTACTTGCCAGATGGCTCGGTTGCAGTCCATGGTAATGTGAATCAGCCGCAGTCAGCACGTCGATTCAGCAAAGCCGCGCAACCGATCTCCTTGGTACCGCCATCGCCTCGATCCAGCTTCTGGCTCAACATACCGGCAATGATCGATGGCGACAATACTCAGGAGAGCCATGCAAGCGATCACATGGATGACCAGATCGGAGGCGTGGCCCATGACGTTGCGGTAGCCGATGCCCGAGCCTACGTCGGCTCTGGGACGGACATCCTTGTCCTTGAGTATCCCGGCCTGGCACGGGTCGGCGCTGTGAGAGCGCGATCAGGGTTGATTCGACGAATCAAGTTACACGGAGACTTGATGTTGGTGGGCACCGAAGGGGGAGTGGAGCTCTACAAGATGATGGGAGCCAAGCTCCCAATCTTCCTCGGCGACATGCGTGGTTCACAGCCAGTTGTGGACATCGTCTGCGCGGATCGACGCGCGTACGTGGCCGTAAGAGATGGGACGGTCCTGGTCGTCGACATCGGCCAGCCGGAGTCTCCAAGCGTGATTGACCAGATCGAACAACGTGGAGAGATTCGATCGCTGGAGCTGTTCGATGATCTCCTGCTGATTGGAGTCACCATACCTGCGTCAGATGGCGCTGTAGCGAGAGTGGTCGTTTTCGATGTATCTGTTGTACCAGGCGCTATCTCATCCGGTGTGATACCTCTGAGTGCCGCAGTAACATCGATCCAGTGCGTGCGTGCCAGGTGTTGGATTGGCGATGCGGGCGGGCGAGTGCATCTCGTGACGGTGACTCGTGATCGGGCCCCACGCCTGGACACAACCTTGGATGTGATGACACCGGTGGACGCACTGATCGAAGTGCGCGAAGGTCTGATTGCCGCTGCGGGGCGACAGCGTGTCGTGCTCCTCGAAGCCAATGGCAGCACCATCACGACAATCGGCGCGCTGATGCTAAGGGGTGGACACAAGACCATCGCTGCGATGGACGACACAGTGATCATCGCCCACGAAGTGGGTGAAGCCACGGTTATCGATGTCACGCAGCCTGGGCAACCCAGGATCATCGCCGAGCATGCCATGGTTGGACCGACAAGACGCCTGATTGTCGATCGAGACAACCTCATTGGCATGTCATCGACAACCCTTCAAGCAATGTCCGCATCGGATCCTGCGCGCAGCCCGCTGTGGAAGGTCGAGCTGACAGGTTCTGGAACGGACATCGCCGCCGACGACCTTGAGCTGCTCGTGTCGGAGGGGCTCCATGGTCTGTTCAGCAAGCCCAAGCTAAGCCCGGGCGACCTGGTGCGTGTTCCAGGGAGCGGGGGGACGCTCTCGACGGCAATCGACGGTGACACACTTCTGGCCGCCAGCGGCCCCGCCGGAGTCAGGGTATTCCGAAGACGTCCGTCCGGTGTCCTTGAGAACACGGGCACTGTGTCCATCCCGGGATTGGTCCAGCATGTCGTCATCAACGGAGCCTTCGCGTATGCGGCCACGCGGTTCGACGGCATCCACGTGGTGGACATCCGTGATGAAGCAATGCCACTGCACATGGGACGCATCGGTGGGGCGGACAACACAACCCAGTTGGACATCGACGATGGGATGCTTTATGCCGCTGAATGGGGCAGTCGGATACGGCTATTCGATGCGACATCCGCGGCCGCACCGCGTGCCGATGCCGAAGTACAGATCGCCGATCGTGTCACGGACATTCAGGCTCATGCCGGCCAGTTCTTCGCCACGGCAGGCCCAGCAGGGCTGATCGTCGGAGGCCGCCGGAATCGGGACGTCACGGTATGGGCGGTCCTGGACACCGCCGGGATGGCCGAAGGCGTCGCCATCGGAGGTGACCGTGTCTTCGTCGGAGACAGTGCGGCGGGGTTGGCGTGGACCGACTTGCGCACCACGGCATACTTGCCGGTGGCGTGGCGTCCGTGACGCGGGTCACTGGGCCATGGCGAGTGGCCGCGGCGGGGTCGATGGCAGGCTCCCGTACAACAGCGGCGGCGACGGTCAGATCAGGGCCAAAAGGCGCGCCTGGGCATGCCCACACGCGCCGCGCCGCGACCGTCGTCATCAACCCGCCAGGATGACCGACCGGCCGACGCCCCGCCCGCGCCCTATCGCCCGCCCCGCCCCCC
Organism: uncultured Anaerolineales bacterium; assembly: GCA_964415605.1. Lineage (GTDB taxonomy): Bacteria > Chloroflexota > Anaerolineae > Epilineales > Epilineaceae > UCB3. Next base: position 145 of record CAYQBA010000086.1, on the reverse strand, counting down.
GTTGCCGGCCGCCGTGTCGCTCCGCATGTGGCACTGCTTGTACTTCTTGCCGCTCCCGCACCAGCACGGGTCGTTGCGCCCGATCCGCCCCGCCGCCGGGGCCTCCACCGCCGTCCCCGCCCCCGCCGCCGCTGTCGCCACCGCG
>CAYQBA010000085.1:0-19805 GCA_964415605.1 uncultured Anaerolineales bacterium | reverse complement strand
GAGACGTCTCCGTCTCAATCCCCTCTCAATCGGGGCCGTTATTGTGACCGGGGGCGGCCCCCTGAAGTCCTTGTAGCCCTTGCCTTGGTCTCAATCCCCTCTCAATCGGGGCCGTTATTGTGACTGCTGTTTGGTCAACCCCACTCACCCCTCCAAATTCGCCCCATTCTTGGAAGAAACTGGATCAAAACACCACTATCGACCCGATTCTTGGCCCCGATGGGCCCGTTCACCGGCCCGTTCTGGGTTTCCGATAGGGTCATGCACGTGACTCGACTTCGCCATGAAAACGTGGCATTTGCACTTGCGGGCGGTAAAATCTACAGAGGCTGCCCGGACTTGGCTCGAAAAACTGCCGCAATGGGCACATGGCACGTTTACTCTGCAACGCCCATTCTACCGCCGGTGTAGCCTGGAGGCAAGCGGTTGCCCAGCCTCGTCGACTGCCTGAACACATGCTCCCGTCGCAGCCTGCGCGCCATCGCCCGAACGCGCCGAGTTTCCCTGCGCTCCAGCCTGCTCAAGTCCGACATCGTCGCCGTCCTCGCCGTCGAGTTCGCAGATCCCGTACGGTACCGCCGTGCAATCGAGCGACTGCCCCACGCCGATCGCGACGCCCTTGAGTCCCTCAGACGAGCGGGAGGCCGGTTGCCAACCGCATGGCTTCGAGCGGCCACGGCAGAACCAGGGGCCATCGCCGCCCCCGGCCCGCCCGATACCTTGATCCACCTCGGTCTCGTGTTCGAGATCGACCACGATATCGTCATCCCTGACGACCTGCTGCCTCACATTCCGCGCCGCCGATCACGGCCCACCGCGTCGATCGACGATACCGAAACCGCGGCCGCCATTCACGACATCGCCGTGCTGCTCGCGCTGATTCACGTCCACGAAGTGCGCGTGGGCCGTGGAACGACGACGATCAAGCTGTCACCTTCACTATTAAATATGTGGCGCCAGCGCAGCGCCCGCCCCCCGCGCCGCGGCACCCCCGCCGGTGAACCACCGGCGTCTCGCGAGCGATTCCTTCAATACCTCGCCGCATGCGCCGCCGTGAGCTCCGATCGACAGACCCCCCTCATCAGCATTGCTGCCGGCCAGTGGTGCGTCACCCCCGCCGGCTTCCATTGGCTCCAGGTCGACGCCGGTGCCCAACTCAAGGCCATCGCCCACGGCCTGGCAAAGCCCGATCCCGATCGATGGCGGGCGTACCGCATGCCCGCCCACGATCTGCCCGTCGCGCCCGGCCAGCTCATCGCCACCCCCCTTCGTCACGACAACATTCCATCCCTCGACGGACCCGAAGTCGCGGGCATCGCGCAAAGCTTGCTCGCCGATCTCACCCTGGTCGATCCACCCAGCTCACTCCCCGCCGCATTGCGCCAGGCCGTGGCCGACATCGTCACCGGCCCAATCCGATGGCTCGGGCTTGTGCAACCCGATTCCGCCGGGGGCTTCGTGCGCGCCTCGTGGGCTGCCCAGTGGCCGGATCTCACCACCAGCGCCGTTCCGAGCCACGGCACGGCATGGGAGATCGACATCACCGGCACTGATCCCATGACATCCGCGCTCCACGTGCGATCCAGTCGCGGTCACATCCCCCGACCCGCCCATCGATTTTGGCTCGAGGTCATGTCCGGCGCATCCCCGCCGTTCCTCCCCATGCCCATGGCGAATGCGGCGTCCGATCCGCCCGCCGCCGCCGCGCCCTCACCCGCGCCAACCGCCACAGATCCGCGGCGCCACCACTACTGCGTCATCGACGCCCGGAGCTTCACCGCCGCCCTGCAGCGCGGCCACTCCTTCACCGATCTTGCCCACCACCTTGGCGCCGCGATCGGCCGACCACTCGACCCGACGACGCGCGCCATCTTGGAGGCGTGGCATGCCGCCGCAGAGCGCGCCGTGATCCACACGCTTCCGGTGCTCGAGACCACCGACGACGCCATCATCGCGCGCCTCGCCGCCCGCCGACGCGATCGCGCCCTCGTCGGGCGCACCCTTGGGCGGCGTGCTGTCATCGTCGGCCCAAGTCGATTGCCCGCGCTCGCCCGCGCACTCGCCGCCATCACCGGCGTGCCGCCGCGAATCGAAACCGCGCTGGCGGCGCCCGGCAAGCCCGGAGACCTCGGTACCGGTGGCGCCAGCGCGCTCTGGGTGGCTGCGCGCGTGTACCAGGCCCTCGGCCGGCATGTTCGTCTGCCCCACGCCGTGCCCCAGCGTGCGCTCGACGCCCTCTCCGCGCGCATGACACCCGCCGAACAAGCGCTGGCCACCGCCATGGCCGAGTCCGTGACGGACGCCGTTGCTCAAGCACTGGCCGGCTACCTCGCCTACCCCGCGTGGGCGGAGCCGACCGCAAACCCGCTGGCCCCGCCCATGGCACATCGATCGCCGACCGCGGAGCCCATCGACGTGCCCGCCGACCGCGATGACTCGACCGCCGACGTGGCAACCGCCGGCGAGCGTGACCCCGCCGACGATCCGACGCGCACCACCCGCTCCCACCTCGCAGCCATCGAAGCCGCGCTCGCCGCCGGCACGGACCTCGACATCACGTACTACACCGCCGGCCGCGGCGAGACCACCCGCCGCCAGGTCGAGCCGTATCGCGTCGAATGGCGGGGAAAGGTGCCGTACCTCGTCGCCTATTGCACGCGCGCCGCCGCCGAGCGGGTCTTCCGGGTCGATCGCATCCGCGAGATGACCCCTTGCGACCCAGCCGAAGACGAAGCCATGCCACCATTTTGAGCCAGCGGCTCGCCCGCCGCCTCTTCCCGTGATATGCTGCCGCCATCAGCATGCCGCCGACTCTACCGCTACACCGAGAAAGGCGCACAAGTCATGCCCAGCCCATCTGGAAAGGCGTTCATCGTCTACAGCCGCAGGCGGAGCGACGAAGTCAAGCACCTCGTCGAAGCCCTTCACGAGCACGGCATCCCCACTTGGCAGGACGTCAACAACCTCCTGGCCGAGCCCTCCGAGACCGCCATTCGGTCCCAACTCGTCGCTGACGATTCGGCATGCGCGATCATGTGGCTGACCCCCGAAGTGGCGGGCTCCGACTTCATTCGGAACATCGAAGCCCTCGAGGCATTCCGATGCCAGCGCGACCATCCCGACCGCTTCTTCGTGGTGCCCATCGCTGCCGGCGGGTTGGACTATGACGCCGCCCAGCGGCTGTTCGACGGCAGCTGTGTCCCGGTGGACCTGCGATCGTGGAACATCCTGAGCGTCGCCGGCGACCCCATCGATGCCGACGAGGCCGCGCGCATCGCCCGGCGCGTGCTCACGCAGCGTCTTGAAGTGCTGCACCGCACGCTTCAGCCCGACGTTCCCCTCTCCCTTGGACTGCACACGTTCCACACCGGCGAACGCTTGCCCGCCGATCTCATGCTGGAATGGACCCACGCATTTGACCGTGGTCGCTTCGCAGACCCGGCGGTGTGGCGGGATCGCCTCGTGCCCGCACTCGAGGCCATCTCGGCGGCCGTTGCGCACCAGATACCTGGTCGTGGCATTGTGGCCCAGGGCAACGCCTCGCTCTCGAGCGCCGTTGCCTTTGGGCGCGCATTTGCCAGCACGACGGGTGTCGAGCTGCGGTGGCGCCAGGTGTTCCCAGACGGCGCGCAGCAGCTCTGGTCCCCTACCAAGCCAGCCGAGCCCGTCGACGGTTTCCAGATCCGGATCGAAGATGCCGACCATGAGAGCCGAGACTTGGCCGTGCTCGTCTCGATCGTACAGAATGTCGACGCCGCCTTCTCCGCCCAGCGCCACACGCTGACGCCATTCCGCGGGATCGTCCGTGCCGTCAGCCCGATCCACATCACGTCGCCTGGGCAGGCCGTGGCCGTGACTGACACCATCCGTGACGCCATCGTGGAGGCCAGGCGTCGCTACGGCATCATCACCGCGGTACACCTGTTCATGGTCGGGCCCGCTGGCTTGGCCGTTCTGCTCGGGCGCCGCCTGACCTCAGTGGGTACGGTCCACCTCTACGAGTACGATCAGGCAACGGCGACGTACGTGCCGTCGGCAACCCTGCGCTAGTGAAGCCCGCGGCGGTCGCCCGTGCCGCTCTGGCCACAACAACGACACCGTACAAGGCCGCACGGGTTAGGGGCACTCCACCACGGCACGAGTGACGGCGGCCGTCCTGGCCATAGCGCCGCGTGGGCCCGAAGCCTGTAGTCTCAGATCCCAGGTGGCAGGCATCACCGCTCCACCACGAACCGCCCGTTCCCGAACACGGCCGCCTTGCCGACGTGCACCTGTTCGCCCGCGGCCAGGAGCGGCAGGAAGGGGGCGAGGTCGCCTTCATACGTCACCGCGTCCACCAGCCCGCCGAGGTGCATGTCCTGGTGCTGGCGCGTCGAGTAGCGCCGCTCTTCCACCCAGATGAGGCTTGATCTGGCGATCCGGACGCCCTCCGCCGCCGCGATCACGGCTCGAAAGTCGACCGCCCACTCGGCGTCGCAGTGACAGATCGCCAGGGCCGAGACCCGGCGCAGGAGCGCTCGCACGAGCATGTGGAACTCGAGGTCCGGGTGCGCGCCGCCCGGCTCCCCCGCGAAGGCACGGGCGTGCTTGATCCGCGTCGGCGTCAGAAACCGCAGCGTCAACCGGTCCCGCGGCATCCCCGCCGCCCGCGCCGTGATGGCTTCCGCGTCGGCCACCATCCGCCGATCCGCGACCACCGGCCGCCCGTCGCCGGGCCCGTCTCGCACCAGCGCTGCTTCGCGGCCCCACGGGTTCATCGAGAGCACTCGCACGACGTCGAACGGCGCGCGGCGCGCCCCGAGCCCCATCGCGCCCAGGGCGTCAAACGCCAGCACATAGCGCGGCAGCTCGCCGATCCCGCGCCCGACCAGGACCACGTCGAACGACAGGGTTTCCCCCGGTGCGAACACCGTCTGCGGCACCAGCGGTGGGTCGAACACCAGCGGCGTCGGCACGTCCGACAGGTTGCGGAACATCCCCCCGCTCGGCGGCGGGCTGGTCTCGAACGCGTAGCCGTACGCGCACGCGTTGCCCATCCGGCACGGCGTGCACGCATCCGAGGGAGGGTGCAGGCACGCCCGCGCCTTCAGCGCCAACCCGAAGCCCCCGCGCAGGACCGCGCCCTTGTACGCCGGCAGCGGCATGGCCTCGCGGGCGACGAGCTTGAAGCGGACGCGGGCGAGGGAGAGGGTGGGGGGGAGTGGGGGGGTGTTCAAGGGCGGCGTTGCGACAGGTGAAGAGGGGACGTACTGCTTCGGGATGACCTCCACTCACTGCACCTCGCCTCCGCGACCGCCCCCACCCCCGGCACTTTGCGCCACCCCCAGCCCGGCAGGGACTCAAGGGCGGGCAGTTTGGGCGATGGAGCGGCGCCGCTGCGACCGCTCCCACCCCCACCCCCGGCTCGCTTCGCTCGCCACCCCCGTCCCCAAAGGGGCCAGGGGAACGGCGCTTTCCTCGGTAGCGAGATCCTCGTCATCCCCCACCCTGCAGCCAGCTCCACACGTCTGCCTTCGACTCCCGCCATTGCCGGCTTGGCTGCCCGATCACCCGCAGAGCCGCTTCGCGCCGCGCTGCTTCGGCATCGCCGCCTTCCGCTATCCAGCGGCGGAGCAGGGCAACGTGCGCCCCGCTCGCCTGTGCCTCGCGCAGCTCGCGCTCGATCGGGTCCATCGGCTTGGCGGGTGGCGGCGGGGTCGTCGGCATCGCCGGTACCCGTTGGCCAGCCGGCGCGGGCGCCGATCCGGCCGGCGCCGTACCGCCACGCGGTCCCGGACCTCTACTCCCCGCCGCGGGCCGACCGCGCTGGACCTCCGCCGGATCGAGCATCGGCGCCAGTGCAAGGCCGAGCTTCTTCGCTTCCGCGAACTCGTTGCCGAAGCGCGGGTGTTCGATCTGCATGTGCCGGTAGTTGTCGTTCTCGCTCTCCGGGATGGGCGTCGCCAGCGCGACAAGCTGCGCGATCTGGTGGCTGTGCGACCAACCCGGGATCCGACGCTCCATCTGCTCCGCGAACGCCTCTCGGGCCTTGGCCAAGTCGACCCCGCGGCCATCCACCGACTGCAAGTCCGATCCCGTCGAGTTGACTTCGATCCTCACTGAGCCGTACCCCAGCGACTTGGCCATTCCTAGCCCGTGCCGGCACTGCGACCGCCCACCGAAGTCCAGGCACCACAGGATCGCGCCGAGCTCGAAGGGGCGCAAGTTGTGGACCACGAGGTGCGTCCGGAACCGGGCGCTGGCAGCCAGAGGCTTGAACGTCGTTCCGACATCCGGGTTGGTCTCTTCAACCTCCCCCCGCTTCCGAGTCGGCAACGGCGGCGCCTTCATCTCGACCTCACGCTGCACGTAGCGCTTCCAGCCCCGGGCTCGGACCATCTTGTTCATGTAGGTCTGGTAGTCGGGCCGCTCGCGGCCGCTCCTCTGCATGACTTGCTTCGGCGGCGTGCCGTAGCGTTGCCTTTCCGTCGATTGCTCCAAGTAGTTCGGGTAGTAGCTTGCCCGCGGGCTCCCCAGCACGGCGGTCACGGCGTCGCGCACCTCGGCCTGTCCGACCTCCACCGCCGTCTCGATGCTCGCCCGGCCGCGGAGCGACATCGACTTATCCACCCGACCAAAGATCTGCTCCGCGAGATCCAACTTCAGCTGCCCGTCGCCCTGGTCCCATCCCGCCTGCGCCGCCTGCACCGCGTCCCGCGTCCCGTGGTCATACGCCAGCCGGAACATCATGGCCAGGCCCATGGCGCGCAGGTCGCCGCCGTCCTTTGTCAAGAAGAACACAGGCACCCGGACACCCCGACGCATGCGCTCTAGCCAGTACTTCCACTCCCGATTGGGGTTGTCGTCCAACCGGTGCTGCTCGCCACTGCCCTTGTGCACCTGTGAGAAGGCCTGTCGTACGCTGAACGACACCGGAATCGCCGGCCCCGCCGCACCATAGAAGAAGAAATCGTGGTGCTTCGGGCTCCCCTTTCCCGCGCGCTTGCCATCCCAATACGACGGCTGCCCCGTGAACACGATCGTCCCCGCCGTCGTCCCGGCCGGCAGCGACGATCCCGCCGCGGGCGCCTTGGCCAACGACCCGCGCTCGACCCGCCCGTAGTCCCCGATCCGTGGCAGACCCGACAGACCCGCCGTCCCATTCCGGGCGAACACCTCCACCCGTGCCGTGGCGGCCAGCCCCGCCGAGCCCTTGGCCCAGGCTTCGTACTTGTGAACCGAGCTTTGCTTATCGCCGGGCCTGAAGCCGCGCACCCCATGCGACGTGCCCAGAGCCGTCAGCTCGTCGTAATGGACCTTGGCGTAGTGACACGGCACGATCTCCCACGCCTCGCTGCCGTCTTCCCCGGCTGCGGTGTCGTCGTACCACACGCCGGGTCGCACCTGCAGCCAACCTGCCGCCACCATCGACACCGGGTTCTCGTTGACGATGTCCGCGAAGTGTTTGGTGTAGACATCCCGATTGTGGAGGTCGCGCACCCCAAACCGATGGTCGTTGACCGGGCCCAGCTTGCTGAACGACGCGATCTCCAGCACACCGCGCAGCATGCCCTTGATCGACGTCCCCGGGATCGCGCGCGTCTTGCCGTCCGGGAGCGTGAAGAACTCCTCCGGCTTGTCGCCCCCGCGCGTGAAGATCGGCGTCTCGGCGACGATGTCGAATGCCAGGCGACCGCAGATGCCGTCGCTAAAGGGAATGTCGTGGGACACATCCTCAGGCTTGTCGAACCAGGCGACCTGCGGGTGTACCGGCACGAAGTTGTACGGCGCCCGAATGCGGTCCAATGCCATCATGCACCTCCTTCTGGCCGACCCGTATCACCATCCGTCGACCCGTCCGCGTCGTAGGCGTCGCTACCCGCCGGGTCCACGCCTGCCAGACGCGCCGCCCAGGGCCGCCACGCGTCGTCCTCCATTCGCCACGCCACCTCGTAGCGCAGCTCGCCGCCGCCTTCGCGGGCCATGGCGTGGGTGAAGATCCAGTGCGTCGCACCTTCCGTGCCAGCCGGCACCCGCTCGAAATGCGTTGCGTGCCAACGCGGCCCGACGTAACGCAGGTGCAGGCTCTCGGCCCCGTTGACGAGCTCGGCCCAGAGCACCTTGCCGTCGGGCAACTGGCTGCCGTCCGCGACGTCGATCCGCGCCCCGTTCGTTCCCACACGCGACACGTAACACGCCCAACCGGCGCCGCCGAAGCTTCGCAGGCGGGCGAGTGCCTCGTCCTCACCTTCGATCTCGTCCGGCACCCCGTTCACCTTCACCACCCGCAAAGTCCCCTGCGTCGGCGCCGTCACCCCCCGGGCCAGCGCCCCATCAGCGTTCAGCATGCTCTCTACCCAGCTCATGCCTCACCTCCCTCGGCCGGCGTTTCCTTGCCCGCCCACCCTGGCGGCGACCATGTCACCGTGCCTTCGAACCATCCGTTGCCCCGTCCGCTGCCGGCCCCGATTTGTAACCGCCCCGCCGCCAAGTCGTCCAGCGCCGCGGCCAGCCCCGCCCGCGCCAGATCCGGCACGTTCCCGGCGTCGCGCACCAGCACCGTGACCGTGATCCGACCCGCTTCACCAGCCCGCCCCGCGCCACCCGCGGTGTCGCCTCCACCGTCGCCCGCCTCACCGGCCAGCTTCCAGAGCGGCGCCTCGGCGAACAAGTGCCCGTCCAGCGGGCCCGACGTGAAGCGGTCCAGGCTGACATGGTTCACCACCGCGGCCGGTGGGCTTGCCGGGAGCACGACGTCGTCGATGATCACCCGTCCGGCGGACACTTGGTCTTTTTCGTCAGCGACCTTCTCTTGGGCCACATGCCCGAACAGGCATCGGAGATCTTGCTCGACAGCCTCCCGAACCGTCTTCTGCGCAGATCCCATTTGATCCGCGAACACCTTCGCCTTCACGTTCGCGTGAAACGTCGCCCGGTGCCGCAGTGCGCCCTTGATTCCCGTCGCCGGCACCACAACCCAGCGCTCCGCCAGGTCGAACGTACCCCCATTGCCGTCCCAACGGACCATCGGCTCGCGATACGGCAAGAGGTCGATGCCGGCCCCGGCATCGACGCCAGCGGCATCCGGCATCGAGGTCCCGCCGCCCATCATCCAAAAGCCACGCGGCATCAGCGACAGCGTCGCCACGGCTTCTCCGCCCGTTGCCAACGCATCGACCCGCTCCTCAGCGAGCACGCCCGCCGGCACCGACTGGCTCAGGTCGACCGGCAAGCTCGCGTACGCGTCGAAGTCCCCGCGCTCGCCGAGGTCGAAGCGCCGCCTCTGGACCGTACCGCCCACAAGCCGGAAGCGGCCCATCCCGCGCCGCGACTTGCCGCCTATGCGCGCGGCCGGGCTGGCCAGGATGCCGAGCACGTGGTCCATGACCGCCGGCGGCAGGTCCTCCGCCACCACCTCGAACGTAAACCGGTGCCCCAGCGCGACCACCTGCTCGTCGAACAGCCCGCGCTTCGCCGTGTCCGCCGCGCCGCGCGCGTTGAGGCGCACGTGCTGCCGCACGATTGGGCTGCGCGCCCCGCGGAGCACCGCGTCGGCCTCGACCGCGTCCGGCAGCATCAGCCTGCAGACCGGCCGGTTCTCGTGGTCGTGGATGTGGCCCCACGATGTCATGAAGCGGCTCCGGATGCGCGGGGCGCTTCCGCCTGCCTTGCCATTGCCTTCCGTGCCCGACGCCTTGCCATCGTCACCGTCCGACCCGATCCGCGTCCCGAACACGGCAGTCTCAGCCACGCCTGTGACCGCCGTGCCCCCGGTCGCTCGCCACCGATCCCGGATCATGCCCGCCAGCGAGGCCCCGGGCAGGGTCGGCAAGCCGTTGGCGTCCAGCACGCACACGCTGTCGATGATGTCGTCCGGCGCGCCCGCCCCGATCGTCAGCGGGCTGCAAAGCTCAATCGTGACCCGCGCGACGTCGATCGTCTTGGTGACCCTTGCCGCCCCGTTCCCATCGCGTGTCCCCGTCGTCATCGTTCGACCCCCAGGTTGCGCGCCTGCATCAGGCGCGGCATGCGCAGCGCCAGGATCTGCACCGCCCGCAGCACGACGCGATCGCCGTGCCCGCCTTTTGACCGGCTCTCCACGAGCTTGGCTCGCAGCGCCTCGCGTGGTGAATTCCCCCTATAGCTCCGGCCCCACTTCCGCCCGCGCACACCCGCCACCAAGAGCCCGTCGCCGCCCTTCTGCCGGTCACGCCCGGCACGCGGATCGCCGCGCCCGCCTCCGCCATCGCCCCCATCCGCACGTTCGTCCCGTTCCTCGCCGAACAGCCGCGTCATCAGCTTGTCCAGCGGCTTTTCCGTTGCTGTCGACATCGCGCTCGCAGCTTCCGTTCGTAGTACCGCCCACTGCGATCGCGTGAGGCCGCCGGAGGCGGGGAGGTGCTTCGCCAGGCACTCGGCCCAGTCCCAGGCCAGGCTTGACGCTGCCTGCAACTCGGCCTGTTCGTGCCGACTCGCCGTCAGCCACGCCAGGAGCGCGTCGCCAACGGGGGCAGGCACGGCCGCCGTCGCTTTGCTGGCAGCGGACCCGGGCTTGAATGGTGGTGGCGACGCCATCAAGAAAGACGGGTTGACCCACACTTGTCCCAGGCCCGTCTCGCGGTGCGCGCCGACACCGGACCGCAATGCGTCGGCCACCGCGCCCAAGTCCACTGCGCCGCCGCTCACTTCCGGCCCGCCGGGCCGCACAAACACCAACGTGCTGCCCTGCACGATCACCTGACGCTCCGCGTCTGGCAGCCGCCGGTGCGCGTTGAAAGGGGCGTACCGGCGTGACTCGATGAACGATCGCGTCGTGTCGAGGCGGTAACCCGCTGGCAAGTGAAAGTGCTCCGCCCGCGGCGTGAGCGTGGGTTGACCGGACACCGGATCCAGCAGCATGACGTCGGTGTGGCAGTAGAGCACGATCGAGCCATCCAGCGTCTTACCCGGTGCTGGCGCCGACCAGTCCACATCCTCCGCCACCATCAACATGGCGGACCCGAACTCCGCCGAGCGCGAACGGCCGACCCGGATCGGGCGTGCGGTGAGCGCCGTCGAGATCGTCGTGTCGATGTTTTGCGTGACGTCGGCGTCGATGTCGATCCGCAATCCAAACCGGGTGCCGGCCTGAATCACTTGATACGCGAACAGATGCTGATCGCGCGCCACCCCACCGTGGGTGGCCGTCTTCGGGATCACTGACTTCTCGACGTTAACTTCGTTGCCGTGCGCATCGAGGAAGCTCGCCTTGGTGAACCGCTGCGGCTGTCGCAGTCGTGTTGACGTGGAGGGCGCTGCCAGGTTGTGGACGGGCTTGATCGTCGGCTCATCGTTGGCGCAAGGCGGGGGATTCGGAACGACCTCGTCGTCGGGCGGCGCCTTGTCAACGTGCAATGCCAGCGGTGTCGGCCAAGCCGGCGTACCATCCTCGGCCAGCGGGTACGCCGGGAAGATGCGCACCTTCCCGCTGTGGAAGATCGTCCACGTGTCTGCTTCGCCAGGCTTGTACACGTCTCGAGCCATCGCCCCCGCGAACACCGCGCCCGGTAGCCATGGCAGGCTCGCATGGCCCCCTGCCGTCCCGCTTTGCTGCGAGATGACCGCGTCTTCATCGAGCACGACCTCGAAGCACAGCCGTCGCATGCTCATGACCGCCCCCCTTCCGGTGCGGCACACCACGTCGACATGCCCAGCCCCCGAGTGCGGTTCTTGCCGGCACGCCGGACCAAGGGTAGAACGACGGTGTTCAGCTCGTCGATCCACCCGTCATCCGGGCCTTCGACAAACGCGTGCAGCGTGATGGGCACGGCAACCTCGACGACCCGGAGCGTGCTATCGCGGGCCACGCCGTCCTTCAGGGCAGTGGATGCGACCGTGCGGAACAGCCCGCGGACGAGGTCGGGCGCCTCTTCTCGCCCAGATCGTGCCCAGGTTTCCCACGTGTCCTGCGCGGTCCGCGTGTCGCCAAGGCGCGCGTTGGAGATCCGGAGCACGCCTGGCTCGGTTCGGTAGCGGTGCAGCGTCTGCTCGGCCGCGAAGCTTCGATCGTCGCCCTCATTCGTCTTACCCGGGTCAGCAGGGGCGCCATCCTTGGTCGTTGACCCGGCGCCGCCTTGCCCATCCTTCGGCACCGGCGGATCAGGCAGCGGCGTGCCGAAGAGCATGGCCGTCCGCCCGGGTGGCAAGTACCCGAGTCCTTCAGACAGCGCCGCCGCATCCCGCAGCAGCCCCTTGATGGTTCGCCCCGGCATGTAGGGCAGCTTGCCGGGCGTGCGGATCACGGCCGCATCCGTGCCCAGCCCGTCGCCACGGCCGCTGCCGATGTGCCAGTAGCCGTGGAACCCGATCGTCAGGCGTGCGGCAGTGCTCATCGCTTGGTGCTCCGTTTCGTGACGGGCAGTAGCTCTAGTGCGTCGGGGATGGGGGTGGCGTTGGCGGCCCAGCCGTTGTCATCCGCGTCCATGCGCTCGAGCGCCTCCTTGAACCTGAGCCAGGCTTCGCGCCGTGGGTCGCCTTCCGGTCCATCCGTCATGACTGCGCCGAGGCGCTCGAATCGTTGCCGAGCTGCGTCGAAGTCACCGGCCACCATATGCTGCACGACGTCGCTGATGGCGGAGCGCGGCACCTTCACGGGGCCGGTGGCGACGTCACCATCGCCTGGGCCATCGACGCCATCGTCGCGGTCGCCCGAGATCGTCGCGGCAAGCGCCACCAGCGCATCGATCGCCGGCGCGCAGGGCCCAGCACGCCGTCGATACGGTCCCATGGTCAGAGAACGCCCCCCAACGGTGAGATGAGTTTGCCGCAACTCCCGATAGTCGTCCGCGAACGAGTCAGTCACACGGAAGAAGTGGAGCCCCGATGGTGTGAGCCCCTTGCCCTTCATGCGGAGCCCGAGCTTCACGTCGTCGCACAGCGAGTGCGCCAGGTCGAACGCGAGGTGGAACGGGAAGTTCTGGTGTACGAAGGCGATTCCGGCCTTCGCGGTCAGGTGCGGCCGGGCCGCGCCCGCGTCTTCGCCGGCAATCGCGCCGACGAGACCCGCAGTGTGCTTCTCGAACGCATCGAGATACGCCTTGACGAACGGCAGGGCGAGATCCGAGCGGATGACGAACGTCATGTCGTCGCCGCCGACCACGACGGGGCGGCCGGGAATCACGTTGACGGTCGTCGGGGCGTCCGGGTCGATCACGTGGCGCACGGCCGTCAATGCCGCTCCGACCGCGCGTTCTGTGGCATCCCCCAGGTGTTCGGAGAATCGCGTGAGGCTGGCCACCGTGTCAGGCGACTTCGCGACCACGTCGCGAATCGTCGCGCCGATATCGTTGCCGTCCGCGTGGATGACCGCGACGTAGCGCGCGTTGAGCTCGTTGGCGTTGTTGATGAACGCCACGTTCGCCAACGACGTCCCCTGAGTCAGCCTGTCGGCCAAGGCATCGCCCTGACTGCCGCTGCCCGCGATGAGGCTTGCCGCGGCTTGGCCGTCGAACAGGGCTTCACCGGCTGCCTCGATGTCCACGCGTGCGCTCTTCCGAAGCGCTTCGCCAAACGCCACTGCCGGCAAACCAGACCGCGGCGCCCTGGCCACTGCTGCCCCCCCCTCCGGGAGGTCGACATGCGGCCGGGCCCGATCTGCCGTCAACGCGTCGGCCAAGGCGTCCATCAGCATGTCTTTGGCCACCGTGTTCATGTCGACGATCGCCTGCACGATCTGCAGCCCCGGCGCGTGCTGCGCCACGATCATCGGCCAGTGGGCGTAGAAGTCCTTGGCGGCGTCTTCGTCCTCGAAGGTCGCCGTACCGCCGCCGGCGGCCGCGTACTGATACGTGCCTCCCCGGCCCTGAGCCGTGAGTGCACGCTGGAAGTGCTCGCCGAGCTGCTCGACGATCGCGCTCGCGCCCTTGATCTCGCGCAGGCGGTCCGAGGCCAGCACGTACTTTTGGATCGACTTGGCTTCGTAGCGGTAGAGATAGCGGGGTGAAGTTGTCATGAAGGCTCCCTTCTCACTGGGCAACGAACGTGTCGATCTTTCCCGGCGACGATTGCCGATCTAGCAAGGTGCTCTCGGGGTCACGATTGGGGTTGTTCATCGCCCCCGCTTCGACCCCCACCCCCGGCGCTGCGCGCCACCCCCGCCCCCAAAGGGGCCAGGGGAACGGCCGGGCCTTCGGAATGGGACGTGGCGCGGATCCGCATCAGGATGTCATCGAGGTGATCGAGAACGTCTGAGTTGGTGATGCGGAGCACGGTGAGTCCTTCGGCTCGAAGATTTGCGGTTCGTCGTTGGTCCTTCTCCTGGGCTTCGATGCTTTCGTGGACGGCACCATCCACTTCGATGACGAGACGTCTCTCAGGGCAGTAGAAGTCAAGGATATACGGCCCCAGCGCGTGCTGCTTTCGGAAGCGCAACCCGTCGACTTGTCGCCGACGTAACGCCCGCCACAGGGCGGACTCCGCCGTCGTCATGCGCTTACGGAGCTGTCTGGCGGCATCGACGACCTTGTTCGGAGAACGTTGTTGCCTGCGTGGATTCGACGTAGACCCATGCTAACGCAACGAGCCTCCACAATACGAGCAACTTCTTCTCTCCCCTGTCACCCCCTTCCCGAAGGCCCCGCCGTTCCCCTGGCCCCTTTGGGGGCGGGGGTGGCGCGCAGCGCCGGGGGTGGGGGTCGAAGCGGCGGAGCCGCCATGCGCGCGGACGTGGGGAACGAAGCGGCGAGCCATCCCTCATCCGTCAACACCGACCGCGGGTCAACCACGCCCACCCCAAACACGATCCGTCGCATCGGGCCACGGATGCGGCCGCCAGGTCCGAACATCGAGCACCAGCCGCCAGAAGGTGAACACCCGGGGCGACAGATGCCGCGCCCCACGATCCGCGACCACCCGGCGCACATGCTCCTCGCCGTAGTGCCTGAACAACCATCGAACTTCCGCTTGCCCGCCGTATTCCAGGGTTCGCTCGATGATCACCGCCTCATCACGCTCCAAGTCAAGGCACCCGATGTCGTACTCCTGGAGCCACGGCGCCAGTGCCTTGGGCAATCCCGATCGCTCATCCACCACCGGCGTGTCCAGGACGTCCATGGTCGACACCGCCGATCCGTCGCCCGAAGGCGTAGAGGAGACATCCGAATCCCGTGCCGTCCATACCATACACGTTATTATACTCCATGACACGCCACGCCACGCCGCCCACCTGTACCGCGGCCCTGCAATGCCACCAGCACCGTCCTGCAAGTCCATTGCGCCCACCTTGCAAGACCGCCGCGCCCGCCCTGCAATGCCACACACGCCATCCTGCAAGCACACGACCCGCATCCTGCAACACCGCCGCCCCCATCCTGCAACACCGATCGGCACTCCCGCCAAGCCGCCGCACCCAGCCGTCGCACCCAGCCGCCATGCCCCTCGCCGCCCCCATCCCGCGCGCGGCCGGCAAACGCCAACGAGGGCGGCCCGCGCAGCGCGGACCGCCCTCGAACATCTCATCCGACTTTGGCGTATTCAGTTGTCACGGCGCTCCGGCCGCCGGCCCGCCTACCACCGGCGCTTTCGCTTCACCGTGCGGACCACCGATCCGTCCCCCGCCGTCGCCGCCACCAGGATCGGCAGCTCCAGCGGGTCGTCCGGATGGTCGGCGTCCCACAGCGCCTTGTACTCGTCCGGCGACAGGCCGATGTTCTCACGGTTCACGATCGCGCCTTCGTACACCACCGGGTTGCCCATGGCCTTCAAGATCGCGCGGTCGGGCCGGAACACGATCCGGATCGACCCATCCGAGCGCATCGTCGGCATGAACGTCCCGATGCCCATCAGCTCCACCGAAGCCCCGCGGCGGTGATAGTGCTGCATCGCCGCCTGGAGCTCGTAGAGCACCCGCGTCACCTCGCCCTTGCGCACGCCCGTGATGTCCGCCAGACGAATCGCCATCTCGTCCAGCCGCACACGCGGGAGCCGCTTGAGCCGCGGGCCGTACTGCGCTACTGCTTGAATGAACGTCGCCATCTCGTCATGCTCCTTCCTTCGTTCGGGTGACCGCCCCCGCGCGCGCCGCCCGGGTCGTGCGTGCGCCGCGGCGATCGATCGGATATCTGCACTTAAAACGTCCAGGCCCGGTGGTTTATTGAAGATTCTGGCCGCCGAACGGCCGCCGATTGCCCGCCAACTGCCCGCCGCGAGCGCCAACCCGTGACTTCCGCGCGCCAACGCCGACCATTGCTGTGCAAAGCTGACCGCCCCCGCGCATCCCAGCCCCGTCACCCACTGGCGCGCGTCAGCTTTTGGATTTACAATCCACCCGTTGCGCCCGCCTGCCCGGCGCCCGTGACAGACCACCCCGAGCGCATCCCCAGTGCGCGCACGGGACCGTGGCCCACGCGCCGGCCGCCAGCCAAAGGAGAGACGTCATGTTTGCCAGGAATCCACACCCGCCCCACGCCGACCACGGCGCCTGGGACGCCGGCCCACCCCACGCCGAGCCAGCGACACCGGCCGCCCGTCCGACCCCCGCCGCCCGCCGCCTCCTCGCCGCCGCCGGCGCCGCCGCCGCCGTGCTCGGCCTTGCCGCCGGGTGGCTCAGCGCGCGGCCCGCGCCGTCCGCCCACGCCCAGGGGCCCGCCAACAACGACGCCGCGTGCAGCGGCACCATCACCGCCACCCTCACCGCCAACACCGTGTCCATCTGCGACGACCTCGGCGTCGCCGTGCGCGTCGAGCCCGAGTGCCCCGTGTGCCCCGACGGCGTCAAGATCGTCTTCGTGCACATCGACGCGCCCCAGAACGCCTGGCAGGCCCGCGAGTCCACCCGCGCCCTCGACGAGGCCGCCCGCCTCGTGCCGCCCGGCGCCACCCTCAACGGCGCCGTCGTCCTGTACAACAACCAGGGCGCCAACGTGCTCGTCCGCATGACCGACGACATCAACCGCGTGCGCTCCGCCCTCACCCGCGCCAGCAACACCTACAACCCCCGCGGCCGCGCCGTCAAGGCCGCCAGCCTCGCCGTCCAGGAGCTCCGCCGCGACCGCGACCGCAGCCGGACCCCGTGCGAGTTCGTCGTGTTCTTCGCCTACACCAAGAGCCACTACCAGGACCAGCGCCAGGAGCTCGAAGAAGCCGCCCGCATCGTCCTCAAGGAAGACGTCACCTTCATGGTCGGGTGCCCCATCAGCCCCGGCGCGTGGTACTGCCGCGGCCCCGAGCCCGAGATGCCGCGCTCGCCGCGCTGGTTCACCATGTACGACGAGGCCAAGCTGACCGGCATGGTCCGCGAGGAGATGCGCGACTACGGCAAGGGCGTCAAGGTCCGCGAGATGGCCGTCACCCAGCGCCTGCCCGCCGGCCTCTCCCTCGTCCAGGGCTCCGCCAGCCTCACGCCGACGCTGGCCACCGAGTCCGACGGCACGTCGCTCCTGACCTGGACGTGGACCGGACCCGACGCGACCCGGGCGCAGACCGTCACCTACCGCGTCGACCCCGGCGCCCTCGGCCCCCACGCCATCCAGGGCGAGCTGACCGTCACCGACAACACCTACCGCAAGCACGTCGCGCCGGCGCCCGAGCTGCGCCTCGAGGTCGTCGACCTCTGCCCGACGCACACCCCCACCCCCGTGCCGACCGACACCCCCGAGGCGCCGCCCACGCCGACCCTCACCGCCACCCACACGCCCACCCGGACCCCGACCGCCACGCCGACCGACACCCCACCGCCCACCGCGACCGCCACGCAGGCCATCTACCGCATCTACCTGCCCATGTTGAGCTGGGAGAAGTTCGAGTGCGTGCCCGAGTCGGTGTACGCCGACGCCGTCGTCGTGCTCGACATGTCCACCAGCATGTACCGCGCCACCCGCGGCGGCCGCACCAAGCACGAGGCCGCCATCGAGGCCGCCCGCCTGTTCGTCGACCAGTTCAGCCTGGCCCCCGACGCCCGCGGCCATCACGGCCAGGTCGGCGTCGTCGGCTTCAACGCCACCGCCTGGACCGCGTCGCCCCTGACCACCCAGCGCGGCGCCATCGAGGCGGCGCTCGAGGGGATGACGCAGCGCATCGACCAGGGCACGCGCCTCGACCTCGCATTCCAGCAAGGGCAGGCCGTGCTCGCCCAAGGCCCGCGGATGGCCGGCAACCGGCCTGTGGTCGTCGTCCTCACCGACGGCCTGCCCAACCAGGTGCCGTTCGCGCCCGGCGGCCGCCAGGAAGACACCGTGCTCGCCGCCGCCCGAGCCGCCAAGGAGGCAGGCGCCCGCGTGTTCACCATCGGCCTCGGCGAAGAAGACGACGTCCTGCGCGACCTCCTGCGCGACGCCGCCTCGAGCCCCGGCGACTACTACTTCGCACCCGACGGCGAGGACCTCGCCGGCATCTACAGCCAAATCGCCAGCCGCATCACGGAGTGCCCACGGTAAACACCCGCTGGCGGGCCTTGGCAAACGCAGTGTGGTTCGGACGCGCTGAGCCCGATGCAGTGGCCGCACTGCCGCCAGCTTCCCGCCCCCCCCGACGCTCCGCGCCGTTCCCCTGGCCCCTCTGGGGGGCGGGGGTGGCGCGCAGCGCCGGGGGTGGGGGGGGGAGCGGCGGGCGTCCCACCCCGCGCCCTACGGCAGCCCCAGCACCCAGATGCTCTTGTCGCGGCTCTCGACGAAGGCGATTCGCCGGCCATCCGGCGCCACCGTCCAGTCGCCGTTGGCGATCTTGAACGGCGTCGTCGCCGGATCCGTCAGGCGGCGCGTCGCGAGCGTCGCCACGTCGACCTCGACGATGGCGTGCGACACCCCGTCGCCGTTCTGCGGCACCACCAGCAGCCGGCCGTCGTCGCGCCAGCGGTAGGCGCCGAAGAGGTCCTTGTCGATCCGCCGCGGCGCGCCGCCCGCCGTGCTGGCGATCCACATCCCGGTATCGGTCGGGTCTTCGTGGCGCGCGACATAATACGCCACCCACCCGCCGCCCGGCGAGGGCAGCTCGCCGCGCAGGTTGGGCGCGCGCGCGATCTCGCGCCGAGCCCCATCGTCGACGTCCAGCGCCCATAGCACGTCGTCGACCGCTTCGAGAGCGTCGCGGCCCCGGAGGAGCAGGGTGCCCGCGTCGATCCAGGCCACGAGCGACCCGCGGGGGAGCGCGCCGACCTCGCGCGCGCCCGAGCCGTCGATGCCCGCCACCCAGACCCGCGTCGTGCGCCGCTCGAAGTCCGCGTTGGGCGGGCTGACCTGCCAGGCGATCCGCGCCCCGTCCGGGGCGATCGTGATCGGGCGCCCGTCCGCCGGCACCGTCCAGCGCTCGCCGTCCGCCAGCCGGACGAGCGCCGTCGTGTCGCCGGCGATGTCGATCCGGTAGCGCAGGTCGGCGCTGTAGTAGCCGATCTCGTCGGTGACGAGCACCGGCGCCGCGCCCGGCGCGTCCGCGTCGACCGTCCACACGCCCACCGGCTGGTCCGGCGCGGGCTGGTCGATGTACTGCACCCGGCGTCCGTCGGCCGACCACGACGGCTGCGTGCAGCAGCCCGGGGCGGTCAGGCGCGTCAGCGTCGGCTCGGCCGGATCCGGCGGCGCGATCGCCGCCCCGGGAACGGCGGCGTCCCCGCCGGCCGGTCCAACACCCGCGGCGGTCCCCGTGGGATCCTCGGGCGCCGAGCCCATGTCGTCGTCCGCGTCGCCCGCCGCGCCGCCCGCGACACCGTCGGGCCCGCCCGGGACTGCGCCGCCCGCCGCGCCGCCCCCCGCCTCGATCGTCGCCGCCGCGGTCCGGGCCGGGGCGGCCGGGTTGCCGTCGACCGGACCGCCGGCCTCGCCGCCGCACCCGGCCGCCAGCAACGCCAGCCCGGCGAG
>CAYQBA010000084.1:0-19960 GCA_964415605.1 uncultured Anaerolineales bacterium | reverse complement strand
CGCAACGTTCCGCCTCCATCAGATTGCTCGAGGTGTTGCCCATGACCGCGAACCCTACCGTCGGCTACGGAACGGATCGAGGCAGCCGCGGGCAGAATCAGGATGCGCTGCAGCTCCCGCCCGCCGACCTCGATGCTCAGACGATTGCGCGCAAGGGCCTGTTGTACGTGGTGGCGGACGGCATGGGCGGGGTGGCGGGTGGTCAATATGCCAGCCGAACGGCAGCCGACACCGTCAGCGCGTACTACTACAGCTCTCCGGAGCTGGATCCACGGCAAGCGCTTTGGCAGGCCATCCGCACGGCAAACGAGCGCATCTTTCGCGACGGCCAATCGATGGACGGCATGGCGGGCATGGGCACGACCGTCACGGCCGTGGTCATTCGTGGGACCGAGTTGATCGTGGGGCATGTTGGTGACTCACGTTTGTATCGGGTCCGGGGCAATCAAATCTCCAGGGTAACGCAGGACCATTCGTGGGTGGCCGAAGAAGTGCGGCAGGGCCGGCTGACTCAGGAGCAAGCGGACAACCACGAGCGCGCCAACGTCCTTCTGCGCGCGGTCGGCACCGAGGCGGATGTCGACGTGGATGTCTTCTCCGATCAGCTGCTGGCTGGCGACATCTTGATGTTGTGCAGCGACGGGCTCATCCGTGTGGTCAGTGACGCCGAGATCCTCAAGCATCTGCGAGGACTGCCGCCTCAGAAGGCGTCGGTCCAGCTCATCGACCTGGCCAACAAGCGTGGCGGGCCCGACAACATCACGGTCATCACCTTGCGCCCGTCGGTGGCGGCCAGCTCGCCGAAAGAACCTCCTGTCGGCAAGCGCGGCGATAAGGGCGGTGGGGAGGGGCAGCCTCCGGGGGCGACAGAGAGGCCACGACCATCCGGACTGCACATCCCGTGGCCGATCATGGGCGGCGTGGCGGGTCTGCTGCTCGTGGTTGGCATATTGAGGCTGGCCCGCGGTGGTGATCAGCCGCCGCCAAGCTCAGCGACGTCGGGGACGCCACCTGCTCCCCACGAATCGCCTGGCACGGCGGCCTCGCCCGAGCCTCAACCCACAGCGCCGGTCAAAGCAGCGGCCATGGCCGAGCCAACGATCGGGCCCACGGACACCCCGCCGGCCGACTTCGGGCTGCCGACAGCGACGCCGACGCCTGGCCCTACGCAAGCGGGGGCAACCTCCACGCCGTCGGCCACCGCTCCGCCTGTCCAGAAGCGCGTGGCATTGGTCGAGCCCGGGGATAAGCTGAAGCTGGATAGGACCGTGAAGTTCGTTTGGCAGCCGATGATCGGTGCGGTCAAGTATGACCTGCGGGCGTGTGAAGGCGAGAGATGCGAACCATCTCTCGGTAAGTGGGTGGGAGATCAGACGCATACGGATTGGTGTCCTGGTAAGGCGAGGTTTGCCCCCGGCGCCATCGTCAACTGGCGCGTGGTTGCCTTGGATGCCGCCGAGCAGCCGATTCCGGACAGTGAGAGCGTTGTGCGCTCGTTCTATTGGCTGGGGGGCTGTCCGGAACGGACCCGCGACAAGTCTTCGTCGTCGGGTGAGGGGGGCACGCCTGCAGCTACACCTGTTTTAGATCGATGAGCTGGAAGTCATGAAACAACATCGCTTCATTGGACCTGTTGCGGTTGTGTGTGTCACTGCCATCGTGGCGGTACAGATCGCGAGCACAACCGAACGGAGCGTTCCTTCGGACCGCTACCAGCCTCCAGCGACGACCGAAGCACCAACCACCACCGCAACGATGACGCCAACCCCAGTACCGCCGGCGTCGGAGACCGCCACGCCGTCTCCGAGCGCGACCGCGCCGGCAACCGACACGGCGACGCCAACGCCGACGGCTTCGGCGACAGATACAGTAACGCCGACGGCTTCAGCAACCGAGACGCCAACACTGACAGCGACAATCACGGCATCCGCTGTCGCCGCATCGGCTACTCCGTCACCGACGATGCAGGCCACCGGCAGTGCGTATATGCCCATCTTGCGCCGGGATGCGACGCCCAGCCCAACTCCTTCACCCAAGTGGGTCAAGGGCTCCGGTGTGACTGAGCCACTTGAGCCGCTGCTGAGCTTGGCTGGATGCCAGGACTATGCCATCGGTCTATCCGTGCGTTCCGCATACTACAGCACCGATGGAGTGCGGTGGACGAAGGTCCGCCACGACTTTGAAGGGGATGTCGTGAACGCTGCGGTCACCGAGGACTGTGCATCGGCGTACGTTACGGGATGGGGGACCGGGGTCTGGAAGTCCGCGCCTCGGCTCGACGGCCCTTGGACAAGGTTGACGGCGGGCCTCCCCGACCGGTGGCTTCAGCCAATCGCCATCGCAGGGGATACAGTGCTCGTTGGCGCGACGTTGTCTACCAACGGCTCTGGGGGAGTGTATCGGCTGCATGGCGACACGTGGCAGCGGCTTGGTGTCGATCGGCTGGATAC
This sequence comes from uncultured Anaerolineales bacterium, assembly GCA_964415605.1. Lineage (GTDB taxonomy): Bacteria > Chloroflexota > Anaerolineae > Epilineales > Epilineaceae > UCB3. The sequence goes on along the minus strand of CAYQBA010000084.1, from coordinate 17,510 downwards.
ACGTGCGCTCTTGATTGACCGCGGGATCTACTACGTCGGGACAAGCAGTGGGGTCTTCCGGTTCGACCTCGACATGGACCAATGGCGCGAGTACGGCCCTGAGCTTCGCGGTCAGAAGGTCAGGGCCATGCTGCCGGGCTGGTCGGTGTCGGGTCCCGGTGTGGATCTCGTTGGGACCGACGACGGATTGCGTCAACTCGACCTGGTCCAGCTCGAGTGGCGCCGGGCACCAGGCGCAGAAGCCATCAACACTCGCGTCTACAGCCTGGTTCAAGATCGCGACACCCGTTACGCTGCCGTCAAGGGGAGTGGAATCTGGAAGAACGACCGAGGCCAAGCCGTTTGGCAGCTCTTTGAACCAATCCCAGGGCAGGGACCCGCCGACCCACGCGCCATGATCCTGTTCAGGGATCGCCTCCTGGTCGCGGCGACCGATGGCGTCTGGTATTACACGGAGTCCGCACCGTGACGCCTCGCCGGTCATGGGTCACCCTTCCTGGCGATCATCGGCGGCCAACCCTGCCAGCGACGTCGCAGGCGCATACCGACTGTCATGGCGTGGGTTGTGGACCCCCGCCGCCATGACGCTCAACCTCGTCGGACGTTCCTTCGGGCGGTATCACCTCCTTGCCCTGCTCGGGCGCGGGGGGATGGCCGTGGTCTATCGAGCCCACGATCCGGTGCTTGATCGGCATGTGGCCATCAAGGTGATCAAGCCCGAGCTGGCGTCACACCCACCTGTGGTGGAGCGGTTCCGGCGCGAGGCGCGAGCGATGGCCAGCTTGGATCACCCCCACCTGGTGCAGATCTACGAGGTGGGTGAGACCGACGGCCTGCCCTACATCAGCATGGAGCTGCTGGCGGGACGAACCCTTGCCGATCAAATCGCGCATGCTGGTGCTCAACGCCCCCAATGGGTCGCGCGTATGATCGCCGAGATTGGCGAAGCGATCGACCTCGCGCACAGCAAGGGGCTGATCCACCGCGACATCAAGCCCAACAACATCATGATCGGCCCAGGCGGGCACGCGACGCTCATGGACTTCGGTCTGGTGAAGGCGGCCCAGATGGCCGACATCACGACCGATGGCGTGCCGATCGGGGCCCCGGCTTACATGAGCCCCGAGCAGGCAAGCGGCGACAAGGTCACCAAAGCCACCGACATCTACAGTCTCGGCGTCGTTGCCTACGAGGCCCTCACGGGCCAGACCCCGTTCCGGTCGGAAACCCCCGCGGCGCTGCTCTACGCTCACATCAACCGCACGCCACCGCCGATGCGTCAAGTCCAACGCGGCGTTCCGTTGTTGGCTGAGCGAGCGGTCATGCGCGCGATGGCCAAACAGCCGGACCGGCGCTGGCCGTCGGCCTCGGCCTTTGCGCGCGAGCTGGCGACTGCAGTGGACGGGAGCGCTCGACCGAGTGGGGTGCCATGGCCGTTGATCGCCGGCGGCGCCCTGGCGTTGCTGCTGGTGATAGGATTGGTCTTCGCAATCAAGTCGGGCAACTCCGTCAATGGCGGGACGATCGCACCGATATCGACAACACCCGACGGTGCAAGCTCCGCGGGGGCCGCCGCCCCGGAGCCGACCATCGGGCCGACCGACACGCCGCCGGCGGACTTCGAAGTGCCAACAGCGACGGTGCAGTCCGAAGGCGCGCAACCGCCTGCTTCGACCACGTCGATGCCTTTGCCGCCAATAGCGCAACACAGGGTGGCATTGCTCGAGCCCGGGGATAAGCTGAAGCTGGATAGGACCGTGAAGTTCGTTTGGCAGCCGATGATCGGTGCGGTCAAGTATGACCTGCAGGCGTGTGAAGGCGAGGGATGCGCACCATCTCTCGGTAAGTGGGTGGGAGAACAGACTCATACGGACTGGTGTCCTGGTACGGCGAAGTTTGCCCCCGGCGCCATCGTCCACTGGCGCGTGGCTGCCTTGGATGCTGCCGGGCAGTCGATTCCGGGCAGTGAGAGCGCCGTTCGCTCGTTTTACTGGGTGGGTGGCTGTCCGGAACGGACGGATGACAAGTCCTCGTCAGGCGGGGGCTTTGTGCAGCTCACTCCCGACCGGTAGCGTTGACGTGCCCTTCTTCTGTAGCAACAGACCTGATACCGCCCCCGTTCCGGAGCACCGCGCGTGATGCCCAACCTCGTCGGAGAAACCATCGGGAAGTACCGCGTCCTGGCCGAGATCGGCGGCGGCGCCATGGCCATGGTGTACAAGGCCGAGAACCCACGGCTGGAGAACGAGGTGGCCCTCAAGGTGTTGCGCCCCGAGCTCGCGAGCGACGCCGACGCGGTGGCCCGGTTCGAGAACGAGGCCAAGAAGGGCGCAAAGCTGCGGCACCACAACATCGCCGCGATCTACGACGTCGATACCGACCCGATCCATCACCTCCATTACATGGCCATGGAGTACGCCCCTGGCGAAACCCTCAAGGCCCTGTTGACGCGGCACGGCCCACTTGGCCCCGATCGCACCGTGAGCATCCTCACCCAGATTGCGGCCGCGCTCGACTATGCGCACACCTACCCCATGATCCACCGTGACGTCAAGCCCGCCAACATCATGGTCGGGCCCGACGAGCGCGCCCTGCTGCTCGACTTCGGATTGGTGAAGGTCCTGGGCGACAGCGATGGCCGGACGCGCGTCGGCACCTACGTCGGGACTCCCGAGTACATGAGCCCCGAGCAGGCCCAAGGTCACCCCGCCACGGCTGCGAGCGACATCTACAGCCTTGGCGTCGTCGCGTACGAGATCCTCACCGGCCGCGTGCCTTTCCAGGCCGAGATGCACTGGGCCGTGATGAACCAGCACATCAGCGCCCCCGTGACGCCGCCCCGTCAGGTCAATCCCAGCCTCCCCGCCGCCGTCGAAGTCGCTATCCTCAAGGCCTTGGAGAAGGATCCCTCGCGTCGCTGGCGAACCGCCACGGACTTCGTGCGCGCCATCGCCTCTGGCTTCGGGCAAGGCACTGGGGGACAACAGACAAGCCGTCAAGGCCCCCGCTGGCCCATCGCGGCCATCGGCGTCGTTGCCACCGTCGGTCTGGCAGCGGGAGGATACGTGGCCTTCACCGGTCGTGCCCCGAGCACCCTGGCCCCTTCGCCTACTCCGACGCCAATGCCAACGTCGACCCACACCGCACTCCCATCGGTTACCCCCAGCCCCACCCACGTGGTCAACACACCTGTGCCGACCGAGACCGCATTGCCCACCGCCGATCCGCCCACCCATCCGCCTGAGCCCACGTCACCTCCGGCCCCGACGCCGGTGCCAGCGACGGACACCCCTCAGGCAACCACCGCAGCCGCGCCTGCGTCGCGCCCCGCACCAGAAGGCGTCGTGGTCGAGATGCTGCGCTGCGAGTGCGGCCATGGCGGCGTGGGCAATCAGAAGATCCGCGCCCGCTGGAGCTGGAACGGCACCCTGGCGCCCGACGAGGTCTTCGATATTGTCGTGGCTGGCGACGCCGGCGCGTGGACCGGTGGCCGGGAGTGTCCGGGCTATACTCCTGGGCCAGGCGAATGGTGTTGGGAGCGCGACTATACCCGTTCGTGCCTGATCGCCCAGACATGGATGGTCGCCGTACGCGTGATCCGCAACACGGATCGCCAGTTCATGAGCCCGCTGAGCATGCCGGGTACCCTGAGTGCCATGGGCTGCAATGCCATCAGGTGAGAACGCGCCAACGACATGTGCGCTGACCGATGAACATGAGCATGATGCTGGTGCCAGTCCGATCTCGCGAACACCCGCCAACGACTTGAGGTAGCCCCAATGAACGAGAGCTTGATCGGCCAACAAATCGGCCGCTACCAAGTCGAATCCGAGATCGGCAGCGGTGGCATGGCCGTTGTGTATCGCGCGACGGATCCCGTGCTGGGGCGGGCGGTAGCACTCAAGATCCTTAAGCCGCACCTTGCGTCAGATGATGAGTCCGTACGGCGATTCCGCCGAGGCGCCCGAGCCGAAGCCAAGCTGAGCCATCCGAACATCGTCACCATCTATGAGGTCGATGAAGACAAGGGGTATCACTTCATCGCCATGGAGTATCTGCCGGGCGAATCCCTCAAAGCCATGATTGAGCGCCGGAAGTCGCTTCCCCCGGCGGAGGTGCTCGGCATCCTCGATCAGGTAGCCGACGCGCTGGACTACGCCCACGAACAGAACATGATTCACCGCGACATCAAGCCCGGCAACATCATGGTCAGACAGGACGGGCACGCGACGCTTTTGGACTTTGGCCTCGTGCTCGTTCTGGGCAGCCCCGGGCTCACACGCGTCGGGACGATCATGGGAACACCGGAGTACATGAGCCCCGAGCAATCGGAAGGCAATCCGGTCACTGCCGCGACCGACATCTACAGCCTGGGCATCGTCACGTACGAGATGGTTGCCGGCCGCCCCCCGTTCACGGCAGAGAACCATCTGGCGGTGCTGCACAAGCACATCCACGACACACCGCCATCGCCACGCCGCTACAACACCGCGTTGCCCATGGCGGTTGAACAGGCAGTGTTGCGGGCGATTGCGAAGCGGCCCGAGCAGCGCTGGCCAGACGCGAGGAGCTTCGCGGAAGCGGTCGAGAGGGGTTTTGGGGTCACCCCTGGGTCTGGCAAGAGGAGGAAGCCACAGAAGACGCCCATGCCTCCACCGGTCCAGCCAGAAAAGCGCGGCGGACAGAAACCCGATCGCCCAACGACTCCGATCGTCGCCGGGCTGCTCCTTGCCGGCGGACTCCTCGCAGGCGCGGTGTTCGCCCTTCGACCGGGTGAGACACCGGGTGGCACACCCATCTCCCCGACGTCGATTGCCACTGAGCCCCTGGCGACATCGTCGACGTCCACTGCAGGCGGATCCTTCGTTCCCACCGAGAACACGCCCACGCCAACCGACATTACCGACACGCCGCCGCCACCACCGACCGATACGCCGACCCCCGTGCCGACGCCCACGCCGGCCGCCACGGCGACGCCCAGGAACACGGCGACTCCTCCAAACACGTCCACGCCGACCGCCGAGCCCATGCAGGTGAACTTCTGGGGAATCCACGGACCCGTGCTCCCCGCCGACCAGCTATGTACCGAGATGCGCTGGGATACGCGTGGCGTCACAGATGTGCGCTTCCAGGCGGGTGACGACGACAAGGATCCCGATCCCGTCGATCCCGTCGGAGGTCGCAGCAACCTCTGCTTCCACGGCGAGATCACGTTCCGGTTGTACTACCGACTCCCCAGTGGTGAAGAGCGAAGAGCGGAATACGTCGTCAAGCACGCCGACGACTGAAACCACCAGCGTCAGCCGGGCCTACGGCTCCAACAGCCATCGCAGCAACGCCGGCGGCTCGGGCGTCGGCGTGACCGTTGCCGTAGCCGTCGGTGTCGGTGTCGGGAGGGCACCGTCGGGCGTCGCGGTATCCGTCGGCGTGGCCGTCGGAGTCGCCGATCCGTTGCCCGCGGCCTCGACATTCACCACGACGTCATCCCATGTCAGGTTTCCGGCGTCATCCTCGACCGTGAGCCGAAGCGTGTACGGTCCCGCCGGCATGTTCGTCGCATCCCAAATGCCCAGCACATCGTCAGCTACCGGTGAATCGACGGGCGTCGGTGATATCGTGGTCCAGTCGTCAGGATCGTCACCGGTGCCGATCTCAAGCGTGTATCGAACGAACCTGGATCCCCCGGCGCTGCCGAGGATCGCGACCCGACCTGTGACCGAATCGCCGTCGGACGGCCAGGCGATGATCACCGTCGGGGGCTCAGGCGGACTGACATCGACGGGGGGTTGCGGCAAGCCGTTTGCCTCGGCCCAGGCCCGATGCTCAGCGGGATACACCTTGAACGCCCGCTCCTCGACTCGATCTGGAGGCGTCGATGCATCTGCCAGCAACCCGTTGCCGGAGTCGATCCGCACCATCTGCCACAAGTCCCGCTCTGCCGGAAGTGGGGGGCGATCGTCGGCAAACCAAGCCATGCGACGCTCGGGGCACGCCGGGCTGGGCGCCGAACCGGTGTCGGCGCACACCGTGAAGCGGCGCACGCCCGCGGGTGGGCTGAAGTCCTCCACGGCCGTGTTCGCCAATGCCCTCGTCATGAACGCGTTCCAGATCGGGGCGGCGCCGGAGATCCCCGTCATGCCCTGCATCGGTCGGTTGTCGGCATTGCCCACCCACACGCCTGCGACGAGCTGCGGCGTGTATCCGATGGTCCAGTTGTCGCGGTAGTCGTTTGTCGTACCCGTCTTGGCGGCCGCTGGTCGGTCGAGCACCAACGGTGATCGCGGGCCAAAGGCTGGCGCTCGCGCTGCGTTGTCGCTCAGGATATCGGTGATGAGGAAGGCATCCGCCGCACTGAGAACCTGCTCATCCGCTCGGCCGATCACGGCGTGACACGGCGTCGTGGTCCCGATCTCGCACAGCACACGATCCTGATCGTCAGTGATCTTCCTCACAGCCACCGGCAGAACGCGACGCCCGTTCCGAGCGAGGACGCCGTACGCTGCCGTGAGATCGACCAACGGCACCTCGGCCGCTCCAAGCGCTATCGGCAAGCCATAATCGTCACGATCGAGACTCGTGAGGCCCACACGCCGGGCCAACGCCAAGAACTCAGGGACGGTCGCGACCTCGAGCGCCCGCACCGCCGGGATGTTGTAGCTGCTGCCAAGCGCCTGACGTACCGTCACCAAGCCATGTTCGCGGCCATCGTAGTTGGCGGGCGTGTACGGTGCATGGACGCCATCTGTGAACTCGGTCACGAAGTCCGGCAAGAGCGTTCCGGGCGTCCACGGCTCGTCCGTGGTCTCGTGCGTCTGTGCAAACGCCGACATGTAGACAAACGGCTTGATCGCGCTCCCCGGCTGGCGTGGGACAACCGCCATGTTGACTTGACCAGCAATGGCATCATCACGGAAATCCTTGCTCCCGACGAGAGCAAGGATTTCACCCGTATCGGGGCGCAGCGCTACGAGCGCGCCATTGGTGGCATCCTTCCCCACGAGTGCATCGACATGGTCGCGCACAATCGTTTCCGCCTGCATCTGCAGCTCGGCATCGAGACTCGTCGTGATCTTCAACCCTGTTCGATACACTGCTTCCGGACCGACTCGTTGCTCGACTTGCTCGCGCACCCATATCACAAAGTGCGGCGCGACTTGGCTCGACGCACGGGATGCGAAGCTCATCGGTGATTGAGCGGTGGCGGTCGCGGTGGCGGCATCGAGGTAACCGGACTTCACCATCAAGCCAAGGACGATCTCACGACGCCGTTTGGCACGCTCGGGATAGCTGTACGGATCATAGTACGCCGGCGCCTGGGGCAGACCCGCGAGTAACGCCGATTCGGCCAGATTGAGGTCCACCGCATCCTTCCCGAAGTAGGTTTGTGCAGCGGATTGGATGCCATAAGCCATGTTGCCGTAATACACTTCGTTCAAGTAATACGTGAGAACCTGGGTCTTGGAATACTTGCGGCTCACCTCGTGGGCGAGGATCGCCTCTCTGACCTTGCGCTGGACCGTGCGTTCGGGGGAGAGGAATGCCAGCTTGACCAGTTGTTGGGGGATGGTGGACGCCCCGGATACGACTCGGCCACTCGAGGCTGCGTACCACATCGCGCGTGCCAATGCCACTGGATCTACCCCCCCGTGTTCGTAGAAGTACGCATCCTCGGTGGCAACCGTGGCTTGCACCAGCTCAGGCGCGATGTGATCCAAGGTGACGATGGTCCGCCGCCCTGAATCCTGATCGAATGCCTCGGAGAGAACCTGACCGTTGCGATCGAGAATCCATGCGCTGCGGAACTGGCTGAGGCGTTGTTCGAGCGTGGCCGGGTCTGGCAGCTCACTGGCAACCGCGGCATATACCGCGGCAAATCCGATGAGACCCAAGAACAGGGATGCGGCGAAGATCGCCACACAGCCCATATACAGCTGACCGGCCGATGTTCCGGACGATGATCGTTGCGAGCCCCTCGCCATCTGGCGAACGCGGGTGGGGGCACCCTCGATCTGAAGACTGTGACCGTCGTAGGTCAGGGTGGCTGATCCCACTTTGACCACATCGCCAGGCATGAGTGTGTGCCGTTGGATGCGGCGCCCCCCTAGCCACGTCCCATTCCTGCTGCCCGCGTCCTCGATGACGTGGCGACCCTCATGCATGACAACGCGCGCGTGATGGCTCGAAACATGCGATGCGTCGATGATCACGTGATTGTCGGCCGCACGGCCAATCGTCAGCCGCGATCGGTCGACCAGAGGAACGAGGACGGCGTGGGGCATCATGAGGTGCAGTCAGTGAGACCGATTTGACGAGATCGACATCATTGTATGTGATGGACTCTGCGTCATCATGTGTTGATCCATCGACAACCCTATTGCTGGTTGAGCGCTGGTGAATGCTGATCAGCAGTGGCGGCACGCAGGGCTGTTCACTGCGTGCTGTTGTTATCTGGTGGCTCCGATGTGCTTGTCGAGAACCGAAACGACGTCACTCCGATTGCGCCGCTCCGCGAGTGAGCGTGGAGTGTGCCCATCGGTCTCGAGATTCGGCGTGGCCCCGCGATCAAGAAGTAGCTGCGTGATGTCGATGTGCCCCATTTCGGCGGCCCGATGCAGCGCGGTGTACCCCCGGAGATCCCGTGCGTTTGCATCGGCCCCGCGATCAAGCAATAAGCGCACCATTTCGATGCGCGCACTCTGTACAGCATTCATCAGGGGCGTCGCGCCCTCATCAGATCGCACGTCGACCGGCGAACCTCGATCGAGGAGAAAGGTCATGATAGCCGTATCATCGGACGCAAGTGCCCAATGAAGCGGCGCGAGGCCGTCGCCAGCGAGTAGATCGATGGGAACGCCTGCGGTCAAATACTCGGCGACCGCAGACTGGTCTCCACGGGCGGCTGCAATATGGAGTAACGAGTGTGTGCGTAGCGGGCGCTCAGGATCAAGCCGACCGAATCTGTGTGATGTGGCGACCAAAGCGCGATTTCCGAACATGGACATACACCACATGGCGGCTGCTGTTGGGTCTGACTCCATTCCGGCCGGTAGGGGTGCCGGGTAGACTGCGTTGAGAGCATGGCTTCTCAGCAGGTAGTCGAGGACCCGGATCGAGAAGTCCGGCTCTTCTTCCTCGTTGATGAAGATGCCCCGTACCTGCGTGACCTCAAGATGGTCATGGTGCTGTTCCACACGCGCAACCACTTGAACCTTTCGCTGCCAACTCCGAACGCAGATGATGTCTCCGCGATGGTAGAAGAGCGCCCACTTGTGTTCCATCTCACTGGGGACAAAGAGCACCCCATCCGCCAAGATGCGGTCGATCGGAAAGCGCAAAGATGCCTCGGTAACGCGACGAGAAGGGGGTGCTTCGCCGATGAAGCTGCTTCCATCGTCCTGGCCGAAAGACACGGCGTTCGACGCGCAATGAGGGTCGACAGACCACGAGGACACTGTAAGAGTGACCGGTCGCACGTCAAGCACTCGGACTCCCCAGGGATTGTCGGCAGCTTCAATCCAGTTGAGCTTCGGCACCTGGAGAGTGCTCTCGTCCTTGTTGCCGAATAGACGTTTGAGCTTGTTCCAGTCCATCGAGATGTCCTTACCGGCTAACAACACTTGAATGCAGCCGCTGACCGTGTGATTCGCTGAGCAGTATACCCCCGCGGCTCCTCTCTGGGAAGGCCACCCTATCCCCCTCCCGCCGCCCACCAGTCTCGCCCGTCGCTCAGCGCCTCGATCTCGCCGTCGCGGTCCGTCCGGCGGACCACGACCGCGCCCAGCCGCTCCAGCACCCCCGGGTCCGGGTGGCCGTAACGGTTGTCCGCGCCCACGCCGATGAGCGCCAGGGACGGCTGCACCGCCGCCAGCCACGCCGGCGTGGTCGACGTGGCGCTCCCGTGATGGGCGACCTTGAGCACCTGCGCGTCCAGGCGGGGCCGCGCCGCGAGCAGCGCCGCTTCCGCCGGCGCCTCGATGTCGCCCGTGAGCAGCGCGGTCGCGCGGCCGTACGCCAGCCGGAGCACCACCGAGTTGTCGTTGGCGGCGGCCGTCGTCCCCCCCAGCCGCGGCTCCGGAGGCCACAGGACGTCCGCGACCACCCCGGCCGCCGGGTCGAGCGCGATCCGCCCGCCGGCCGCCGCCCTCACCACGCGCGCCGGCTCGGCCTGGCGCACCGCCGCCCAGAACGCCGCGTCCGGCGACTCGGCCGGCAGGTCGGGGTCGAGGATCCAGCCGACGTCGTACCGCTCGAGCACCGCCGGCAGCCCGCCGACGTGGTCGAGGTCGGGGTGCGTCAGCACCACCACGTCCAGCCGGCGGTCCCACGGCGGCAGGTGCCGCCCCAGCCCGTCGAGCACCGCGCGGGGGTCTGGCCCGCCGTCGACCAGCATGCGGCGGCCGTTCGGCGTCACCACCAGGACGGCATCGCCCTGCCCCACGTCGAGCTGGTAGAGGTGCAGCAGCCCATCCGCCTGGGCGCGGACGGCCGACCACACCAGGGCGCATGCGACGGCGAGCGGAGCGATGGCGACGGCGGGCGTGAGGCGGCGCGGCGATGGCTGGGTGGCGACGGGCGGATCCGCGCCCCATGACGCCCCGGTTGCCGGGTCGAGCGTGGCTGCGCCGATGCCGGCCGCCGCGCCGGCAGGCATGGCGGCGCTCATGACCGAGGCGTCGTTGCCCACGACCCCGGCGGCGCCCGTGTCGACGCCCGCCGCGTCGGACCCCGTGCCCGCCGTAGGTCGCGGCCATCGAGACACCCAGGCGACGCAGCCGGTCATCCACCGTCGCCCCGCTCCCCGCGCGATCACGCCCAAGCCGGCGTAGTACGCCGCGACCAGCGCCGGCGATGGCTCGAACGGTGCCGACGCGTACGGCAGCCCCGCGAACGCCTCGACCACGTGCACGGTGTAGGCGAGCGGGAGCCAGGCCACCGCGCCGGCCACACGACCCGCGGCGGGCCACGCGGCCCCCACCGCCGCGGTCAGGCCGCCAAGGCCCATCACCGCCGGCTGGGCGGGCAGGATCGCGAAGTTCGCCGCCAGGCCCACGACCGAGACCTGCCCCATGCTCAGCGCGATGATCGGCCATGTCGTGAGCTGCGCCGCCAGCGTCACGAGCACCGCGTCGTTGGCCAGCCGCACGGCCGCGCGCGCCCGGCCGGCGGGCATCCGGCGCCCCAGCCAGGCCTCGAGCCCGGCGCCGAATCGGCCGGCGAAGGCGATGAGGCCGGCCGTGGCCGCGAACGACAGCTGGAAGCCGACGTCGTGCACCACCGCCGGCCGCCAGGCCGTCATGGCCAGGGCGGCCGCCGCCAGCGCCGTCGCCGCGTGCCCCGGCCGGCCCACGCCGAGCGCCACCACCGAGATCCCGCCCATGATGGCCGCCCGCACCACGGCCGCGTCGCCGCCGACGAGCACGCAGTACAGCGCGACGACGAGCAGGACCACGGGCGCGGCACAGCGGCGGCCGAGCAGCCGGCCGAGCGATGTCCCGAGGAGGGCGACGAGCAGGGCGATGTTGGAACCGGAGATCGCGATGACGTGGGTGGTGTTGGTCGCTTGGAACGCGGCCTCGACGCGCGCGGGGAGGCCGCGGTCGTCGCCGAGGAGGATCCCGGTGGCCAGCGCCGCCTCAGGCTCGGGCAGGGCCGCCGCCAGCGCCCGCCGACCGCGGTCGCGGATGCCGATGAGCGCGCGGCGCACGGGGTTGCCGCCGCCCACGCCGAGCACGACCACCCGCGGCTGCTCGACCAGGCTGAAGACATCCTGCCGGGCGAGGTACGCGCGGTAGTCGAAGCCCTCCAGCACGGGCGGCGCGTCGATCTCCCCGGCGACCCAAACGGTGTCGCCGTAGGCGTACGGCGGGTAGCGGGGGCCGCGCACGAGGACAAGGCCGTGCGCGGGGCGCGCGGCGGCCCTGGTTGCCGCCATCGCCAGATGGGCGGTCGGGGAATCCTCTTCGGCGTTATCTTGTCCGGCCGACCCGCACCCCGACACGATCTTCGCCACAGCCACGCGGTAGTCGATGCCGCGGGCGCGCCGATCGGGCTCGTCGGCGATGCGCCCGACGAGGGCCACGGCGCCGCGACCGTTGCACACCGCAACGTGGCCGGCGCCGAGGTTCGGCCGCGCCAGCGCCTGCCGGCCGGCGCCGAGCAGGGCGCACGTGAGCATCGCGCCGCCGGCGGTGAGCCGGGCCGGCGCGATCCGGTGCGCGGGGGGTGACGACCCAGAGGCGCGTCGCCGGGCCGCGATGGCGGCGGGCACGGCCGCGCACGCGCTGGGCACGGCGACGGCCAGCACGAGCGGCGGCCACGCGGGCCACGTGTCGGGCATCCACGCCATGGCGGCGAAGAGGCCGGCCAGCCAGGCGAGGGCGAGAGGCACGAGCGGGGTCATCGATACTCCGGATGGGCGCGGGACCTGCCGCCCGTCGCCGTCCGACGGGCGGCAGGTCCCGAATCCGGGGTGCAGGATACGGCCGCACGGGTCATGCCGCCATGGGCGGGGCGACAGGATCGTGCCAGAAATGTGACGAAATGCCGGGACGACGCCCGCACCTCGCCAGACGCGGTCGCCGCCGCCCCTCTGATAGACGCGCCGAAGACGCCGGGCAGACGCGGCACGCTACGCAGCATGCGTACAATCTGCGCGCGGGTTGTGCTGTGACGCGGTTGCCCGCGCGTTGCCGCTGCGCGGCGGCAGATGCGCGCATGCGGTGGGGGTGCGCGATTGCGCCCCGGCGACCAGCCGGGCAACAGGAGACTCGTCTCCATGAATAACAGGGGGCTTCGATGTTGACACAAAGACGCAGCCGGTTCCTTGTGTTGATCGCCATCGTGGTTGGATTGGGCCTCTCGTGGATGTTGCAGGGGTGCCAGCAACCGGAGACTGAACCGGTCGGTAGCCCGACCAGCCCTTCCGGCAAGGCGACCGTCGACACGCCAGCGCCCCCGCCCATGACGCCCACCACACCAATGCCAGGATCAACGCAGCTCGTCGACCCCGAATTCGTCGACCCGGGCATCGCTTGCCCGGGCATCGGTCAGACCATGGCTGCGAACAGCCCGACGGGGGCATCCGGCGAAGGCAGGCAGATCGTCACGCTAGCCCATGGTTCGACAGGCGAGCCGGCGCCAGGTTCGGCGTTCACACCCGACCTCGACCGACTTGCCCCTCTCCTCGCCCGGTTCCAGCTTACCCCGGCTGATGTGAACCTTGGAAGGACCGTGACGTTCGCCTTGCCGCCGCACGAGGACCTCGACCCCGGCACGCATGGTATTCTGTTGATGAGCGTCCCTCTGCGGTCCCCCGCGGCCCTTTCACCGCAAGCGCTTTTCGCGCCGGGTCGCCAGTCGGTCGTCGGTGTGCTTCGGACCTGTCGGCCGGTGCGCTTGGCCGCCGACGATGACACCCTGCTCAAGCCCGACGTGTATCTCGTCACGCTGTCCGGGATGGGGGGCGATCGCGCGCGGATCGTCTACTTGGCGCCCGGGAACATCGAGACGGCTGGTGCCACCATCACGCGCGATGCCGACCTCCGCATTGGCCTCGACACGCCAACCCCGCAGTCGGTGCTCACGCACGCGCTGATCTGCCAGGCGTGGGGCAACATGCAGCTCTGCTTCGGACCGCGGCCGCGCGACCTGCTCACCGCCGTTGAAGGCGACGCCATGCGGGCGCGGATGGCCCAGGCGGAAGCCGACCTGAGGGCGGTGGGGCTGATCGAGACCGTCGAGCCGGCGCTCAATGTGGATGCCACAGTGCCGGACCTGGAAGGCCGCGCGGCCGTTGCGGCCCGCCGCGCGAGCATGATCGCCACAACGGTGATCAGCCGTACCTTTGTCGGCCACTCGCCGACGCCGCCGCACCCAGTGGCGCGGATGGCAGCCGTGGTCACGCGATGGTGGCCCGACTGGTTGACGTGGGTGTCCACGGCGCATGCCCAGACGGCCACCGCGACCCCCACCTCGACACCCACGCCGACGCCGTTGCCGGCGGAACCGATCGAAGGCGAGCTCCTGGGCACCGCGATCGTCAGCGCGCCGATTGACAGCGACGGGCAGACCGTGGCCGTCGGAACGTACACGATCCGCGCCACCCGAAACGGCACGGCGGACCGCTGGTTCGGCCAATTCACGTCGACGTCCACCACCATCGTGGTCTCGGCCAAGCTTACCGGTGAGATCATCAAGCCGCTGCCGAACAAGAAGAGCACGACTTCGGAGGCCATCATCGTGAACATCCGCATCGGTCTGTGCTTCTTCGAGTGTTGAGGGATCCCGTGATACCCGACCCACAGGCTGTCGCCGACGCGGCACCCCCATATGCTGAGATCTGGGATGCCCTGAATAGCCGCCGTGTGGTCCTGTTCCTCGGCGCCGGCGCGTCCATCGCCTCGCGACCCGAAGACTACCGCTGGACGATCGAGAACCCGATCTGGCCGCCGTCGGGGACGGAGCTCAGCCACCACCTCAGCTCACAGGTCTATCCGAACGGGGAAACCGACACCGACCTGGCGCGCGCGGCGCAGTACTTCGAGGTCAGGAAAGCGCGCGCAGGATTGCGCAACACGCTCAGGAGCGTCTTCAGCCGGCGCTTCCCTCAAGGCCCCCTCCATGCCCTCATCGCGACCGTTCCGGCCAAGCTGTTGGTCATCACCACCAACTACGACACGCTTATCGAAGATGTCTTCGAGGCCCGTGGGCGCCCGTTCGACTTGTTGGTGCAGCCCTTCGATGGGGCCCCCCTGTCACCCGGCGGAAACGGCTTGGATTCCCTGGCCCACCCCGCCGTCCTCTATCATCGCCAGGCCGGTGAGCCGGACCTCAAGCCGGTGTTCGCGAACGGCATCGAGGCGTTGCACATCGACGTCGAATCACGCGATGTCGTCTACAAACTCCACGGCACCGTGGACATACGCGAATCGGCCCGTGACGACTACTGCGTGACCGAGAACGACTACGCCGTTGCGCTACAACGGCTGGGGAGCAGTGTGGCGCTGCCGATGTTCCTGAAGGCGGCACTCGCCCAGCGACGCTTCCTATTCCTGGGGTACAGTCTTCGCGACTGGACGTATCGCTTGATGTGGCATCAGGTCTATAACGACCGCGACTGCTATCGGAGTCGGGCGTTCCAATCCTGGTCCATTCAGCGTTCCGTGTCCCCAATCGAGCGGGATCTGTGGCTCAAACGGGACGTCTTGATCTTCGACATGCCGATGAGCGAGTTCGTCGCGGGCATGGAAGCCGGGCGCCCTCCACACGATCCGCTGACTTGATGCTCCTGAAGGATCGGAACCTGGAAGGGGTTCC
Source organism: uncultured Anaerolineales bacterium (assembly GCA_964415605.1). Taxonomy (GTDB): domain Bacteria; phylum Chloroflexota; class Anaerolineae; order Epilineales; family Epilineaceae; genus UCB3. The sequence continues at coordinate 2,195 of CAYQBA010000084.1, read as the reverse complement.
GCCATGGATTCACCGTACAAGGGATTGGCGGCATTCGAAGAGCGCGATGGCCCGCTGTTCTACGGGCGCGACCGCGAGTCGCGCGTGGTGCTCGACCATGTCTACGCCAGCCGCCTGACTGTTTTGAGCGGCCCCAGCGGCGTGGGGAAGACGTCGCTGCTGGAAGCCGGGGTGACCTATCGCGTGCACCAGACACCTGGCCGCACCGCTGTGGTATTCCGGGACTGGCAGGGCGACGTCGTCGGCAACCTGAAGCGGGCGATCGGGGCTGAAGTGGCGCGCGTGGCGGGTATCCCCGCCGCCGATCCGGATGACAGTGCACTGGCGACGTATGCGAGCCGGTTCGCACCGGTGTTGGACGTCCCGCTTGTGCTGCTCCTCGATCAGTTCGAAGAGTACTTCGTGTTTCATCCCGCTACCCAGCGTGTCGACCTCTTGACGATGGACTCCCGCACGTTCCCGGTCGCGCTCATGCACCTGCTGGCACAGCCCGAGTGCCCGATCCACGTGCTCATCGCCATCCGCGAGGATGCGCTTTCCATGCTCCAGCGCCTTGCCGGGTCGATGGCAGCGGTGTTGCGCAGCTACATTCAACTCCAACACTTGAAGCCCGCCGCCGCCATCGACGCCGTCGAAGGCCCACTGGAGGCCTACAACCGTTTCCGCCCCGGAGCGGAGCCCGTCTATCTGGAGTCCGGTCTGGCGGAGGACGTCGTCAAGCGACTGCAATCGGAGAGCGTCGACGCGGACCTCGCCGCGCCCGAAGCGACCTCCCAGCCCGGGGGCGGCGTGGACGACGTCCAGATCGACATCAGCGTCCAGGCTCCGTACCTCCAACTGGTGATGCAGCGACTGTGGGAGGAGGAGGTCGGCCGCGGCTCGAATACCCTGAGCCGCGCGAGCCTCCGGCGAATGGGAAGTGTTTCACAGATTGTCGGCGACCACATCGACCGGTCCCTTGCGCGGCTGAACCGATCGGATCGCGAGATCGTGGCGCGCATATTCCAATACCTGGTCACGCCGAGCGGATCGATGCAGGCCCTTGGCGTCGGCACTTTGGCGTTCTACACGGAGCTGCCCGACAATCGCATCGCGTCGGTGGTTGAACGCCTGTGCCGGCCCGAGATGCGCATGCTCAGGCCACTGGCAGCCCCCGGAATCGACGGAGGCGACCGCGACGCCCGCTACGAGGTCTTCTACCGCGCGCTCGTGCCGGGCATTCTGGACTGGCGCTGGCGCCACGTCGGCGAGCAGCAACTGACGCGTGGCCGATGGAAGGCCGTCGGTGTCGCGCTGCTGGCAATGGTCGCATCCGAGCTGACGCCCGGCTTCCCAGGCGTGCTGCTGACGCTCGTGCGATCGACGGGGCTCCTGCTCGTGCATGCCGTGCTGCTCCAGCAGGTGTACGCGTGGTTCTACCGCTTCGTCGTGGTGCTCCCCGGAGGGCACACGCTGAGCGCGCACCGCATTTCCTTCGTCGGCGGTGTGCTCGGGGCGGTCCTTGGCCTGCTTTGGCTCAGCGTCACCCAATGGCCAGCGGGCTGTCGGTCGATCGGCGACCTGACGTCGGCAGGGTACGCCTGGAACTATCTGACGCTGATGCCCACCATGCTCGTCGGATCGGTGGCCTTCTTGATCATGCGAGCGGCGGGCCGATTCGCGATCCGGGTTGCCCATGTGCGGTTCTCGTGGGGGTTCCTTGCTGGCTGCACCGCGATCATCGGCGTGTCAGTCGTCTTGATCGCATGCGCACTTCTCGGATGGTGGCCTTCAGGTGCCAACATCGCCATCCTCCAGCCGTCTGTCGTCGCGGATTGCGCTGCGCTCGCCGCGCCCGAGTAACGGCACAGGTCACGCCGCACTCCTGGCACGCGACCGACTCTCCGACCTCTGCCCGCCGCCCCGCTGGTTCCTCCCTTCCCACCGGTGGTATGATCCCCCCACACCGCCGTCACCGCCGCTCCACCGGAGCGTTGCGTCTGGGAGGGAACGCGCATGACCCGCTGGATTCACGTCGTCCTCGCCAGTCTCGGCATCCTGGCCTTGGCTGGGGTCTCGCTGGTCGTCCAGGCGCCCGAGGCCGATCCCCCCCGCGCGCCGAGCGCCCGGCCGGCCGTGGACCAGCCACCCGGGCCGCCGTCGACGGGCGCCGCCCTGCGCCGCCCCCCCGCCCGCTTCCACGCCCCCGCCGACGG
>CAYQBA010000083.1:0-20079 GCA_964415605.1 uncultured Anaerolineales bacterium | reverse complement strand
GTGACCGGCCGGGGGATCGGGGGCCGGGCCGGGGTCGCGGCGCGGAGCGTGGTCCACAGCGGCGTGGCGGCGGCCGCGGTGGACGCACGCGGGACGACCGCGCCCGCCAGACCGAGCTTCGGATCCGGCACTTCGGCACGGTCAAGTGGTTCGATCGTGACAAGGGCTACGGCTTCATCGCCCAGGACGAGGGGGGCGAGGTGTTCGTCCACCTGTCAGCGGTGATCGGCGGCGCGGTCGATGGGGTGTTGCTGGAGGGTCAGCCGGTGGAATACGAGGTCGAGCGCACGCCGCGTGGGCTTCAGGCCGTCGACGTGGTGGCGCTTGCCTGAGTGCCCGTCGGAGGGTGGGCCGGCTCGATGGAGGGGTGCCCTCGCCCCGCCACGACGGCCCGCAGGCTCTCGGGGAGGGTGCTGATCTGCCCACGCCGCAGGCAAACGTGGCGGGTCATGCCGTTGGCGACCTGCCGCGGGTGCGGAGTGTCGGTCACGATCTCGTAGACGAAACGAACGCTTCGGCTGCGGACATCCGCCAGGCCTGTGCGCACCACGAGGCTGTCGTCGAAGCGAACGGCCGCGACATAACGAACGTGTAGCTCGACGACCGGCAAGCTGTAGCCTTGGGCCTCGACGGCCGGATAGGGCACACCCGCCGCACGGAGCCACTCCACGCGCCCGACCTCGAGCCAGGGGATGTAAGCCGAGTGATGCGCGATACCTTGCGCGTCGGTCTCGGCGTACCGGACCCGGATCCGCGCCTCGTGGATATCGGTCGATAACGGCATAGACATCAGCCTACCACGCCTGCCGGCGGGGGGCAACCGAGCGCGGGCGCGTGGCCGGCGGTCGAACGCGCGGCGACGCGCCTGCGCCGGCCGTGCGGCACACATGAGCGGGGGATCCGCGGCAAAACGCGGCCCAATGCGGTCACGCCCCGCTCACCGGTCGCGCGGGACCCGGCAGATCGACGTCGTCCGCCTGCCACACCCACGCGCCATCGATCATCGTTGCCAGCACGCGCAGCGCACCGAGCTCGGCTGCCGGCATGTCGAAGGGGTCCCGATCGACCACGATCAGGTCGGCGCACTTGCCGACCTCGAGGCTGCCGACCAGGTGGTCCGTGCCACCGGTCCAGGCCGCGCCGAGCGTGTAAGCACGCAGCGCCGCGGCGACTGACACCGCCTCGCCGGCGCGCCACCCGCCGACCGGCCGCCCCGTCGGGTCCTGGCGCGTGACCGCGGCGTGCAGGCCGGCGATCGGGCTCAGCGTCTCGATCGGGGCGTCGGAGCCGAAGGCCAGCCGGGCGCCTGCCGCGGCCAACGCGCGCCAAGCGTAGGCGTGAGCCGATCGCTCACCCCAAAGGGCGTCCGCCACCCGCATGTCGGAGGTGGCGTGGATGGGCTGCATCGAGGCCACCACGCCGATGGACTTGAAGCGCCCGTGATCGGCCGGATCGACGATCTGGCAATGCTCGATCCGCTGGCGCAAACCGCTGGCTTCCGGCCGAGCTTGACGGACGCGCTCGAACGCGTCGAGGGCCTTGCGGTTGGCCGCATCACCGATGGCGTGCATGGCCGTGGCCAGGCCGGCGGCGGCGGCGCGGTCCACCCAGTCGCACACGTCCTCGAACGCCATCGTGGCGATGCCCCGGTTCGCGGGCTGCCCTTCGTACGGGGCGAGCATGTCGGCCGTCTGAGACCCGAGCGTTCCATCCAGGAAGAGCTTGAGCCCGCCGACGCGGAGCCACGCGTCGCCGGTGCCGCTGCGCCAGCCGCGCGCCAGCATGGTGTCGAACGCATCCTGCAGGCCGTACCACACTACCCGCAAGCCGAGCCCCCCGGCGGCCCGGAGGTCGACGAGGTCGTCGAAGAAGTCGACGCCCGGGAAGCCCATCTCGTGCACGCCCGTGAGCCCGACTCGCCAGGCGTCGGGCCAGGCATCGACGATCGCGGACCGGCGCTCGTCGCGGGTCGGGCTCGGCACTACCCGCCGGGCCAGGTCGATCGCGGTCTCCAACAGGATGCCGGTGGGTTCACCATCGGCATTGCGGGCGATCGCGCCGCCCTCGGGGTCGGGTGTGCCGGCGGTGATGCCGGCCGCGCGCAAGGCCGTCGAGTTGAGCCACGCCGCGTGTCCGTCCTTGCGGGTCAGCATGGCGGGCCGATCGGGACACACGGCATCGAGATCCCGCCGGCCGGGCCAACGGCCCCAGAGGCTGTGATCCCAGCCGCGCCCGATCACCCATCCGCCGGCGCCACCGCGTGCTCCGGCGGCCGCGGTTGCCACCGCCGCCAGGGCCTCGGCCAGCGTCTGGGCCGCGTCGAGCCTGAGCCTCTGGCGCATCAGGGCGAGGCTCGGCCAGTGGAGGTGCGCATCGATCAACCCCGGCAGCACGGTCCGGCCACCGAGGTCGTGGATCGCGGCGCCGGCAGCCGCCGCCGCGCACGCGGCGCTGGACCCGACGGCGACGACTCGCCCGCCGCGGATGGCCAGCGCTTCCGCGAGCGGCGGGTCGCCGCCCGTCAGCACCCGGGCGCGATCGAAGACGAATGCGGTGGGCGATGCGGCGGCAGGCATGCGTGAGCCGGTTGCCAAGTGGGCTTGGACGGCGGCGGGCGTCGTGATACCCGACGCGTCAGCGCGCTGCGGCGTCGCCGATGGGGTCGGCGTCCCCGTCCGCTCCGTCGCCGACGACTTCGGGCACCTTCCAGGCCTCGATCCGTTCCTGTACGTCGTCGAGCAGGCTCAGGACAAGGTTGGCGTCCCAGACGGTGCCGTGGCGATCGGTCCACGACGGATGATCGGTGCTGGCGCCGCGGACGAACGCGCTCGTCCGATCGCGCCACAACGCCAGCGTGGCGGTCATGTCGGCGTCCGAGCCGTCGCCGGGGGCTTCTTCGAGGATGCGCTTGATCAAGCGCCGCTCAGCCTGCCAGCGCTCACGAAACTGACGGCCCAGGGAGCCGGCCTTGCTTCCCAACGGACCCTCGGGGATGTCCAGCAACCCGTTGAGCGTGACGACCCGCTGCTCCAGGATTGACCGTTCGTTCATCGGGCGAGTGACTCCTTATCCGACTGCGGCGACGGTGGGCGCCGGCCGGAATGCCCCGCGCGCATAGTGGGTCAGGAACTCCCGCCGGAAGTCCCCGAACGTGCCAGACGCGATGGCGGCGCGCATCTGCCGCACGAGGTCGAGCGTGAAATGCAGGTTGTGGAGGGTCAGGAGGTGCGGCCCGAGCATCTCGCCCGCCATGAGCAGGTGCCGGATGGCACCCCGGCTGAACTGCTGGCAGGCGTAGCATGCGCAGGCGGGGTCGAGGGGGCGGCGGTCGGTCGCGTGATGGGCGTTGCGCAGGTTGATCCGTCCTTCCATGGTCAACGCGGCCGCGGTCCGGGCCACGCGGGTCGGCATGACGCAGTCGAAGGTGTCGATCCCCCGCGCCACGCCCTCGACGATATCCTCCGGGTGCCCGACGCCGAGCAGGTGGCGCGGGGCGGCCGGCGGCAGGTGCGGCACGGCCGCGTCGATGGCCGCCAACAGGTCGGATTTGGCCTCGCCAACGCTGACACCGCCGATGGCGTAGGCCGGGAAATCGAGCTCGGCCGTCCGCCGGGCACTCTCGGCCCTCAGATCGGCGTACACCGAGCCTTGTACGATGCCGTAGAGCCATTGATCGCGCCGGCCGTGGGCTTGCAGGGACCGTTCCGCCCAGGCCAACGTCAGCCGCAGGTCGCGCGCGGCCTGCTCGCGGGTGGCCGGGTACCCCGTGCAGACATCCAGCGGCATGGCCAGGTCGGCGCCGAGGGTCTGTTGCAGGTCGACCACGGACTCCGGGGTGAAGCGATGCGTGCTGCCGTCGATGTGCGACTTGAACGTGACGCCGTCGGCGTCGACGCGGCTCGCGCCCGGGAGGCTGAAGACCTGGAACCCGCCGGAGTCCGTCATGAGCGGGCCGTTCCAACCGCTGAGCGCATGCAGGCCGCCAAGCGCCGCGACGGTGTCCGCTCCCGGTCGCATGGCGAGGTGATAGGCGTTGGCCATCACGACCTCGACGCCAAGGTCGCGCAGGTCGCGCGGGGACAGAGCCTTGACCGCGCCCTGCGTGCCGACCGGCGCGAACGCTGGTGTGGGAATGGCGCCGTGGGGGGTGTAGAGCACCCCCGTTCGCGCCAGGCTCTCCGTGTCGCGCGAGTGGGTGTCGAAGCGAAGCTTACCCATTTGTTTATTATAGCATAACCGGATGACGGCCTCGCCGGCGGCCGGTGCTATGCTATACGCATGACGTTCATCCGCATCCAAGACGTCGGCAAGGCTTTTGAGACGGCGGCGGGCACATTCCACGCGCTTGCAGACGTGAACCTCTCCATCGATAGCGGCGAGTTCGTGGCCATCGTCGGCAAGTCCGGGAGCGGGAAGAGCACGCTCTTGAACCTCGTTGCCGGCATCGATCGGCCGTCGCGCGGCTCCGTCTCGATCGGCGCGACGCCCATCCATCGCCTGACCGAAGACCAGCTCGCGGCGTGGCGCGGCGAGAACGTCGGCGTCGTGTTCCAGTTCTTTCAGCTCATGCCAACGCTGACGGCGATCGAGAACGTGATGTTGCCGATGGACTTCCGCGGCGCGTGGCCTCCGCGCGAGCGCCGGGCCCGCGCCTGGCGCTTGCTCGAGGACGTTGCCCTCGGCGACCAGGCGGGCAAGCTCCCGGCGGAGCTGTCCGGCGGCGAACAGCAGAGGGTGGCCATCGCCCGCGCCCTGGCCAACGACCCGCCGCTCATCGTCGCCGACGAGCCCACGGGCAACCTTGACTCGCGCACGGCGGACGCGGTGTTCGCGTTGTTTGCCGATCTCGTGCGCCGCGGCAAGACGATCATGTTCGTGACGCACGACATCGACCTCGCGGCGCAGGCCAGCCGGCTGATCACGCTGTCGGACGGACGGGTCGTCGGTGACACCGGCGCCAGCTCGCCGCCGGCGGAGGCGGCCGGCGCTTCGCCCCCGAACGTGCTCGTCCCGCCCCAAAGCGCGCGGCCGCTGCCGGCAGCCGTGGCGGGAGGCGCGGGACGCTGGCCCAATGCTGACCTCGATCCCGCGGCGGGCCCTCGATGAGCCTACTGCCGGCGCGCTGGCGCAAAGTCTGGCGCGACCTGTGGGTGCACCGGTCGCGCACAGTGCTGGTCGTCCTGTCGATTGCGGTCGGCGTCTTCGCTGTCGGGGTCGTGGCGGGCACGCGGCGGATCCTGGCGCGTGAGCTCGACGCGTCTTTTGCGTCGATCAACCCCGCCAGCGCGACGCTGCAGACGATGGCGCCGTTCGACAACGACCTTGTGCGGTCGGTCGCGGCGATGCCGGCCGTGGCGGAGGCGGAGGGCCGTCGCACGGTCTTCGTGCGGCTCGAGACTGCCCCCGGCGTCTGGACCAACGTCCAGCTCGTCGCCATTCCCGATTTCGGGGCCATCGAGCTCGACCGCGTCCTGCCCGTGTCGGGCGCATGGCCGCCCCCGGAGCGCGGCCTCTTGATCGAACGCTCGGCCATCGGTCTGGTCAAGCACGCCGTCGGCGACGACGTGGTCATCAAGACGCCGAGCGGCCGCCGCAAGACCATGCGGCTGGCCGGCCTGGCGTTCGACGCCTACGCCTTGCCGTACACGTTGGACGGCGTGGCTTTCGGCTACATCACGTACGATACCCTGGCGTGGTTGGGCGAGCCGCGCGACTACAACGAGCTGCACCTGACGGTGGCCGAGAACCGCTTCGATAGCGACCACATCAGCGACGTCGTCGAGGAGGTTCGTGACAAGGTGGAGCGCGACGGCCGAGCCATCTTCTACATGACCATCCCCGAGCCTGGCAAGCACCCGCTCGACAGCACCATCCAGGGCATGCTGTTGATCTTGGGGGTAATGGGCGCGCTGGCCTTGGGGCTGAGCGGGTTCCTGGTGACCAACACGGTGGCGGCGCTGCTGGCCCAGGAGACGTGGCAGATCGGCGTCATGAAGGCGATCGGCGCACAGCGCCACCAGCTCGCGGGCATGTACGCCGGCATGGTCCTGGCCTATGGCGCGCTCGCGCTCGTGGTGGCCGTGCCGCTCGGTATGCTCGGCACCCGAGCGTTCACACACCTCATGGCGGGCTATCTCAACCTCACGGTCGCCGACGCCCGGGTGCCGCCGGCGGTGCTTGGGCTGCAGGTCGGCATCGCGTTGATGTTGCCGCTGATGGCGGCTGGCGTGCCGATCGTGACGGGCACGCGGATCACCGTGCGCGAGGCCCTTGCGACCTACGGCCTGGGCAGCGGGCGATTCGGCGGCCATCGCCTCGATCGATGGGTCGAGCGCGTGCGCGGGCTGTCGCGCCCGACGCTGCTGTCGTTGCGCAACACGTTCCGACGCAAGACCCGACTGGCGCTGACGTTGGCGACGTTATCGATGGCGGGGGCGATGTTCATGGCCACGTTCAGCGTCAACGCGTCGCTGGCGCGCACCCTCGACGGCATGCTCGCGCTCTGGCAATGGGACATCGCCGCGCAGTTCAGCCAATCGTACCGGGTCGAGCGCCTCCGCGCGGCCGCCTTGTCCGTTCCGGGCGTGGTCGACGCCGAAGGCTGGAGCTACACCACCGCGCGCCACACCAGCGCCACGACCGCCGGGGGCATCAGCATGCTCTCGTTCTCGGTGCCGTTGATCGTCTTCGCGCCGCCGGCGGAGAGCCGCCTGCTCAAACCGCCGCTGATTCGCGGGCGCTGGCTCGTTCCGGGCGACGAGCAGGCCATCGTCGTCAGCACGGGCGTGCTCGACGACCAGGCGGGCCTCGACGTCGGCGGGCAGCTCGACTTGCGCATCGGTGGGCGGGATTCGACGTGGACCGTGGTCGGCGTCACGCAAGGGATCGGCCCCATGCCGCTCGTCTACGCGAACTACCCGTACTTCAGCGCCCTGATGCGCGAGGCCGGGCGTGCCCAGTGGCTGGCGGTGGTCACGGACCGCCACGAGCCCGAGCCCCTGGCGCGCATCGCCGAGCAGCTCGAGGCCGAGCTCGAGCAGGCGGGCCTGCGGGTCGGGCTGATCGCGGAGATCCATCAGGAGCGCGCCGAAGTGGCGGCGATCTTCGAGGGCATCCTTGCCTTGCTGCTCGTCATGGTGGGGCTCCTCGCCGTCGTCGGGGGGCTCGGCCTGGCCGGCACCATGAGCCTGAACGTGATCGAGCGCACGCGCGAGATCGGCGTCATGCGCGCCATCGGCGCTTCAGACCGGGCGCTCTTGCGCATCTTCGTGACCGAGGGGGTGCTGATCGGCCTCATCAGCTGGGTGCTTGCGCTCGGCGTCTCGGTCCCGCTCAGTGCCGTGATCACCCGCGCGCTCGGCAGTGCCCTGCTGGGCAGCGCGCTCGCGCATGTGTTCTCGCCCTTGGGCGCCGTGGCGTGGCTGGGCATCGTGGTCGTGGTGGCCGCGCTGGCCAGCGTGCTGCCGGCGCGCAGCGCCACGCGCGTCAGCGTGCGGTCGGTGCTGGCGTATGAATGACGATGGGGTCGGGGCGACCACGCCCGCCAGTAGGACCGGCGCTCCCCGATGGTCGGGCGGCACCTCCCGGGGTGCGCCTGGTTGAAGAAGGAGTCGGCATGAACGGCAAGTGGTACTGGGCGATCGGGCTGGTCATCGTGCTGGGGGCGGGCGCGGTGGCGCTCGCGCGCGACCGTGGTTGGCTGGGGGGCGATGGCGGGGCTGCCCCAACCGCCACGCCGCTGCCCGCCATCCTGGCCGACCGTGCCGTCGTGGCCGATGCGCGGGTCGTGCCGATCCGCAGCGCGGCTCTGAGCTTCGGTGCAGGCGGCACCGTTCGAGCCATCGACGCCGAGGAGGGCGAGACCGTCGAGGCGGGTCAGATCCTGGTCAAGCTCGACAGCGCGCGACAGGCCGCCGCGGTGCTGCAGGCCGAGGCGGACCTCGTGGCCGCCGAGGCCGCCTTGCGCAAGCTCGAGCGGGGCGCGGATGGCGAGACGCTCGCATCGGCCGAAGCCGCCGTGGACGTCGCGCGGGCCGAAGCCGCCGCCGCGGACGCGCGGATCGCCAGCGCGCAGGCCAACCTCGCGCGGGTGGCGGCCGGCTCCTCGGACGACATGGCGGTCGGAGAACGGCAGGTGGCGCTGGCCAAGGACGCCCTGTGGGGCGCCCAGGCCCAGCGCGACACGCTGTGTGGGCGGGTGGAAGACGGCTTCGCCGACCAGGCGGAGTGCGACGGCGCGCGCGCCCGGGTGGCCCAGGCCGAGGAGCAGGTCGGCATCGCCGAGATCGAGCTCGCCCAGATCAAGGACGGCGGTCGCCCCGAGGACGTGGCCGCGGCGCGGGCGCAGGTGCGCGAGGCCGAGAGCGCACGCGCGGCGGCCGCCGCCCGGATCAAGCAGGCCGAAGCCGATTTGGCCAAGGCGCGGCGCGGGGCAGACGAGGCCGATCTCTCGGCCGCGCGGGCGCAAGTGGATCAGGCCAGCGCCCGGTTGGAGCAGGCCCGGGTCACGCTCGATGACCAGGTGCTGCGGGCGCCCTTCGCCGGCTTGCTCGGGGCCGTCCATGTGCAGCGCGGCGAGGTCGTGACGCCGGGCACGCCGGTGCTCCAGCTTGGCGACATCACGGCCTGGAAGATCGAGACCGAGGACCTGACCGAGCTCGACGTCGTCGACGTGGCGACGGGCGACCCGGTCGACATCACGTTCGATGCCATCGACGGCCTCATGCTCCCGGGGAAGGTGGATCGGATCCGGATGTTCGGCGAGAACCGCCTCGGGGACATCACCTACCGGGTCACCATCGCGCCCTCGCGGCCGGACGCGCGCTTGCGTTGGAACATGACCGCTCAGGTCCGGATCGGACCGGCCGGGCCGGCGCCGCTCACGCCGTGACGGCGGGCCGTGGTACGGCGATGCGCCCACGCGAGCGGAGGAAGACCGACTCCAGCGTCTTGGGGGCTGGTGGCTCGCCGCGGGCCAACACCTCGTGCAAGGCCTGCATCTCCACCATCGGTTCGACGCCGAGCCGTGCGGCCAGAGCGGCCCGGCAGTCCTCGTACTGCTGGATGGCGAGTTGCGGCTGGCCGGTCTGGACGAGCATGCGCATGATCTCGAAGTGAATGTCCTCACGGCAGGGATCCATCGCGACGATCCGGGCGGCGAACTGGAGCCCCATGTGCCGCAAGTCGTGCCGGCAGGCATAGACGAGGACATGCGTGAGGACGTCGAGGCAGAGTTGGCGCAACCGGTCGCGTTCTGCGACCGCCCAGTCCGTGTCATAGGCGCCGAGAAGGTCCGCGGCGTAGAGCAACGTGGTGGCCTCGGCGGCCTCGATGTCGTCGAGCGACAGCACGTCCGCGGGTTTGGCCAAGAGCGCTTCGGCGCATAGCTCGAACGCCACGGTGTCCATCCAGCAGGTAGCGTGCGGGTTGATGCCGACCTCACCTCCGAGTGAGACGGCGATGTAGGCGCCCCGGGTGGCCGGCTCCGGCTCCAGCGCCGCGCGCAGCTTGCGCAGCTGCAGGTTCACGTCGGGGATGCTTGCGAGACCGAATCCCCGGGCCGCGGCGCCGACGTCGAGCAACGCCTGGCGCGTGAACTGCCGATCGCGGTGCAGGAGCATGAACGCCAGGATCAAGCGACTGCCGGGCTCCAGGGCCAGCTCGCGATCATCCTGATACACCGACAGGTCATCCCCGAAGAGGCGAACGGTCAACACGCAGCACTTCTCCTGACGATTCGCTCGAGCCGATGCCAACTCCACGGCGCGCGCCAGACGTGAGCGATGGTCAGCACCCCACGGCGGGTCGCTCAGGAACCTGGTTTCGGCCCTGGATCCGTTCCCGATTCGGCACAGATGCCCGCGGTTTGCGTTTCGCCCACAGTCGAATAGCATTCACCCGGTTCATACGGTGCGATATCATTTCGGCCCATTGGACCAAGCGCATGTTCCGGTTCGTCGCCGCAGAGGCCGGTCGGGCGCCGGTCCAGTCGTTGTGACATCGATGGGATGACAGCATAGCCGCCGGCTCTCCCGGTTTCCTCCCGGTTTGCCGATGGGCGTGCTTCGCGGGTTGCCGCCACGACCGCGCCGGCGCCGGATGCGCCGTAGAGGAATGCCCATGGGCGAACGGCCATGGGACGGAGGTCCAGACCGATGTTGCGAATCCGCCTGTTCGGACCCGTTCAGGCCAGCCAGGATGGGGCGGCCTTGCCGATGCCGGACCGCCACGACGTCATCCGGCTGCTAGCCTATCTGCTGTTGCACCGCGATCGGCCGCTGGCGCGCAAGACGGTGGCCTTCGTGCTGTGGCCAGACAACCCCGAGGCCAACGCACGCGCACAGCTCAGCCGGACGCTCTACCGCTTGCAGCACGAGTTCCTGCCGCCGGCCACGGGGCGCGGGGATGGCGCCTGGCTCAAGGCCTCGACGTCGGAGCTTCAGTGGTCGGGTGAACGACCGGCGTGGCTCGACCTCCAGGAGTTCCAGGAACGCTGCGATCGCTGGATGGGCCCGCTGGCCCCGGACCTGCGCCGTGAGGCCATCGACGGGCTCGAACGAGCCCGCCGACTCTATCGCGGCGAGCTTCTCCAGGACTACGCCGACGAGTGGATCGAGGCCGAGCGCAAGGTGTTCGCGACCCGGTTCGAGCGGCTGCTGGAGCGCCTGGCGCAGCTCTACGTGCTGGAGGCCCAGGCCGATCTGGCCATCGAGCTGTGCCAGCAGCTCCTGGCCCGTGATCCGTTGCGGGAGTCGGCGTACCGGACGGCGATGTACGCCCACATGGTCAAGGGCGAGCGGTCGGGTGCCCTTCGCCAGTACGCGGCGTGTGCGGAGCTGCTCCGCGCCGAGCTTGACATCCTGCCCGAGCCGGCGACCGCCGACTTGGCCCGATCGATCCGAGCCGGCGACGCGCTCGAGGTCATGGCCGATCTCGTCATCGATCCCCGGCTCGTCGCGGTGCCGACGCCGGCCCTGGAGATGCCCCGCGCGGATGCGCCGGCGCGCGCACCGGCCGTCGCGTTCGCCCGCGTGCCCGACGTGCCCACGCGCTTCGTCGGCCGCACGGACCTGTTGGCGGGCATCGTCCGGCGTCTCGACGACCAGCGGATGATCACGCTGTCCGGCCCGGGCGGCGGTGGCAAGTCCCGCCTGGCCGCCGAAGTGGCGCGCCGGTGCGGACCGGCGATGGACGGCGTCTGCTGGGTGGACCTGGCGCCGGCGACCTGTGCCGATGACGTCATCCATGCGTTGGCGGCGGCTGTCGATGTATCCGGCGGAGCCGGTCTGGCCAACGTGGCGTCGATCGCCGCCCGACTGTCGGGGTCCCGGATGTTGATGGTCCTCGACAACTGCGAGCATGTGCTCGACGCGTGTGCCGCCCTGGTCACGCAACTCGCAGCGATCTGCCCCCACCTGCGGCTGTTGGTCACCAGCCGTGAGCGGTTGAACTTGGCGGCGGAGATGGTCTGGCCGGTGCCGCCGTTGACCTTGCCCCGCTGGGAAGCCGGTGCCTGGGACGCGCCGGCGGGCGCCGAGAGCGTCGACTTGTTCGTCGACCGGTTGACCCAGCGCGATCCCGAGCGGCTCCTGTCGCCCGAGGACCTTCAGGTTGTCGCGCAGATCTGCGCGCGGATGGACGGGCTCCCCCTCGCGATCGAGCTTGCGGCCGGGCAGGCCGTGTACATGAGCCTTGACGAGACCGCCGCGCTGCTGGATCGTGGCCTCGATGCGTTGGCGGGCGGCCGACGCGACGCGCCGGCGCGTCACACGACCCTGCGCATGACGATCGATTGGAGCTACCGACAGCTGACGCCCGTTGAGCGCGCATTGTTCAGGCGCCTGTCGGTATTTCAGGGCGGCGCCACCTGGCAGGCCATCGACACGATCTGTCACCTGACCGCCGGGCAGCCCGAAGACCCGGCTGCGCCCGACGGGCGCCTCGACGTGTTGCGTGCGTTGATCGACAAGTCGCTCGTCATGACGGAACGCCCCCGTGGCCTGCCGACCCGCTATCGGATGCTCGGCGTCGTTCGCCAATTCGCCGCCGAGCACCTCGAGGCGAGCGGTGAGGCGACTGCCGTCGTCCAGCGGCATGCGCGGCACTTCGCCGACCTGGCCGAAGGGCTTGGCGCGCGGTTCCGCGGGACGGGGCTCGTGGACGCGCTGGCGGAGTGGGACGTCGAGCATCCCAACTGTCTTGCCGCACTGCGGGCGGCGCTCGTGACCGGCGATGCCCACGTGGCCCTGCGCCTCGTGGTCGCGGTCTGGCCGTACTGGGCCACCCGCGGGTACGTCGCCGAGGGTCGGCGGCATGTGGAGCACGCGCTGGGACTGGAGGGCGCCGGCGCACACGTGGGCACGTACGCTCAGGCGTTGAATGGCGCGGGCAGCCTGGCGTTCCTCCTGGGCGACTACCGGGCCGCACGCGGGTACTACGAGGCCTGCCTCGACGTCGAGCGGCACATCGGCGACCCTCGCCGACTGGCGACGGTCCTCACCAACCTCTCGTTGGTGTTGCGCCGCCAGAGCGAGTTCGACGCGGCGCGCGCATTGTGCGAGGAGAGCCTCGACCTGCAGCGCGCCATCGGAGAGCCAGGTCCCATCGCCGCGACGTTGTCGGCCCTCGGCAACGTCTGCTTCCGGCAAGGCCGCTTCGCGGAGGCTGGCGGATTCTTTCGCGAGAGCCTTCGCCTCCGCCGCGAGATCGGCGACACCGCCGACGTGTCGGCCGCGCTGCACAACGTTGGCTTGGCGTTTGCGGCGCAAGGTCGCTACGCGGACGCGTGCCACTACGTCGAGCAGAGCGTTGCGATCAGCCGAGCGCTGGCGGATGAGTCGGGGCTGGCGCCGTCACAGAACCTGCTGGCCGGCGTGCTTTTCCGCCTCGATCGGGTCGACGAGGCGCGCGCCGCGTCGCTGAGCGGCCTCGGGATGTGCCAGCGCCTGGCCGACCCCTCGGGCGTCGCCGATGCCCTCCACGTGCTGGGCCGGATCGGGCTCGATGGCGTTTCTCCGTCGGATGAAGCGCGGCGCACCGTAGAGGAATGCCTGCGGATTCGGGCCCGCCTCGGTGAACGCCACGGCGTCGCCCAAGCCCTGCGTTCGTACGCCATGCACCTCGTGGCCAGCGAAGACGTCGAGCGCGCCGCGTACCTGCTCGGGGTTGAGCAGCAGCTGCGCGCCACCATCGGCGCCGGGCTGCCGGCGGGCGATCGCCAGGATCTCCGCTCGTGCGTCTACGGGCTCAAACGGCTGCTCGGGCCTTCGCGCTACGAGTCGTTGTTCGAGCTTGGCCTGAGGGCGAACGGTGCGAGCTGGGACATTCCTGCGGTCGAAGCCTTGCTGGTCGTCGACACGGCGGCCGAGCTGCGCCGATCCCGCCTGGCAATGGTGGACGCCAAGCCCGAGCGCATCGTCTCGGGCTTGGCGTTCTCACGTTGACCGGCTCAGGTCGTCAGATGCAGCGCACCGACCAGCCCGCCGGGCTGGCGTGCGTCAGGGGGCGATGACCGCGCACGCCGCCGCCGCGACGGCCGCCGACTTCTGTGCGCATTCGGAGTCGAAGGCGGTGCACACGTCGCCGAACGCCTGGGACACCACCCAGGCGCATGTGCCGTGAGGGTCCCCCGCCGTCGGCGCCGCGAAGCCCACCAGCGCCCCGATGACCGGATCATAAGTGCCGCTGGCCACACCCGTCACGGTGACAGCCGTCGACGTCGGATCCGACGCCACGATCAGGGCGTGGTTGGCATGTAGCACGCGGTATTCGATCGCCTGTGGGCGCGGCTTGTCCCGGCCCTCCCCGAACACGACCGTGCCGACTGCCTCAGACGCGGTGTCGACGCTCGCGACGATGAACTGGGCCAACGACCCCGCTTCGGCGATCCGCACCGACGCGAGGGCAAGGTCGGGATCGGTCGGATGGGCCACCGCCGTGCAGTCGGCGGCGTATGGGCTCGGGCTCGCTGGGATGCTCCCCGTGGCGGCCGCGTGGAGGTAGGCGAATGCGGGTGAGCCGAGCGTGATGGCGCACGGGTCGCCCTGCGCCTGGGCCGCCGGCGCCGGTCGTGCGGCGAGGCCGATCACGACCGCGGCGGCGCTGATCAGCGCGACCTGCGCGAGGTGGGACCCGGCCCGGCCTGTCCCGCTGGCGAATCTATCGTTCATCGGGGCTCTCCTGATCGTGAGGATCGACGTTGCCGCCTGGCGCCGCGTTAGGCTCGATATGCGGCACGCGGCGAGGGAGGCGACAATCACGACATGCGGCGGCAGGCAGAATACCCAGCGGCTCTCCCGGTTACGTTCCCGGACTCTCCCGGCGGGGCATCAAGCCCGCGGCGCGGCCGGCCGAGGCGCTGAAAGGCCGGGAGGGAGAACGAACCGGCGCGACGGGAGGGGTCCCGCCGCGCCGGTTGGTCGCCTGGATCCGTCGATGAGACCAGCCAGCCGGCCACCGCTCTGCGCGCTTGGCCGGCCGCGAATCGGCGTCAGCCGTGCGATTCGATGCGCATGTTGTAGAACGAGCGATGGACGAACACCATCGATACGGCGAAGAATACGATCGCCAGGATGGGTGTGAGCAGAGCGCTCTGTTCCCCGAGGCTGATCGCGAGCTCGACGGCCAGCACGCCGAACAGCGTCGTGAACTTGATGATCGGGTTCATCGCCACCGACGACGTGTCCTTGAACGGATCGCCGACGGTATCGCCGACCACCGTGGCGGCGTGCAGCTCGGTGCCCTTCTCCTTGAGATCGACCTCGACGACCTTCTTGGCGTTGTCCCAGGCGCCCCCGGCGTTGGCCATGAAGATCGCCTGGTAGAGCCCGAAGAGCGCGATCGACACGAGATACCCGATGAAGAAGAACGGCTCGAAGAACGCGAACGCGAGCGTCGCGAAGAACACGGCGAGGAAGATGTTGAACATGCCCCGCTGCGCGTACTGCGTGCAGATCTCGACCACCTTCTTGCTGTCGGCGACCGAGGCCTTCGTGGTGCCCTCGAGCTTGATGTTGGCCTTGATGAACTCGACGGCCCGGTAGGCGCCGGTCGTGACGGCCTGCGTGCTGGCGCCCGTGAACCAGTAGATCACGGCGCCGCCGGCGATGAGGCCGAGCATGAACGGCGGGTGGAGCAGCGAGAGCCGGTCGAGGTTCTGGGTGAGGCCCTGGGTCAACGCCATGATGATCGAGAACGTCATGGTGGTGGCGCCGACGACCGCGGTGCCGATCAGCACCGGCTTGCTGGTCGCCTTGAACGTGTTGCCGGCCCCGTCGTTGTCCTCGAGGTGGTGCTTGGCGACGTCGAACGCCACGTCGAACCCGTAATCCTTGGCCAACGACTCGCGGATCCCGGGCACCTGCTCGATGAGCGACAGCTCGAAGATGCTCTGCGCGTTGTCGGTCACCGGGCCATAGGAGTCCACGGCGATCGTCACCGGCCCCATGCCGAGGAAGCCGAAGGCAACCAGTCCGAACGCGAACACCGCGGGGGCGAGCATCAACGCCGCCAGCCCCTGCAGGCTGATCCAGTAGGCCACGCCCATCAGCGCCAGGATCGCGAAGCCCAGCCAGTATGCGCTGAAGTTGCCGGCGACGAAGCCCGACAGGATCGTCAACGAGGACCCGCCCTCGCGGGCCGACTTGACGACCTCGCGGACGTGGCCGCTATCGGTCGACGTGAAGATCTTGACGAACTCCGGGATGATGGCGCCGGCCAGCGTCCCGCACGTGATGACGGTCGACAGCTTCCACCACAGGCCGTCGCCGAGCTCGGGGATCAACAGGTAAGAGACGATGTACGTCAGGACGACCGAGACGATCGACGTCATCCAGACCAGCGACGTGAGGGGCGCCTCGAAGTCCATGTGGTCCGCCGTGCCATACCGGCCTCGGGCCAGGGCCTCGTTGATCAGGTAGGATCCACCGCTGGCGACCACCATCATGATCCGCATGACGAAGATCCAGACGAGCAGCTTGACCTGGACCACCGGATCGGACACCGCCAGCAGGATGAAGCTGATCAGCGCGACGCCCGTGACACCGTACGTCTCGAAGCCGTCGGCGCTCGGCCCGACCGAGTCGCCGGCATTGTCGCCGGTGCAGTCCGCGATGACGCCGGGGTTGCGGGCGTCGTCCTCCTTGATGTTGAACACGATCTTCATCAGGTCCGAGCCGATGTCGGCGATCTTGGTGAAGATCCCGCCCGCGATGCGGAGGGCCGATGCGCCGAGCGACTCGCCGATGGCGAAGCCGATGAAGCACGGGCCGGCCAGGTCGGCGGGCACGAACAGGAGGATGAAGAGCATCAGCACGAGCTCGACCGAGATGAGCAGCATGCCGATGCTCATGCCGGCCTGCAGCGGGATGGCGTACACCGGGTAGGGCTTGCCGCGCAGGCTGGCGAACGCCGCGCGCGAGTTGGCCAGGGTGTTGATCCGGATGCCGAACCAGGCCACGCCGTAGCTGCCGGCGATGCCCACCAAGCTGAACAGGAGCACGATCAACACCTTGGTGAGCGGCGCGTCGCGCAAGACCGCGAAGTACACGAAGATGATGGCCCCGATGAAGGCTTCCAGCACCAGCAGGAACTTGCCCTGCTGGATCAGATAGGCCTTGCAGGTCTCGTAGATCAGCTCCGAGATCTCATGCATCGAGGAATGGACGGGCAGTCGGCGCATCGACCGGAAGATCCACAGACCGAACAGCAGCCCGAGGCCGCACACCAGGATGCCGTACATCAGCAGCGCGTGGCCATCGATCCCCCCGAGGAAGGTCACGCTGCCGAGGTCCGGCAAGACCAGGTCGAACTCGCCCTTGTGCTCGGCGCCTTCCTGGGCCAGGACGGGTGCCGTGCTGGCGAAGGCGAAGATGGTGAGGGCGGCCGCCAACAGCGCGAGCCGGCGTAGGTACTCGAACGACCGATGCATGTGCTCACTCCACACGGGGCAGTTTGGCTTGGGATGGTCGCGGCGCGCGTGCACGTTGCCGCGGCAGCGCGGACGATGTTATCGCACCCGATGGGCTCGGTCAACCCTGTGGGTTGGCCGGGCCCTCTGGCGTGCCGGTCTCGGCGGGTGGAACGATGGGGGCGGTGCCCGCGGGCGTGGCGCCCGGCTCGGGCGACCCCGGCCGGTCCGTGCCGGCGGCGGCGTCCGAGCCGGATCCCTCTTCACGGGCCTCGTCGTACATGGCCTTCCACAGGATGTCGCGCACTTCGGCCACGGTCGGGGCGGTGGCCGGCGGCCCGGCGGTCGCGCCGGTCGCCGCGTCGGGCGCCTGGAGGAAGGCCCCGGCCGTCGGCGGGCACGTGGAATCCCGTGGGCAGTCGTCGCGGACGTAGCGCTCGAGGGCGTCGAGCTCCGCCAGGCACGTGTGGCTCTTGCCGCACAGCGGGACGATCTGCGCCGCCGTGATGCGATCGGTATCGGCAAAGCGACCGAGGGCGGCCGCGAGATCGGCCGCGTCGCCCGCCGGCATGGCCGTCGCGCCCTGGCTTGCGCCCGCGGCCGGAGCGGCGCCCGCCGGCAGCGACTGGCCTTCGGGTGGGGCCGGGCTCCCGGGCTGGGCCACCGCGCCGCTCGCGGCACCCGATGTGTTCGCTCCAGCGTCCGTGCCTGGTTCGACCTGGCCGCCGGCCGCATCGGTTGCGCCCGTGGCCCCGGGCGCCTCGGCAGCCGAATCGCCGGGCCCGGCGGCGCAGGCCCCGGCCGTTCCCGTCAAGAGGGTCGCCCAGGCGACCAGGACCAGCGCTCGGCGCGTGACGTCGTTCATCGTAAACATCGCTCCTGACCATTGATGTCGAGGGCGGGCGGCGCCACGTCCACGCGGCGGGTGCCTCCCGCGCACCGCCCGCCCGCGGCGGGTGAACCAGTCTGGCAGACCGCCGAGAAGGCGTCAAGTGCCGGGTGCCGGCCGCAGACGGTATGCTATACTCTCGCGGCGGTCGCGCCTGACCGCGTGGAGCCGCGGAGGCCATGCATGTCCGATTCCGACGTCCGGGTCGACGTCGTCATCCCAGTCTACAACGAGGAGCGCGTGCTGGCGGATTCGGTGGCCCGGCTGAGCGACTTCCTCGGGCGATCCGTGCCGTACGACTGGCGCGTCATCATCGCCGACAACGCGTCGATCGACCAGACCCCTGCCGTGGGGCGCGCCGTGGCGGACGCCAACCCGCGCGTCCGCTACCTGCGCATCGAGCAAAAGGGGCGCGGGCGTGCGCTGCGGCGGGCGTGGCTTGAGAGCGATGCCGACGTCGTGTCCTACATGGACGTCGATCTGTCGACGAACCTCGACGCGTTTCCGCCGCTCATCGACAGCATCATCCACGGCGGGTGTGACGTCGCCATCGGATCGCGCCTCAAGCACGGCGCGCGGGTCACGCGGCAATGGAAGCGCGAGCTCATCTCGCGCGCCTACAACTTGATGATCAAGCTCGTGTTCCCCACCCGCACGTTCTCGGACGCGCAGTGCGGCTTCAAGGCCATCAGCCGCCGCGCGGCGGACCACCTCATCCCCATCGTCGAGAACAACGAGTGGTTCTTCGACAGCGAGCTCCTCTTGCGCGCCGAGCAGCACGGCTACCGGATCGCCGAGGTGCCCGTCGAGTGGATCGAGGATCTCGACACCCGGGTCAAGATCGTCAGCACCGCGCTCGAGGACGTGCGCGGCCTCCTGCGCGTGCGGTTCACGCCCAAGGACGGCCGCGCCGCCGCCCGGGCCTGACGGGCCGCCGCATGGCCCCCGAGCGCCTGACGCACCTCGACGCGGACGGTCGGGCCGCCATGGTCGACGTCGGCGCCAAGCCGGACACCGAGCGCGTCGCCGTGGCGACCGGTCTGATCCGGATGGCGCCCGCCACGTTGGGGCTGATCACCGCCGGCGGCCTCCCCAAGGGCGACGTGTTGGCCGTGGCACGGATCGCCGGCATCCAGGCCGCCAAGCGGACCAGCGACCTCATCCCGTTGTGCCATCCGCTGCCGCTGACCCAGGTGGTCGTGGACCTGACGCCCGAGCCCGACGCTCCGGGCCTCCGGGCGACCGCGACGGTCCGCACCCGTGGGAAGACCGGCGTCGAGATGGAGGCCCTCGCGGCGGTGTCGGTCGCGCTCCTGACCGTCTACGACATGGCCAAGGGCGTCGAGCGCGGCATGGAGATCACCGGCGTCGGCCTTGTCGAGAAGCGCGGCGGGGCCCGCGGCGACTGGCGGCGGGCGGGCGAGCCCGCGGGGTGACGGCGGCGGCGCCGACGACGCCGACGATGCCAGATCGCCATCCGGCGGGGGATTCCCCGGCCATGCGTGTGGTGTGCGACCGATGTGCCGGCGCGCAGCGCGTGACCGTGTGGGACTGGCGCTGCGCATGCGGCGGCGCGTGGATGCCGGCGACCCCGCCCTTTGCGGCGACGCGCGTCGACACGGGCTCGCGGACGGTCTGGCGCTTCGCCGCACAGCTCGAGCTGCTCGACCTGCCGCCGATCACGCTCGGCGAAGGCGGCACGCCGCTGGTGCCCGTGCCGCTGGCCGGGCGCCGGGCATGGGCCAAGCTCGACCACCTGCAGCCGTCCGGCTCGTACAAGGATCGCGGCGCGACGGTGCTGGCCTCCGCGCTCGCCGCGGCCGGGGTGGGCGCAGCCGTCGAGGACTCCTCGGGCAACGCCGGCGCGAGCCTGGCCGCCTATCTGGCGCACGCCGGCATCCCGCTGCGGCTGTTCGTGCCGGCCGACACCCCGCGCGCCAAGCGCCGGCAGGCCGCGGCCCACGGGGCCGCGATCGTCGCCGATGCTGACACCCGCGAGGCCGCCACGGCTGCGGCCGAGGCGGCCATCGGGCCCGCGACGGCCTACGCGAGCCATGTGTACAGCCCGTGGTTCCTGGCTGGCCAGATGACGTTGGCCTGGGAGCTGTGGGCGGACCTCGGCGGCCGGGCACCCGACCACGTCGTGGTGCCGGTGGGGCATGGGCTCCTCCTGCTGGGCCTCCACCTCGGATTCGAGTCCCTCCTGCGGGCCGGGCTCATCGTGCGCATGCCGGCGCTGCACGGCGTGCAGGCGGCGGCGTGTGCGCCGCTGGCGGCGGCGTTC
>CAYQBA010000082.1:12285-20149 GCA_964415605.1 uncultured Anaerolineales bacterium | reverse complement strand
GCCGTCGCGCGGCTCGGTGGCGACGCGGGCGCGGTCGCCGCCCGCGGCCGGCTGGTCTACGTCGGCATGGGCGATCGGATCGCGACATACGCCCTGGACGACGCCGGCCGTCCGGCGCTCGTCGCCGCGTCCCCGCCCTTCGAGGCGCCGGTGCGCGCGATCGAAGTGGTGAACGAATCGCCGCCCATGGTCGTCGCGCTGGTCGGGTCGGGCGGCATCCACGCGTTCGCCACCGGCGACGACGGACGGCTCGAGCCATGGTCGGTCGTCGCCGTGCCGGGCGAGGTCCACGACGTCGCGGTCGTGCCCGGCTGGCTGCACGCGTACCTGGCCATGGGAACGGAGGGGGTGGGCATCGTCGACCTCATGCCCACGCTGGTTCCGGTGGCGTGGTCCGCCGCCGGCGGCAGCCCGGTCGCAGGGTTCCCAGGTCGGTTCGGGCCCGGGCGGGACGTGCCCGTCACCGGCGGCATCCGCTGGCGCGGGCGGATCGCCGTCCAGGGTGACGTGCGCCGGGTCGCCGCGACGTCGAGCCACCTGTATGTCGCGAAGGCCGACGGGTACATCGCCCTGTATCGACTCGAGGATCCGGCGCACCCGGCGCTTGTCTTCGTGCCGGACTCGATCCGGTGCGGCGAATCCGGCGAGCTGGTCGACCTGGCGATGGACAGCCCGCCGGACGGCTGGGAGCCGACGCGTCTCGCGTGCGCCATGCGGGGGCGGCCGGGCACCGTCGGCACGTGGCGCCTGGGCGACAACGGCCCGTCCGGCCTGCGCGCCAGCGCGCCGATCGACGATGCGCTGGCGATCGCGACCGAGGGCGACGCGGTCTTTGCGGTGACGTCGGCCGGCGGCGTGGCCCGCTTCCGGGTGCGGCCGCCGCAGGCGCTCGGACCGGACGGGACGGCGGGCGTGCCCGGTGGGCGCGCGCTCGCCGCCGCGGGCGGCCGGGTAATGGTGACGCGAGGGCCGGCCGGGCTCAGCGTGCTGCACGGCGACACGTTGGCCGAGGTCGGGCGCGACGCCCCGCCCGGCACCGTCGCCGCCGCCGTGCCCACCGGCCCGGGCCAGGTGCTCGCGGCATTGACCGAGGCGCCGGCGGGGCTTACCGCTGTCTGGGCCGATCCCGACGGGCGGTTGCGGCCGGCGGGCTTCCTGCCGCTCGGCGTCCAGTCGATCGCCGACGTGACGCTGCGCGCGCCGCGCGGCCGGCCCGCCAACTTCGCCTATGTGCTCTACTACAATGCCCTCGAGGCCATCGACCTCAGCGCGCCCGGCGTGCCCGAGAAGCGCCGCACGCTGGCCGTGCCCGATGCGACGGCGATGGCCATCGACGGGCGCCACATCTACGTGGCGGGCGACGGCTTGCGGGTGATCGACGCCGACGCGCCGGACGATCCGCGCGAGGTCGCCTACCTCTTCCGCGGCCGGACGGGCGAGGCCGTCGCGGCCGCCGGCGACCGCGTCTACGTGGCCCAGCGGCTGCCCACCGGCGCCCGGCTGACCGACCTGTGGGTGTTCGACGTCGCCAACCGGGCGGCGCCGCGCCAGGTGGGCACGCTGCCGAACATCGAGCACACCGTGGCGCTGGCCGCCGCGGCCGGCTACGTCTACCAGGTCTACGACCAGGATCGGCGCTACGGCTTGCGGGCGTACGACGCCCGCGACCCGGCGGCCGTCCGCCGCCTCGACGGCGCCGGCACGTTCGCGACCGACGGCCTTGCGCGGGGCGTCGTGCGCGACGGCGAGCGGCTGTTCCTCGTCGAGGAGGCCTACTTCGACCGCGTCAACCGGCGGGATCGCGGCCGGACCGGCGTCCATGTGCTGGACATCGGCCAACCAGAGCGCCCCGTCGCCCGCCAGTTCCTGCCGTTCGCCGCCCCGGTGCGGTCGGTGGACGCGGCCGACGGCAAGCTGTACGTGGCGGCCGGCGCGGCCGGGCTTTACGTGTTCGAGATCGACGCCAGGTCCGGGCGCTACCTCGCGGCCGGGCACGACCGACGGTGACCCCGCCGACCCTCGTGGTGGGCGCGCATGTGCCGACGCCCCGCGCCGCCCCGGCGCGGGCGCCATCATCGACCAAGGAGCCTTCGACGCCATGTCGCTTCCCCAACCCGTGATCCACGCGCCGGAGATCCCTGCCGGGGTGGAATGGCTGAACACCCCCGCGCCGCTGTCAATGGCCGCGCTGCGCGGCAAGATCGTGGTGCTGGAGTTCTGGACCTTCTGCTGAATCAACTGCCACCACAACGTCGCGCAGTTGCGCCGACTCCGGCAGATGTTCCCAGACGAGGTGGTCGTCGTCGGCGTCCACTCCGCCAAGTTCCCATCCGAGCAGATCACCCGCAACCTGCGCGAGGCGGTGATGCGCCACGGCATCGACCACCCCGTGGTCAACGACGCCCAGCGCGGCATCTGGGAGGCGTATGCCATCCGCGCCTGGCCGACGGTGTTGCTGGTCGACCCCGCCGGCCGGATCGCTGGCTCGTGGGCCGGCGAGATCCTGGCCGAGGACCTGGCGCCGGACATCCACCGGCTCGTCGAGGCGCACGCCGCCGACGGGACGCTGGACCGGCGGCCCGTGGCCACGCGGCCGGAGCGCGCCGGGGCACCGGATCGGCCGCTGCTGTACCCGTCGAAGGTGCTCGCCGATCCCGAGGCCGGCCGGCTGTTCGTCAGCGACACCGGCCACCACCGCGTCCTCGAGGTCGGCCTCGACCCCGACGGGCTCGGTGGTGCCGTGCGGCGGGCGTTCGGGACGGGCG
Source organism: uncultured Anaerolineales bacterium (assembly GCA_964415605.1). Classification (GTDB taxonomy): domain Bacteria; phylum Chloroflexota; class Anaerolineae; order Epilineales; family Epilineaceae; genus UCB3. The sequence continues at coordinate 17,384 of CAYQBA010000082.1, read as the reverse complement.
CGACCGGCCTGATCGACGGCCCGGCCGACCGCGCGGCGTTCCACGGGCCGCACGGGCTGGACCGGATCGGCGCGACGCTGTATGTCGCCGACACCGAGAACCACGCGGTGCGCGCGGTCGACCTCGACACCGGCCAGGTGCGCACGGTGGCCGGCATGGGCGAAAAGGCCCATGGCCGCCTCGTGATCGAGGCGCCGACCGAGACGCCGCTGCGGTCGCCGTGGGCGGTGCTGGCGGTGGAGCATCTGCTCTTCATCGCCATGGCCGGCTCGCACCAGATCTGGGTGCTCATCGACGGCGAGGCGCTCGGCCCGTTCGCCGGCAACGGGCGGGAGGCGCTCGTCGACGGCCCGCGGGCGCGGGCGAGCTTCAACCAGCCGATGGACCTTGCGCTGGGCTACAGCCACCTGTTCGTCGCCGACGCCGAGGCCAGCGCCGTGCGGGCGATCCGGCTTGACGACGACCCCGAGGTGTTCACGCTGGTCGGCACGGGCCTGTTCGACTGGGGCGATCGCGACGGGGTCGGCGTGGCGGCACGCCTGCAGCACCCGGCCGGGCTGGCGTTCGGCAACGGGACGCTCTACGTGGCGGACAGCTACAACCACAAGGTCAAGACGCTCGATCCGCGCAAGGGCGCGGCGGCCACCCTGCTGGGCACCGGCCAGTCCGGCCATGCCGACGGGCCGTTCGAGGCGGCGCGGCTGTTCGAGCCCGAGGGCGTCAGCGCCGCCGGGACGCTGCTCTACATCGCCGACACCAACAACCACGCGATCCGCGTGGCGGACCTGGTGGCGCGGCGGGTGACGACGCTGGCGCTGCGCTGGGGCTGATGGCGGCGCCCGGCACCGGTGTGGGGTGCCCCACCCCGAAGGCCTTGCCGGTCCCCTGGCCCCTTTGGGGGCGGGGGTGGCGCGCAGCGCCGGGGGTGGGGTTGACCCGCGGCGGCGTCACCCTCTTTGCCCTCACTGTCCGCCACCCCGGCCCGGCAGGGCCAGAGACCGATGCGACCGAAGGTCGGGCCGTCAACCGCCCGCTTCGTGCGCGGCCCACGGCAGGAACACCCGGCGCGAAGGCGTCGCCGTCGGCGGGATCTCCGTCGGCCGGGCCGTCGGCGCCGGCTCCGTCGGCCGGGCCGTCGGCGGCGGCGTGGCGGTCGGCACCGATGCGTCGCAGCCGTTGGTCCGGCCCGGCGTGCCATAGCCGCAGCGCACCCAGCCGTCGGCCCCGCTCGTGGCGCGGCCGAAGCTCTCGTCGGCGCCGAGGCTCGCGTAGGTCACCTGGTCGACGATCTCCGCGCGGCTTGCCACGACCACCGTCTCGCCCTGCCGGCTCAGCGCGAACGGGGCGTGGAGGGGACCCTGCGCCGCGTCGCCGTCGCACCACACCAGCACGTGCTCGCCCGGCGCCAGCGTCCGGTCGGGCAGCGCGAAGACCCATGGGTCGGTGGGGTCGTCCGAAAGGTAGAGGCCGGCCAGCGAGACCGGCGCGGTGCCGCGGTTGTACAGCTCGACCCAGTCTTCGTACTCGCCCGCCTCGTCGGCGATGGTCGACGTGTTGTCGGCCATCAGCTCGTTGAGCACGAGGTCGCCCGGCGCCGCCGGCGGGAGGTCGACGCCGCCGACCTCGTAGGCGAACGGGCCCGTCCAGTTGGCGGCCGGGAAGAACGACGCCCGCCCGTCGTCGATCGCCGTCCGGAAGGCGTAGGTGACCCGCTTGCCGGCGCGCTGGGCCGGGATCACCGCCGCCCACCCGTCGCCCTCGCGCGCCATCGGCACCTGCTCCTCGTAGCCACCCGCCACGCGGTAGCGGACCTCGACGCTGCCCAGCGCCGCGGCGTCCGCACCGCCGAACGTGGCGCGCACCGTCACCGCCTCGCCCGTGGTCGGGGCTTCCGGCGACAGCGCGTGGCCGGCCAGGCGCAGGTCCGGGGTCTGCATGTCGGGGCGCGCTCGGAGGTAGGCGCCGCGCTCGCGGACCAGGGCGAGGATGCCCGGCGCGCTCAACCCGAAGCCGCCGGGCCGCCCCGTCCCGCCGCCCGACGGGGTGATGGGCTCGCGCAGGTTCTGGAGGAACTGCGCGAACGTGAAGCTGCCGGAGATCTTGCCCTGTGCCGCCTCCTCGGCTTGCGCGGCGTCGCGGACGAGGTCCTGGTAGGTCTGGCCGACCTCGAGCATCCAGTCCTCGGTGAACACCTCGTCGAGCAGCGCCCGGTAGTGCGCCAGATAGTCCGCGCGGTACTCCGGGACGGCGAGCAGGCGGCGGATCAGCGGCCGGTTGGCCGCGTCGACCTGCGCGAACGGGTCGACGGTCGCGGGGTTTGTGCCCGCGCCGCCGGGCCCGCCGCCCATGTTGCCCGAGCGGAACCCGAACGTTCCGAACGCCAGCCCGAGGTCCCAGATGTGGATGTTGAAGCGCGGGTCGCGCGTGCCGCGGAACAGGTAAAAGTTCTTGCCGACGTAGTAGCTGTCGTAGTGGGCGAGGATGCTCGTGCCGGCGATGTGCCACAGCGCGCTGTCGACGTTCATCGCCCGGCGGATGCCGTCCTTGAAACCGGCGTCCGACAGGCCGCCGGCGCTCACCGGCGCGTCGAGGGCGCGGATGAGCTCGCGCAGCTCGACGTAGCCCTCGTCGCTCCCGGCGTCCTTGCCCTTGACCTCGTAGCCCTGCTTGTACGGAGCCAGGTCCTCGCCCTTCCAGTTGAGCGTCGACGAATCGAAGGCGATGCGGACCGGCGAGTCGCCGCGGATGATCAGGCCGCCGTCGTCGAACCAATGGTCGGCCCACTCGCCGTTCATCTGCTCGACCATCGAGTACAGCCCGATGTACTGGCCCTGGATGGTGACCCGCGCGAACGTGAAGCGCGACACCGGCATGTACTGCCCCAGCAGCTTGAGCGCGATGGCGTCGCGCAGCTGCGACGGGTCGCTGAAGTTGTTGTTGAGGTTGATCACGTCGAAGCCCCACAGGTCCTGGCCGGCTTCGAACGCGTCGATCGTCAGGTTGAACGGCTTCTTGGAGCCGCTGATCCCCAGCGACGAGTTGCCCTTGCAGCGCACGCCCACCCGCTCGAGCCGCGTGCCGTCGACCACCAGCGTCACCGGCACGTCCTGGGCCGGGCCGGTGGCCGGCTGGCCCGGCCCGCCGCGCGCGCGGCAGCCGTTGGCCTGCAGGAGCGCCAGCCAGTCGTCCTGCTCGAACGTCATCGAGACGTCGCGCACGCGCGTGTCGTCGTACAGCGCCGGCACTTCGGGATCCTGGTCTGCCTGCGCCGGCCGCGGGCCCGATGCCTCGGCGTTCGCGGCGGCGGGTCCGCCAGCCTCCGGAGCGGCGCCGCTGGCGACGGCCGGCTCACCGCTGTCCGCGGCGATCGGATCGTCGCGGCCGGCGCTGGCCGGCGCCGGGGCGGCGACGGCGGTCGCCAGGGCAAGCACGGCGGCCAGGACGGCGAACGGCACGGCGGCGCGCGGATCGTGGCGCATGGCGTGGTCTCTCCTTCGTCGGGCAGAACGTCGAACGGGGCGGTCGCGCGTGGTCGCCGACGCGACACGCCGCGGAGCGCAAGGGCTCCCCGTCGCACCGGCGACAGCTCCCACTGCCATTAACAACGGATGGCGGGAAACGATTGATTGTACGCGCGGACGAGCGCGCATCGCGGACGACCGGATCCCGGAATCGGATCTCGCCGATCGCGATCAGGCCCCGGCCAACGCACGGGGGCGGCCCCGAAGGCCGCCCCCGTCACACCCATCACGGAAGGTTGCGCCGAAGGAGCGGGCCCGGATGCCGGGCCGCCCCATCGCCGCCCTGGCTTTCAGAGATCGGTCCCGCCGCTCACCGGGGCCCGCGGCGCGAACCGCGCGCCGTCCGTGCTCGGCGCGGCGCCGCCGGGTGCGTCCGGCATGGTCCCGCGGCCGAACCACCGGCCGCCGAAGCCGCCGCGGCCCATCATCGCGCGGCCGAAGCCGCCGTGGCCGCGGCCCATGCCGATGCCGCCGAAGCCGCCGCAGCCCATGCCCCCGCCGTCCTTGAGGGTGTCGGCCTGCGCCTGCGAGATGACGCCCTTGGCGACGGCGTCCGCCACGGCCTTGTCGTACGCCGCCTGAACCTTTTCGCTCAGCTCGGCGCGCGTGAGCCCGCTGTCGTCCAGCAGGTCCGCCATCGGCGTGCCCTCTTCCCGCGCCGACTCGAGATCCGCGGTCGTCACGCCGAGCGCCTCGGCCATGATGGCGTCGCGGTCGATGCTGCGCGCGAGCTTGCGGCCTGCCTGCATCAGATCAGCCTGTTCCTGCGTCAACCGGCCGGCCTTGACGGCCGCCGCCAGCTTCTCGGCGTGGAGCTTGTCCTGGGCTTCGGTAAGCTTGTCGGCGGGGATGCCGAGCGCCTGGGCCAGATCGGCGTCGCGGTCGGCGCTGCCCAGCCCCCAGCCGCCACGCCCGCCCCAGGGACCGTGGGCGGAGGCGACGCCGGCGACGGCGACGGTGGCGGTCAGCGCCAGGGCGACCCCCGACAGGGTGAGCGCCAGCTTGCGATTCATGGTCACGTTCAGCCTCGCTTTCGTGCGAATGGTGCGGGGGGGCGATCCCGCCCGGTCTTGTACGACGCGCAAAGCATACCGCGCCTGAATGAATGCCGGCTGCAGAAAGTGTTATCGAAGTGTTTAATCTCGCGACGGTCACACTCTCGCCGCGCCGCGCGTGTCAGAGTCGGCCCTCCGATTCGTTCGTCGTGGGTCGTGGAGCTCCCATCGGATCCGCGGCCGAGATGACAGGCCGATCGCGCGCGGCTTGCAACGACGGCCCGCCGGGGCATACTCGTGGCGGATCGCGGCCGGCGAAGCGGCGGGCGATCCGATGGGCGACCAAGCCACACAGCCTGGAGGGCATCCATGGGACAGCGGGTTCGGCAGGCCGGATCTCCAACCGATCCAGCGGCGCCCGCGCGCACCCGCGCCGGCGCCGTCATCACCGCCGCCGCCGCCGCGCTGGCGGTCATCGCGTCGGCAGGCCCCCTGGCCGCGCCGGCACCCGCGGTCGCCCAGGCGCCGGCGGGGGCGCGCGGGCCCGACGCGCGGCACGACCCCGGGGCGGGCCGGGGCCGCG
>CAYQBA010000082.1:0-12255 GCA_964415605.1 uncultured Anaerolineales bacterium | reverse complement strand
ACCGTGCCGCCGACGCGTCCGGCGTGCTGCGCGATCCCGTCGGCCTCGACGTCGGCCCCGACGACCGCGTTTACGTCAGCGACGCCGGCGCGGGCGGCGTGCATGTCGTCCTGCCCGGCGGGCAGTACCTGCCGCCGTTCGGCGCCACCGGTCCGGAGCACGCCCGGCTCGGCGCGGCCGGCAAGCTGGCGGTGTCCCATGCCGACGGCCGGGTGTACGTGCTCGACACCGCCGGCAAGCGGGTGGTGGCGTACGACCTCGACGGCGGCTATGTGAGCGATTGGGCCGGCATCGACGGCGCCGCCATCGCGGCCGCGAGCGACGGCCGGGTGTACGTGGCGGACCGCGAGCACAACCGCATCCAGGTCTTCGACCGCGCCGGCGCCCGCCTGTTCGCCTTCGGGGGGTTGGGGACCGGCGACGGGCAGTTCACGCTCTTCAGCGACATCGGCGTGAGCCCCGATGGCCGCATCCTGGCGGTGGGCGATCAGAACACGTTGCGCGTGCAAGTGTTCGACGTCGGCGTCGACCGCGCGGCGCTGCGGACGAGCTACGCCCTCAACCACCCGCGCTACAGCCCGCCGGACATGGGCCCGCCCTACCTGCAATGCCGCGCCACCGTGGTCCAGGCGTTGGGCGACGACGACGTGTGGGTGGGCGACGGCCGCGGCGCCTGCCGCCTGACGCCCGACGGGCACACGTATGCCATCGCCAGCACGATGGCCGACGGCACGATCTGCAAGCAGAGCGTGCGCTTGCCCCGGCTGCGCCCGGACACCGGGCAGTTCGTGGCCGTGGCCACATACGATCCCAACGAAGGGCCGTGCTACTCGGCCCGGCGCGGCAAGGACACGCGCCTGCCGACCACCCCGGCCGTCGTCCGCTTCCGCGACGGCAACCTCGCCGCTGTCGACGCGATCGCGCTCTCCAGCCGCGGCTCGCGCGTCGACAGCGGCCTCGTGTCGCCGTTCGTCGTCAGCGCGCCGGTCGCGGGCGCCGTCTTCGTGCAGGACCGGACGCGCTTCAGCCGATACTTCGCCCCGGACGGTGCCGACCGGGGCACGGTGGCGCTCACCACGCGCCAGGGCGCCGGGACCACCGAGCGCTACCGCGTCGAGCGCGCGGAGAGCGCCGAGACGACCGGCGAGATCTTCGGGTATTACCGGAAGGAGCGCCTGAGCCGCAACGCCGGCGACCCGACCGCCACGCCGCTGGCCCAACCGTCGCCCACCCCCGGCCCGGCCCGCGGGGGCGGCGGCGCCACGTGGGTCGAGGACGAACACGGCATCGGGTGCTTCCGCAACGTCAAGATCCGCGAGTTCAACGAGGTCGTCGACGTGCTCGAGCCGGTGTGGACCAACCCGTTCGGCACCATGTCGCCCGAGCGCGCGCTGCTCCGCCAGGCCGCCACAGACAGTCTCGCCGTCATCGACGTGGCCTTCAACCCGGCCAGCGGCCAGGTGCTGGCGCTCGGGTTCGAGCGGATGCCGAGCCGGCGCGTCGACCATGCTCGGATCGCGGTCGTGCCGGCCGACGGTACGCGGCGGACGGCGTGGTGGGAGTTGCCCGACGACGCGACGACGACGTTCACGGTCAACCCGTACGTCGACCTCAGCGTCGGGCCGGACGGGAACGTGTACGCCCTGAACGACTACGCGGATGTGGCGGAGGCCTTCGCGGCCGACGGCCGGCCGCTCGCCCGCATCCCGGTCGCGCCGGACGTCCGCCAGATCGCCGGCGGCCCGAACGGCGTGCTCTTCGGCCTGCGCGAGGCGGGCTACGTCGAGCGCTACGCCCCAGACGGCACGGTCACCGCCCGCTTCGACGGCCGCCCGACCGCGACGTCCGACCCGCTGACGCTCACCGCGCTCGCCGTCGACGCCGACGGGCGCGTCTACGTGGCGGATGCCTTGTCGAGCCTGGTGTCGGTGTTCGCGCCGGCGCCGCCCGGGGGCGACGTGCTGCCGGTGCCGGACGACGCCACGTGCGTCGTCGCGGGCGACAAGGTCGCGGACCCCACGCGAATCGTCCTCGGCGAGGCGACCACCCTCAGGCTGACGCTGCGCGGCGCGTGCGGCATCGGCGAGGCCCCGAGCGACATCGTGCTCGTGCTGCTCTATCATCCCCCGACGTTCGGCGGCGCGCCCGACGACCCCGCGGCGCCGATCATCCGCGAGCTGCGCCGGCTGGTCGCGCGCATCGACTACCGCAAGCATCGCGTCGGCGTCGTCGCGTACTTCGGCGACAACGTGGTCGAGCAGCCGTTGACCGGCGACCCCGCCGCGGTCCTCGCCGCCATCCAGAAGCTGACGCGCCGGTGGCCGGGTGGGTGCCAGGCATGGGGCAACGGGCCGGTGTACTGCCAGGTCGTGCCGCGCCTCGACCGGGCCATGCAGACGGCGCAGCAACAGCTCGAGGCCGGCGGCGAGCGCCGCCGGGTGATGCTGCTCTACCAGCCCCAGTACTGCAACCGCACGTTCGAGTACGTCGACTTTCTGTGCCGGGGCTATGCGCCCGCCGAGACGACCGCGGCCGCCATCCGCGCCGCCGGCACGCAGGTCGTCGTGTTCGACGGCAACCGCACGGGCTGGCGCCGCTTCCGGATCTTGCCGGACCGCATCCCGGCGGGCGGTTCGCGGCTTTACAACGCCGACGCCCAGCCGCTGGCCAGCAGCGACGCGGATGTCGTCTTCGACTTCGCGCAGGCGCAGCACCGGATGGTGCGCTACCGGGTGCCCGACGTGCTGGCCACCGACCTCGCGGTGACCGACACGCTGCCGGCCAACATGCGCCTCGTGCCGGGGTCCGTGTCGGCGCCCGGCGCCCCGTCCGGCGCGGACGTGACGTGGACGATCGACCGCCTGCCCTACGTCGCCGCGCCGTTCACGCTGGTGGTCGAGCCGCGGCAGGTTGGCCGGTGGCCGACGAACGTGCGGGCCGCGGCCGACTTCGTCGACGGCTGGGGCCGGCCGGGCCACATCGACTTCCCGGTCCCCCAGGTCGAGGTCGTCGCACCGACCGCGACGCCGACCGCCACGGCCACCGCGACGCCCGAACCGACGGAGACGCCGACGCCAGCCCCGACCGTCGCTCCGACGCCGACCGCGACCCCGACCGCCGTGGTCCTCCGGCCGGCGTACCTTCCGATCGCGCTGCGCGAGGCGTGCCAGCCGACTCAGCGGCGGGCGGACGTGGCCCTGGTGCTCGACGCGTCGACGAGCATGCTCGAGCCGGCCGGCGCCGGGCGGACGAAGCTGGACGCGGCGCGGGACGCGGCGCGGGTGTTCCTGGGCCAGCTCAGGCTCGGCGCGGGCGATCGGGCGGCGATCGTCAGCTTCAACGGCGCGGCCGCGCTCGACCAGCCGCTGACCGAGGCGCGCGCCGACCTGGATCGGGCGCTCGAGGCGATCCAGGTGGCGCCATGGACCCGGCTCGACCTCGGGCTCGCCACGGCCCACGCCGAGCTGGTCGGCCCGCGGCGCCTGCCGGGCGTCGCCGTGATCATCCTCTTGACCGACGGCCGGGCGAACCCCGTGCCGGTCGAGGCGGCGGTGGACGCCGCGCGGCTGGCCAAGGCGGACGGCATCCTCGTGTTCACCGTCGGGCTCGGCGACGATCTCGACTTGGAGGCGCTGGCGGCGATGGCGAGCCGCCCGGCGTACTTCTTCCGGGCGGCCACGGCCGACGCGTTGGCGGACATCTACCGCGACATCGCCGGCGTGATCCCATGCCCGGCCGAGGCGTTCTGGGGGCGGCGCGTGAGCCCGCCGTGATCGCGGCGTGCGGGTCGACGCGGGCGGCGGCTACAATTGACCCGCCATGTCCGCCGATGCCTGGCTCGAGGATGATCGACCGGAAGGCGCGTACGACCGCGTCCTGATCCGGTGGATGCTGGCCTACGCCCGGCCCCAGGCCCGGGCCCTGGCCGGCTGCGTCGCGCTGCTGTTCGTCCTGGCGGGGCTTCAGCTGGCGCAGCCGTGGATCATCAAGCAGGCCATCGACACGGTCATCCAAGCCCCAGGCGCGGCCGCGACGGCGTCGCGCGGGGCGGGCATCGCCGCGCCGCTCTGGCCGTACGTCGCGGCTTACGCCGCCCTGGTGACGGCCACCGCCGCGGTCATGTACGCCCAGACGTACTGGCTGCGCCTGACCGGCCAGCGGATCATCATGCGCGTGCGCGAGGACATCTTCGCGCACCTCCAGACCCTCAGCCTGTCGTTCTTCGACCGCAACCCCACCGGGCGCACGGTCACGCGGGTGACCAACGACGTCGAGGCGCTGAACGAGATGTACACCAGCGTCCTGGTCAACCTGTTCCGCGACGTGTTCTTCATGTCCGGCGCGGTGATCATGCTCCTCCGGCTGGACTGGCGGCTGGCCGGCCTGTCGTTCGCCTTCCTGCCGGTGGTGGTCGCGATGGCGATCGTCTTCCGAACCCGGTCGCGGGCCGCGTGGCGCGACATGCGCGTCCTCTTGGCGCGGATCAACGCCAAGCTGGCCGAGCAGTTCAGCGGCATGCGGGTCGTGCAGCTCTACGGCCGCCAGGCGGCCGATTCCGCGGCCTTCGCCGCGATCAACGACGGCTTCTACGCCGCGGCGCGGCACCTCATCCGCGTCTTTGCCGTGTTCAGCCCGGTTCTCGACCTCCTGACCACGGTGGCCCTGGCCGCGGTGGTGTGGTACGGCGGCGGGCAGGCGCTCACCGGGGCCATCACCCTGGGCACGCTCTACGCTTTCACCGCCTATGTGCGCCGGCTGTACGAGCCGGTGAGCGCGTTGGCCGAGAAGTACAACATCATGCAGAGCGCGCTCGCGTCGGCCGAGCGCATCAGCCGCCTCATGGCCACCGAGCCCGAGGTTCGCGATCCCGACGACCCGATCGCGCCGCCGGCGCGGGTGGCGGTCGCCGGCGACGGCGCCGCGCGGGGCACGGCTGCCGCCGCCGCGCCGGCCGTCGCGTTCGAGGACGTGTGGTTCGCCTACGCGCCGGACGAATGGGTGCTGCGCGGCGTGAGCTTCGAGGTCCGGCCCGGCGAGACGGTCGCCTTCGTGGGGCATACCGGCGCCGGCAAGAGCACCATCATGAGCCTCCTGCCGCGCTTCTACGACGTCCAGCGCGGGGCGGTGCGCGTGCATGGCGTCGACGTCCGCCGCTGGCGGCAACGCGACCTGCGGCGGTGCGTCGGGGTGGTGCTCCAGGACGTGTTCCTGTTCGCCGGCGACGTGGCCGACAACATCAGCCTGTGGGAGCCGACGCTCTCGCGGCGACAGATCGAGCGCGCGGCCGGCATCGTGGGCGCCGACCAGTTCGTCAAGCGCCTGCCGGGCGGCTACGACGAGCCGGTGGTGGAGCGCGGGCTCTCGCTCTCGGCCGGCCAGCGGCAGCTGATCTCCTTCGCGCGGGCGCTGGCGTACGACCCCGAGATCCTCGTCCTCGACGAGGCGACGGCGAGCATCGACACCGAGACCGAGCTGGCCCTGCAGGCCGCCACCCGGGCCGTCATGCGCGGCCGGACCACCATCGTGGTGGCGCACCGGTTGTCGACCGTGCAGGACGCGGACCGGATCTACGTGATGGACGCGGGCCGCATCGTCGAGGTCGGCCGCCACGCTGAGCTGATCGAGCGGGGCGGGCTGTACCGCAAGCTGTGGGCGCTGCAGTTCGCGGGGCGGCCGCGGCGGTAGGCTTCGAGAACGCGCGCCGGGCCGACGTGTCGTGCGTGAAGCCGAACGCGGTATAATCGCCCCGCCATCCATCGGCAGCGGGCGGGAGGCCTCGCGCGCCGACCCGATCGGGGACCATCGACACCAAAGGAGCGGATGAGCCATGCTGTTCGACCGATTCGAGGACCAGGGCCTCGCGCACTATTCGTACGCCGTCGGCTGCCCCGGGGCGGGCCAGGTCGCGATCGTCGACCCCCGGCGCGACATCGACGTCTATCTGGACTACGCCGCGGCCCAGGGCGTGCGGATCACGCATGTCTTCGAGACGCACATCCATGCCGACTTCGCGTCCGGCGCGCGCGAGCTCGCCGCGCGCACCGGGGCGACGCTGTGGGTATCGGCGTACGACGCCGGCGAGATCTTCGAGGTCGCGCACCCGCACCACGACATCCATCACGGCGACACGTGGCAGATCGGGGCCGTGCGGCTCGAGGCCGTTCACACGCCCGGCCACACCCCCGAGCACATCAGCTACCTGGTGTACGACACCGCGCGGTCGTCCGACACGCCGATGCTGTTCCTCACCGGCGACTTCCTCTTCGTCGGCTCGCTGGGCCGCCCCGACCTCCTGGGCGAGGAGGCCAAGCGCGGCCTGGCCAACCAGCTCTTCGACAGCGTGCGCAACCGGCTGGCGGGGTTGCCCGACGGCCTCGAGATCCACCCCGGGCACGGCGCCGGCTCGATGTGCGGCGCCGGCATGAGCGGCCGGCCGACCTCGACCCTCGGCTTCGAGCGCATCGCGAACCCCTACCTCGCCCCCGGATTGACGCGTGAGGACTTCGTGGCGCGGATCCTCGGCAGCGTGCCGCCGTTCCCGCCGTACTACCGGCGGATGAAGCGGGTCAACTCAGAGGGGGCGGCGATCCTCGGCGGCCTGCCGGGCCTGGCGGCGCTCGACGTGGCGGCCGTCAAGGCGCATGTCGACGCGGGCCATGTGGTCGTGGACGTGCGCGACCAGCTGAGCTTTGGCGCCGGGCACATCCCGGGGTCGTTCGGCATCGGGGCCGGCAACAGCCTGAGCACCTGGGCCAGCTGGGTGGTGCCGTACGACACGCCGATCGTCCTCGTCGCCCCCGATCCCTCGGCCGTGCCGGCGGCCGTACGGGCGCTCGTCCGGGTCGGCCTCGACGGCGTGGCCGGTCACCTCGCCGGCGGCATCGACGCCTGGATCGCGGCGGGGCATCCCGCCGGCCACATCCCCCAGCTCACGCCGGCGGAGCTTGCGGCGCGGCTCGGCAACGGCGGTGACCTGCGCGTCCTGGACGTGCGCAACGACAGCGAGTGGCGGGATGGCCACGTGCCCGCGGCTCAGAACATCATGGCCGGGTACCTCCTCGACCGCCTGGGCGAGGTGAAGGATGGCGGGCGGCCGCTCGCGGTGGTCTGCCGCAGCGGGCACCGGTCCACCGTGGCGGCCAGCGTGCTGGCCCGGGCCGGGTTGGGCGAGGTCTACAACGTCACGGGCGGGATGAACGCCTGGCGGGGAGCAGGGCTGCCCATCGAGACTGCTTGACGGGCGGGGCGCCGCGGCGTGGAGGCCTTGCGCCGCCGGTGCGGCCGGTGCGGCCGGCCTCCGCGCCACGGTCGTCAGGCGGTCGGGGGGTCGCCGAGCAGGGCCGGCGCCGGCACGGCTGTCAGGGCGCCGCGGCGCCGGACGATCCGCTCCTGGCGGCTCATCATGCGCTCCAGGAGCAGCACCGCCGTCATCACGTACCACAGCCCGCCCGGCACCCACATGATGACGCCGCTCCAGCGCTGATCGTCCATCACCGACATGCCCCACAGCCGCGGCACGGTGGTGTAGAAGTCGTAGAGCGGCCGCTCGGCCATGGCGATGATGATCGACAGGATCTGAGTCTGGAAGAGCGCCATGAGCACCAGCGCCAGGCGCAGGCCATAGCCGAGGCGCGGCTGCAGCGTCGGCTCGGCCGCGGCGGTGCACCACCAGAACGCCAGCGCGGTGGCGAAGAACGTGATGTGCTGCACGTCGTGCACCCACGGGTTGCGCAGCGCGCCGTTGTAGCCGGCCGGCGTGTGCCACAGCCAGATCGTCGCCAGGTGCACCGTCAGCAAGAGCCACGGGCTGGTCGCGCGCTCGAGCGCGCGGCGGGAGGGCGTCGCGGGCGCCAGCGCCTGGCCGACCGCACGCCGCGCCCGCGGTGGCAGCCCCCACAACGCGATCGGGAACGGCGCCGCCAGGATGATGAGCGGCGCCGCCACCAGCATGAGAAGCAGGTGCTGCACCATGTGGATGGCGAAGAGCAGCTCTTGCAGCACGTCGACCGGTCCCATCAAGCTGAAGGCCGTCACCGCCAGACCGGACCCGTAGGCGGCCAGCCGCCACCCTGTGGCGAGCCGCGCGTGGCCGGCCCGCCGCAGCCTCCACCACCCCAGGCTGTAGGCACCGCCGGCCAGGAGCAGCACCAGCGTCGCGTCGAGGCGCGGATCCCACTGCGCCCAGAAGCTGCCCTGGGGCAGCGGATGGTCGCCGGTGTGGAAGACCACACCGGCGGCCCAGGCGAGTCGAGCCGCCTGGGCCGCCGCCATCGCGGTCATCGGGGTCGATCTCCCGGCAAGCCTGCCATCGCTAGTTGAGCAGGTACAGCGCCGGGTAGAAGAACACCCACACCAGGTCGACGAAGTGCCAGTACTTCACCGTGGCCTCGACGCCCCAGTAGCTGTCCGGCGAGTACGCGCCGTTGCGGCCGTTCAGGTACACGATGATCAGCATCAAGACGCCCGTCAGCACGTGGAAGGCGTGCATGCCGGTCATGGCGAAGAAGACGATGCCGAAGCCCTCCTGGAGGCGCAGCCCGTGGTGCGGCGCGAGCGGCCACTCCCAGGCGACCACGGCCAGGAGGAACACCGTGCCCATGACGATGGTGAGCAGCATGTTCTTTTGGAAGGCGTCGCGGTTGCCGTGGGCCATGGCCGTCTCGGCCCGGTAGGCCGAGATGCTGCTGGCGAGCAGCAGGATCGTGATCACCAGACCGAGGAACTGGTCGACCTCGATGCCTTCCGGCATGCCCGTGCCGAACAGCACGAAGCGCGTGGCCAGCAGGATGATGAAGATCATCGTCTCGGACAGCATGAACAGCCACAGCCCGAGGCGGTTGAGCGCCAGCTTGTTGAAGCGCGGCGCGGCGTGCGCGGCGGTGTGGGCGGCCATCTAGTGCTCCCCCTCCTCGTCCCAGACCTGGCTGATGTGCATGAAGTACTTGAGGATCAGCCACGCCTTGAGGATGGCAATCACCAGGATGTAAGGCAGGTTGCCGGTGACGGTCGTGGCGATCCAGTATTCGACGAGCGTCAACAGCGTCAACCCGCCGGCAACGATCCACCCCAGGCGGAACTTGCCGGCGAGCTTGCTTTGAAGGTCCATGTTCGGGCTCCCTTGGCTAGGTGTCGTGGTGCGCGATCGCCGGTCAGTGCCCGGCGGCGGTCGGCGCCGTGACGCGGACGTAGCTCGCGCCGGCCAGGCCGTAGTCGTACGGATCGCCGATCACCTCCGGCGGCGTCTCGAAGTTCCCGTCCGGCGGCGGCGACGGCAGCAGCCACTCAGGCGACATCGAGCGCCACGGGTTCGGCACGGCGATCTCGCCGCGGCGGGCGCTGCGGATCATGTTGACGACGAAGATCAACACGCCGGTGCCCACCAGGAACGCGCCGGTGGTGGTGATCGTCTGCCACGGGCCGAAGCCCTGCGCCGGGTCGTAGTCGGCGATGCGGCGGCGCATGCCGTGCAGGCCGATCCAGAACATGGCGATGGTCATGAGGTGGAACCCGACGAGCATCAGCCAAAAGTGGATCTTGCCCAGCCGCTCGCTGTACATGCGCCCGGTGGCCTTCGGGAACCAGTAGTAGATGGCCGCGAAGAACGGGAACACGAACCCGCCGAACATGGTGTGGTGGAAGTGGGCGACCACGAAGTACGTGTCGTGGACGTACAGGTCGGTGGCGATGAACGCGTTGGTCGGACCGGAGAGACCGCCGACCAGGAAGACGACCCACGAGCCCAGCACGAAGAGCATCGGCGTCTCGAACGTGATCTTGCCGCCCCACAGCGTGGCGATCCAGCTGAAGAACTTGATGCCGGTGGGGACGGCCACGAGGAGCGTGGTGACCATGAAGGCGTTGTTGAGGACCACGCCGAGGCCGGTGGCGAACATGTGGTGCGCCCACACCAGGAAGCCGACGAGCGCGATGAACATGCTGGACAGCGCCACCCACTTGTAGCCGAAGAGCGGCTTGCGGGCGAACACCGGCAGCAGCTCGCTGATGACCCCCAGGCCGGGCAGGATGAAGACGTACACGGCCGGGTGGCTGTAGAACCAGAAGATGTGCTGGAACAGCACGACGTCGCCGCCCTTGGCCGGGTCGAAGAAGCCCATGCCCAGGAGCCGCTCGAGCACCACCATCAGGAACGCCATGCCGATGAACTGCGTGGCGATGAGCTGGATGAGCGCGGTGGCGAACATGCCCCACACGAAGATCGGCATCCGGAACCATGTCATGCCCGGAGCGCGCATCTTGATGATCGTGACGATGTAGTTGACCGAGCCGATGATCGACGAGAGGCCGACCACGAACACGCCGAGGTAGAAGAACTGCGCGCCGAGCGGCGCCTTCACGCCGAGCGGCGGGTAGCCCGTCCACCCGGTGTCGAATCCGCCGGTGAACAGGCTGCTGACCACCATGATCAGGCCGGGCACCGCGATCCAGTACGACAGCGCGTTGACGCGCGGGAAGGCCATGTCCGGCGCGCCGATCATCATCGGGATCAGGAAGTTGGCCATCCCGCCGACGCCCATCAGGATCGCGGCGATCATGATGATGCCGTGGGCGCTCATGAGGTAGTTGTAGGTGTCGGTGGTCATGAGCTGCATGCCCGGCTGCGCCAGCTCGAGGCGGAACGTCAGCGCCAGGAGCCCGCCCGTCAGCATGACGATGACGGCGGTGACGGTGTACTGCACGCCGATGATGCGGTGGTTCGGGTCGAAGTTGAGGTAGCGCGGCCACTCCGGGCCATCGCGGTGCTGGTGGGGCGGCTCGGCGGCGTGGGCGCCGCGCGCCCAGCTCCACCAGTCGGTGAACGCCCCCACGCCCCACAGGGACGTCAGCGTGGCAACGAGGCTGCCGGCGGCCGATACCGGCGCGGCCGCCCAGGCTTCCAGGCCCAGGGCCGCGCGAACGGCCATCGTCACCGCCATGCCGGCCAGGAGGCCGATCACGCCGTAGACGAGGGCACGGACCAAGCCGTATGAGAACAGGCGCATGGCGATGCTCCTCCTACTTCAGCGTCTTGATGTATGCGATGACGTCGTTGATCTGCTTCTCGGTCATCCGATTGGCGAAATCGCGCGGCATCACGTTGTCGGCGTAGCCCTCGACGATCGCCGCGCTCGGGTCGATGATCGACTGGAGCAGGTACGCGTCGTCGGCCGTGACGGAGGAGCCGTCGGCCAGCGGGACCTCGTGGCCGACCAGCCCCTGCCACGTCGGACCGACCAGCTTGCTGCCGTCGATCGAGTGGCAGCCGATGCACCCGAACTGCGCGGCCACCTTGGGGCCGGCCTTGGTCGGGTCGTTGGCGATCTTGATCTCCTCGTCCATCCAGGCCTGGAAGTCCGCCGTCTCGAGCACGCGGACCGGCGTCTCCATGTAGGCGTGCCGGGTGCCGCACAGCTCCGCGCACCGCACCTTGAAGTCGCCGACCTCGTTGGGGGTCAGGCGCAGGACGTTCTCCTTGCCGGGGATGGTGTCCATCTTCAGCCGAAACTCCGGCACCCAGAAGGAATGGATCACGTCCACGGCCCGCAGCCGGAAGTAGACCGGCTGTCCGCTGGGCAGGACCAGGTCGGTGGTCGCAACGCCCTGCTCGGGGTACTCGAACGTCCACGACCACTGCTGGCCGGTGACGATGACCTCGAGGTCGCCGTCGGACTTGGCGACGTCGACCGCCTTGAGGTCGGCGATGACCCGGGCGCCGTGATAGCCCATGGCCACGACGATGATCACCGGGACCACCGTCCATGCGATCTCCAGGCCGGTATGGCTGTGGAAGTGCGTCCCTTCGCCCGTATCGCCCTCGCGGCGCCGGAACGCCCAGAGCGAGTAGAGGAAGAACACCATGCACAGCACGAAGAACACGGCCAGGATGTAAAACTCGAGCCGCAAGAGGCTGTCGACCGCCGCCGCCTCCGCCGCGGCCGGTGCTGCGGTCAGCGTCGCGCGCTGAACCCACATCACGGCCACGACGGAGAGGATGACGGTGAGAGCCAACGGAAGCGCCAGCTTTCTCATCGGGACATCGTCTCCTCACATCTCGGATCAAGCCCGTGCCCTGGCCGGGCGCGCACGCGGCGGCGGCCCTGCCTGGCGGACCCCGCGGATGCCGGCTCCCCCGGCCACGTCGGGCCCGCCGGCACTCGGTGCGCCACGGGGGCACGGGCGCCTGCCAGGCAACGGTCGGCTAGTATAACACGCCGTTTCGCGGCGCGTCCAGCGCCCGGCGCGCGGCCGGCCGGTCCC
>CAYQBA010000081.1:15829-20234 GCA_964415605.1 uncultured Anaerolineales bacterium | reverse complement strand
GGCGCGCCGTTGTCGCCGCGCGAGGCGCTGGCCCACGTCGGCGACGTCGCGGCGGTGCGCGCCGCCCTCGACGGCGCCGCGTTCGACGCGGCCTGGGCGCTGGGGGCGTCGCGCGGCCCCGAGGACGCCATGGCCGCGGTGCTCGGCGTCGACGAGCACGCCTGAGCCGATCCCGGGGGCCGCGGCGGGTTCGGTGCCCGGGCCATGCCGGGGGATGACGCGCCAAGATCCGCACGCCGACGGGAAGACCCCGCCGGCCCGTGGGCCAATCTGGGCCGATAACGGGAGATCTTGCGCCTTCGGCCACAAGTCAAGGGTTGGTGGAGGCGGCCAGCCGTGTCATCTTGGTCGGTGGGTGGGGGGGTTAGGGGGCCAAAGTCGCCCGCAGACAACTTGACACCGCCGCCAAGCCGCTGCTCTACCGCCGCCGCAGCGTGCGCTGCCTGGCCGTGTAGGGCAGGTAGGCCCGCGCCGGCTCCACCGTGAGCTGCCCCGCGTCGGAGATCGCCCCGACCGCGGCGCGCACCTGGCCCGACCCGAGGCGCGTGCCGAGGATGGTCGCCACGGCCTCGCCCGCGGCGTCCGTGGTGTCCGACCGCGCCACGATCCGCCCGATATCGGTGGTGAACGCCACCGGTGTGCCGATCGACGGGTTGCCGAACTCGTCGGCCACCCGCGCGACCGCCCGGGCGGCACCGCCCACCGCGATCACCTCCGGGGCCACCGCCAGCTCGACGCTTGCCGGCGGCCCGGCGACGAACGGGATGTCCAGCGCCTCGGCCCGCAGCCCACCGCTGCTGGCCCGGATCGTCGCCGTGCCGGTGCGGATGCCCGCCCGCAGGGTGCTCGTGACCATCCCGTTGGCATCGGCGCGCGCCTCGGTGACGGACAGCAGGCCGAGGGTGGTCGACAGGCTGATCAGCGCATCCTCCACCCCGTTGCCGAACGCGTCGCGCAGCGTGGCCGAGACGACCGTGGTCTCGCCGCCGACCGGCAGGCGGGGGCGCGCCGCCGCCAGCGCCAGCGTCTGCGGGGGGCCGGCGGTGAACCGCACCCGTGCCACGCCGCCGCGGTCCCCGGTGGAAACGGCGCGCACCGTCGCCAGGCCCGTGCGATCGCCGGCGGTCAGCGTCGTCTCGGCCGTGCCGTTGCGCGTCTGGCTGACCGCCGGGGCCACGGCGCCGAGGTCGGTGGTGAAGAACACCGACGTGCCGTTGGCCACGGGGTTGCCGAAGCGGTCGGTCACGCGCGCCGTGACCTTGCCGGTGGCACCGCCGACCGTCAGCCGATCGGGGCCGCGCACCGTCACCGTCACCACCGCGCCGGGCACGACGACGAGGCTGGCGGTGGACGCGTTGTCCTCCGGCGTGCGCTCGGCCGCCTTGGGCGTGCCGGCCGTGGCGCGGTTGGCCACCTCGTTGCGCGGGCCCCAGCGCAAGCTGGTGTCGATACGGGCGCCGATCGTCAACAGCCCCACCTGGCCCGGGCGAAGCTGGTCCACCCGAAAGCGGTACGGCGAGCCGTCGGGCAGCCGCTCGATCTCCGGGCCCGGCGGGAAGAACGCCGTCCGAAACGTCGGCGACACCAGCCCGCTCGGCAACGGGTCGGCGACCTCGAGGTCGAACACCGCGCCCGCGCCGACGTTCTCGACGCGCAGCGTGAACGTCACCGGCTCGCCCGGCACGACCACCGTCTGCGGCTCGGCCGACTTGGTGATGCGGATGTCCAGCGGCTCGAACACCACCGACGCCTGCCCCGACGCCGCGCCGGCCGAGGCCTGGATCACGGCGTCGCCGGCCACCCCGCCCGTGCGCAGCCGCGTGCGGGCGACACCGCCGGATGTCGTCAGCGCCATGGCGTCGAGCGTCCCCAGGCTGGCGACCACCAGCACCGACGTGCCGTCGCGCACCGGGTGCCCGAAGGCATCGCGCACGGCGATGGTCAGGTCGGTGGCGGCCGTGCTGTTGGCCGGCAGGGCCTGCGCCGCCGCGGAGATGACGACGGTCGCCGGCGGGCCGGCCGTCAGCGCGATGGCGCGCGTGTCGGCCACGTCGCCCGCCGCGGCCCGCACGTTGGCCACGCCGACGTCGACGCCGCTGGCGAAGACCGTCGCCGCGCGACCGTTCTGCGTCAGCACGCGATCGGGGGTGACGCTGCCGAGGTCCGTGCTGAAGCGGACCTCCGTGCGGTCCGGCACCGGCCGGCCGAGCGCGTCGCGCACGTCGGCCGTCGCCGTCGTGGTCTCGCCGCCGACCGCCAGGCTTGTGGCCCCGACCGTCAGCGCCAGCGTCACCGGCGGCCCCGCCGTGAACGGCACGTCGAGCGTGACCGACGGGGCGCCGTCGGCGCCCCAGCCTTGCGCCGACACGCGGCCGGTGCCGATGCTGGCGCCGGCCCGCAGGCGCGTGACCACCTTGCCCATGCGGGTGGTCGAGCCGGCCACGAACAGGTCGGCGTTGACCTCGCCGGACGCCACGATGATCTCGATCACGTGGGTGCCCGCGCCGAGGCCGGCCGCGAGCACGCGGTCGACCCAGGCCCGGCGCGGGCCGAGGGTCGAGATCACGCCGACCGGCCGGCCGTCGACCCGCGCGGCGAACGTGCCGGGCCCGATCACCGTCTGCCCGTAGCGCACGAGGACTGCCTCGCCTTCGAAGGCCCAGGTCAACGCGGCGCCGGGCTGGCTGGACCGCAGGTAGCCCGCGCCGCTGAACGGACCGAACGTCGCGCTGTCGAACTCGCCCCACTCACCGGCCCGCTGCACCGCGCCCGGACCGGCGCCGGTCTCGGCCTCGACGCGCGCCCCCGGCGCCTCGAGCGAACCGCCGCCCTCGATGCCGAGCCACACCAGCGTGCCGTCCGCCACGGGGCGGCCGGCGGCGTCGGTCAGGGCCGCCGTCAACGCGCTCTCGGCCACGCCGTTGGCCACAAGCTGCGGCGGATCGGCCGTGAGCCGGAGCTGGCGCGGCGTGCCCAGCGCCGGCAGGTAGCTCACGGCGCCCAGCGCCGCGTCGTCCGGCCGATGCTGGATCACGGCCTCGATGGCCGGGGCGTACGCCGTGCCCCAGGCGTTGTAGGTGGCGTCGACATCGTGCGTCGTGCCCGAGCCGCGGGCGTTGACCAGCGTCAGGGCTGCCGTACCGTTGCTGGCCAGCGTGTTTCCCTCGCCCGCGAAGCCGCCGAGCTTGATGTCGGACACGGCCCCGGGTGCGGTGGCGGCGGTTTCGACGATGCGCACGCCGTCGGCATTGCCGGCCACCGTGCTGCGGTGGAGCCACATGCTCTCGATATCCACGACCTGCAAGCCCGGCCCGGCGCCGTCGACGACGGTGACGTCGGCGATCTCGAGGGCGCCCACGATGCGCTCGGCGAAGATGCCGGCGCCGACCGCGCCGGGCGGGCGCTGGGTGGCCTCGATGGTGCCGCCCTGGAGCCGCACCATGTTCAGCCCCGCCCCGCCGCCGCGCAGCGCCACGGCCCCGCGCGGGGTGCCGGCGCCCGCGCCGGCGCCGATGACGCGGTTGAGGAGCACGCCGACGTGGTCCAGGCGGCCGCCGGACTCGACGGCGACGTCGATGCCCTCGGCCCCGGCGCCCAGCACGGAGTTGTCGACCACCGCGATGTCGGTGCCCAGGCCGGCCAGCGCCTGCCCGCCGAGATCCCGCACCGCGATGCCGCGCTGCCCGGCCGCGCGCAGCGTGTTGCGCGCGACCGTGACGTCGTCGCCGTGCGCGCGGATGCGGACCGCCGTGCCGGCCACCGTGTCGATCGTGTTGTCCTCGACCGCCAGGCGCGTGCCGCCGATCGCGACGACCCCGTCGTGCCCCCCGCGCACATGGTTGCCGGCCAACTCGAGGTCGCGGGCCCAGGCGGCGATGACCGCGGCGTCGCCGGGCGCCACGCTGCCCCCGCCGAAGTGGTTGCCGGTCACCTTCGCCTGGACGATGTCGGCGTCGGCCGCCGACGCCGGCCGGCCGGCGGGCGGCGGCACGGGGTCGCCGACCCGCCGCCCCACCAGCCACACCCCGACGGTGTGCGAGACGAAGCGGAAGCCAGACACCTCGACGCCGGCCAGGTCGCCCCCGGCCGCGTCGACGGTCAGCGCGATGCCGGGCTGGCCGCCGGAGCGCCCGACCCACACGGCGTGCTGTCCTGGGTCGGCGACGGCACCCGGATCCCCGACCCCCGGGCCCTGGAACGTCAGGCCCTTGCCCACGACCAGCACGGTCTCGGTGTACACGCCGGCGGCGACGCTGATCACGTCGCCGGCGGCGGCGGCGTCCACCGCGGCCTGGATGGCCTGGTAACACGGCCGCTGACCGTCGCACCCGGCGGTGTCGTCGACGTAACGCACCGTGCCGGACTGCGATCGGGCGGTCGGGGCGCTGGCCAGCGCCCCGACCGC
>CAYQBA010000081.1:0-15819 GCA_964415605.1 uncultured Anaerolineales bacterium | reverse complement strand
TGCCGGGCCCCCGGGGGGGTGGGGTCTCCTCCCCCCGCGGGGGGGGGGGGTTCGGGGGGGGGGGGGGGGGGGGCCCCCCCCCCCCCCGCCCCGACCGCCACGGCGGCGGCGAGCAGCGCCGACACGACCCCGGTGGCCGTCGAGCGGCCCCGCCCGCGGCGCGGCTCAGGGGCAGAACGCGACATCGATGTCGTCCAGCGTCATCCACACGCGGCCGCCGAGCCCGTCGTTGACGGCCGACGCGTACAGCCACAACGACTGCCCGCGGTAGGCCGTCACGTCGATGGTCAGGGTCCGCCGCTGCCACGATTCGACGTTCAGCCGCTCGCCGAAGACCACGGCGACCGGCGAGCGCTGCCCTTGCGTGTTCTGGTCGGGGTCGATGTCGTACACCAGCATCAGCTGCCGGTCCGGCCCGCCCCCGGGCTGTGCCGCCTGGTAGGCCCAGGCCCGCACGGTCATGGTGCGTGCGTTGGCGGGAACCGCCAGCCGCTGCCACGCGGTCGAGTAGCTGTATGTGTTCGGCTCGTTCGACAGGATGCCGAGCAGAAGGCTCCGGCGCCCCCCGTGGACCATCGTCTCGAGGTAGCGCGGCGGCCGCCCGCCGCGCAGGACCCAGGCCTCGTTGGTCTCGAAGCCGCCGTTGACCACGGGGTGTGCGCACGGGTCCGCCGTCGCGGTGCCGGTCGCCGTCGGGCGCGGGGTCGTCGACGGCCGCGGCGTCTCGCTCGGCACCGGCGTGTCCGACGCGGTCGGCGTCGCGCTCGGGGTGGGCGTGTCCGTCGGTGCCGGCGTGTCGGTCGGCGTCGCGGTCGGCGTCGGCGTGTCCGTCGACACGGGCGTGTCGGTCGCCGTCGGGGTTGCGGTGGACACGGGCGTGTCGGTCGGGGTCGGGGTGTCCGACGGCGTGGGCGTGACGCTCGGCGTCGGGGTGTCCGACGCGGTCGGCGTCACGGTCGGCGTGTCGGTCGGGGTCGGGGTGTCCGACGGCGTGGGTGTGATGCTCGGCGTCAGCGTCTCCGTGGGCGTCGGCGTGTCCGACGGCGTGGGTGTGATGCTCGGCGTCGGCGTCTCCGTGGGCGTCGGCGTGTCCGACGGCGTGGGCGTGATGCTCGGCGTCAGCGTCGCGGTATGCGTCACCGTCGGCGTCGGGGTCCGCGATGCCGTCGGCGTCGCCGTGGCCGTCGCGGTGCGCGTTGCCGTGGCCGTTGCGGTCGTCGTCCGTGTCGCCGTCGGGGTCGCCGTCGCCGACGGCGTGGTGGTGCGCGTCGCCGTCGGGGTGGCGCTCGGCGGGCGCGCGGTCGGCGTCGGCGGGATCGGGGTGCTCGTCGCGGGCCGCGGCGTCTCCGATGGCGGCGGAGGAGCCGTCGGAGATGCCGGCGTGGCCGTCGGCGGCACGCCGGTCGGCGGCGGCAAGACCGTGACGACGCCGCCGCGGGCGCGGTGCTCGATCGGGAC
This sequence comes from uncultured Anaerolineales bacterium, assembly GCA_964415605.1. Taxonomy (GTDB): domain Bacteria; phylum Chloroflexota; class Anaerolineae; order Epilineales; family Epilineaceae; genus UCB3. Next base: position 14,361 of record CAYQBA010000081.1, on the reverse strand, counting down.
GGCGAACTCGTCGAGCAGCGTGTCGTCGACGAACGTCAGCTCCGAGACGCCCGGCACCCGGCCGCGCACCCGGAAGCGGGCGACGACGCCCGAGCCGCTGGCGCCGACGCGGTTCAACACCGCGAACGAGTAGAAGACCAGGCCGCTGCCCTCGTCGACGCGGTTGTCGGGCACGAACAGGTCGTCGGGCGGCGGGAACGGCCCGCGCGCGATCTGGATCCCGGGGGCCGCCGGATCCTCGTCGAGCACCTCGACGATCCGCGGGTCGTACTTGACGAGGATGTCGCCCCCGAAGAGGCCGTCGACGTCGTTCAGGCGGATCTCGATGGTCTGCGTGCCGCCGACGGGCAGCGTGGCCGCCTGGGGGTCCAGCACGAGCGACGTGAAGAGCGCCTGGTCGTTCAGGGCGATCGGGAAGAACTGCGGGCCGATGGCGCCCGGGGGCGTCGGGCTGGGGCCGGGCGTCCGCGTCGGCGGCGCCACGCCCTCGACGCCGAACGGGCTCGTGTTGCCCTGGCCGTCGGTGGCCGTGGCGGTCTGGCGCGGCCCGTTGAGGGCAGTCGGCTTCTGGTAGAAGAAGTAGCCGTTGGCGTCCGCGAAGGCGCTGCCCTCGAAGGCGTGGCCCTCGTTGTCGTTGTCCGAGAAGACCTCGACGAGGCTGTTGGGAGGCGCGATGCCCTCGACCGTGCCGGCCGTGATGCGCGTGATGATCGGCGCGGCGAGGCCCGCGTTGCCGCCCTCGTCCAGCGCGATGCCCGGCCCGGCGTTGCCGGCAATGCTGTTGTGGCTGATGGTGTTGCGCAGCGTGGCGCGCCCGGCCACGCGGATGCCGGCGTTGTCGTTGAAGGCGATGCGGTTGCCGGCGGCCACCACGCTGCCGCCGATGAGGTTGTCGTGCGCGCCGTCGTCGATCAGGATGCCGTCGCTGCCGTTGGGCAGCGGGTCGACCCGCGACGCGGCCGCGCCGATGGTGTTGCCCTGGATGACCGTGTTCTGGGTGGTCGGCGACTGGATCCAGATGCCCTCGCCGACGTTGCCGCTGATGATGTTGCCGCCGGTGAGCCCGCCGATGATCGTGCCCATCGGGCCGCCGCCGACCACGATGCCCTGGCCGTTGGCGATGGCGGCCGAGCCGGCGGTGTTGGTGCCGATGAGGTTCTGGTAGACCTCGTTGTCGTCGGTTCCGGCACCCATGATCGCGATGCCGTCGAGGCCGTTGCCGCCGATGACGTTGCCCGGCGCCCCGCTCTCGATGCTGGCCGTCGTGATGTCGCCGATGCGGTTGGCGTGCGCGCCGTCGCTGATGATCACGCCATGCGTCGCGTTGCCCTGGCCGGGCGTCTCGTTGGCGTCGACGCCGATGCGGTTGCCCAGGATGTACGTCTGCGTGACCCCGCGCCCGCTCAGCGCGACGCCGATGATGTTGCGGACGAGCGTCACGCCCTCGCCGGTGCGACGGCCGCCGATGGTGTTGCTCCGCGCGCTGCCGGTGACCACCAGGGCGGCGTTGAAGCTGTGCATCGTCACGCCCTTGACCGTGTTCTCGTCCGAGGTGATCACCAGCCCGTCGAACACGTCGCCGCCGATCCCCGCGGCCAGGACGACGCCGCGGCCGACGCCGTCGATGGTGTCGCCCCCGGTCGACAGCGTCGGCATGCTCGGCCGCGCGACGTGCTGGGCCTGGAGGGCGTCCTGGGTCGGCGTGGCGCCGGCCGACGGGCTCGCCGCCGGCGGCTGGATGAAGATCGTCGCCGGGTTGCCGGCCGGGAAGACGCTGGCGTCGAAGCGGACGGTGTCCGCCACGCCGGCGCCGGGCGTGCCGGTGACCTGGGCGCGCTCGGCGGCGCTGAGGGCCGCCGGCGCGAGGTCGCCGATCGCCAGCCGGATGGCCTCGCGCAGCGTGAGCCGTCCGTCGCCGACGTTGCCGGGGTCGGCGGCGCTGTTGACCACGATGGCGGCGCCGGTCTCGAGCGACGGCGTCGCCGTCTCGGTCGGCAGCACGGTCTCGGTCGCCGTGGGCGTGGTCGTGCGGGTGGGGGTGCGCGACGCGGTCGGCGTCATGGCCGTCGTCGGCGTGCTGGCCGGAGTGGTCGGCGACGGCGTCGGGGCCACCGTGGCGGTGCGCGACGCGGTCGGCGACGGCGTCGCGCTCGGCGCCGGGGTGCCGGTGGCGCTCGGCCCGGGCGACGGCGAGCCGCCGCTCGTCGTCGGCGTGGCGGCCAGGCTCGGGCTCGCCGTGGGCGTGGCCGTGCGGGTCGGGCTGGCCGTCGGCGTGTTCGACGGCGTCGGGGTGTTGGAGGCGGTCGGCGAGGGCGACGGCGTGGGCGTGCGCGTGGCGCTCGGCGACGGGGTCGGCGTCGGGGTGCCCGTCGGCAGCGGCGTCTGGCCGGTGGGGCCGGGGAACGACGCCGGCGTGGGCGTGGGCGACGCCGGCAGGGTGGTCGGGGCGATGGTGCCGGTCGGGGGGATCGCGCGCACGAACGGGAACATCACGAAGAACACGCCCTGCGTCTGGGTGATCTGGTAGCCGGTCTGCGCATCGTTGGACAGGGGGTCGTACTCGACCGGGTAGTCCACCACCCGCACCAGCGAGTTGACCGGCAGGTGCTGGCCGCAGCTCGGCTCGTTGATGCCGTTGGTCGTGTAGGTGCGCACGATGAAGAACTGCACGACGTTGATCTGCACGCCGCTGATCAGCGGCTCGCCGGGGTCGCGCGCGCCGTCCTGGTCGAGGTCCTCGTAGGCCCCGAGGCAGATCTCGATGCGGGTGACCGCGAGGTTGATCGTGCGGTCCTCGCCGGCGTTGAAGTTCTCGGTCTGGTCGGACGTGACGCCGTTGACCTTGAAGACGAAGAACTCGTTCTCCTCCGGCCCCTCGCGGCCGGGCGTGGACGGGTCGTCGCCGGGCACCGTGATGTCGTAGGTGGCCACGCCGTCGGCGATGACCACGCTCGTCGTCGCCAGCACCTGGGTGCCCAGGTGGGCGCTTACCAGCATGCCGGCTGGCGCCGGCGCGCCGTAGTAGGAGACGGTTCCTCGGTAGCGGGCGGGTTCGACCGGGGCATCCGGCGCCGGCGCGCCGTGTACGGCCGTCAGGCCACACCACGACGCGGCAAGCGCGACAGCGGTCCACCGGGATCGGTTGAGGGGTCGTGACACGGGCGTCCTCCTTGGGGGTCCGGGCGCCACCAACGCCGCCCCGGATCCTGAATGCAACCTGCCCTGAACACCCATTATAGCGCGACTTAACGCGTTTGTCACCCCTCTCCCCTGCGCGCTTTCCCAGGATCCTGTGGCGCCTGGCGACGCGCGTGGCGGCGATCGCGTACGGCCGGACCGCGGGCGCCGGCACATCAGGGGCCCGTCGTCTGCCGCACACGATCAACCGCGCTCAGCGCCTCCCGACGCAAGCATCCAGCCCCTGCCCCAGCCGGCGGTACAAGGCCACCAGCTCTTCGCCCGTGTTGACCGCGAAGCTACGCTCCGGCACCCCCGCGATGCGGATGAGGAGGTGCTGGTCGGCATCGAGCCCGACCGCCACGGTGTAGATCGGGGTACCGGTTTCCCGCAGGCGCATGGCCTCGTCCAGCGTGGCCGGCTCGGTGCCGGCGTCGGGATCGCCGTCGCCGAGCAGCACCACCACGCCTCGCCCGCCCGGCCGCGTGAGGCCGGCCGTCAGGGCGCGATGGGCCGTCGCCAGGCCCAAGTCGATGCGGGTGCCGGACACGAGGTTGACCCGTTCCAGCGCGGCCAGGAGGACCGCCGGATCATGGCTGCTGGCCAGCACGCTCGCGCTGCGATCGAAGCGCACCAGGGCCGCGCTGTCCCGCCCGGCGCGCAAGGCGTCCAGGAAGACGTGGATGGCCCGGCGCGCGGCGTCGATCTTTGGCTCACCGCCCGGCACCATGGACCCGCCCATGCTGGTGGAGGTGTCCAGGACCAGCACGACGTGCAGGTACTCGCGCAGGCACTCTTCCTTCTGCGCCAGGGGCAGGTAGACCGGCAGGGGCACCCGCGTCGCGGTCGGAGCCGGGGTGGGTGTGAGCGTGGGGGTGGGCGTATCGGTCGGCTGCCAGACCTCGATCTCAGGGACCGGGAAGATGAGCTCACCCGGGCTGCCGTCGGCATCCACGAAGCGCGCGATGGCTTGCCGGTTCACCGGCAGGCGCCCCGTGCGCTCTGGCCTGACCATGTAGGTCAGCGTGATGCCGCTGCGTGGGAGCACCGGGTACACCCAGAGGGCGCGCCTGCCGGCCACAATGGCTGGAGGCCGGGCGCTGAACGGGAACCAGGCGATGTCCTCACCCATCTCGTCCTCGATGACCCAGTTCCCGGCCAAGCTGTCGGCAACCATGCGGTCGATGGCCGTGGCCAGCGCCGCGAGGTCGCCGGGGCCGGGCGGCTCCCAGACCCGCTCCGGCTGGCCGGCCGCCTCCCGCAGGCGGGGCGTGTTGGAATCTTGGCCGTAGCCGAGCGCGAAGGTCGTGATGCCGCGGGACCGCAGGGCGTCGGCGGCCGCGAGGATCGACTCCGCGGGGGAGACGGTGGTCTGGGCGTCGCTCAGCAGCACGGCGACCGGCAGCGCCTCCGCGCGGCCCCGCGCCAAGAGCTCGGCTTCGGCCTGGCGCATGCCGGCCGCCACGTCGGTGAGGCCCTCCGGCCGCAGCGACGCCAGCGGCGCGAGCAGCGCGGCCGGCACCGCGTCGAGCGGGCTGGCCAGGCTCGCCAGCTCGGCGAAAGTGACCACCGACACGCGGTGACCGCGTGCGACGAGGAGCCCGGCGAGCGTGGTCGCGTCGGTGCGGGCCGAGGCGATCTTGCCGTCGATCATCGAGGCCGAGGCGTCCACGACCAGCACGATGTCGGCACCCAGCAGGCGCGGCCGGCCCGGGCAATCGGCCGCGAGCGTCAGGGTCACCACCGCCGTCTCGCCCAGGATCACCCGCGCCGGGTGCGCCACCTTGTCCCCGGTGACGCGGCAGCGGGTGCCAGAGGGGGTCGGGCGCACTTCGGGGGTCGGGCTGGGCGTGGGCAGGGCGGCGTCCGGCACGGGGGCGTAGCGCCGGATGGACCGGGCCGCCCGGTCCGCGACATAAACGCCGCCGTCCGCGTCCAGGGCCAGGTCGCTGGGCGACACCAGGGCGTGCTTCTCGTCCAGGGCGGGCCAGCGGCCGAGCAAGCCGGCCCCGGCTTCGTGGATCTCGACCCAGCCCTCGCCGTCGAGGGCGGCGATCCGGGTCTTGCCCGCGACGCGCCGGGCGGCGATCCGCTCGATCGGGCCGGACAGGGCCACGCCCAGGCGGGCCGTCTCGGAGCCATCGGCGGCCAGCAGCAGCAGGCCGCGGCCGCCCGGCTGGAGCAGGACGAGCGAGCCGTCGCCCGGCGCGGCGAGGTCGGCCGGCCACAGGGGGCCATCGGCCGGGCTGCTGCGCTCGCCCACCTGGGCGCCGGTCCCCGCGTCCAAGAGCAGCACGCGGTTCGCGGTGGGCACGGACACGTAGACGCGATCGGCATCGGCGCTGACGCGCGATCCGGCGTCCAAGGCCAGAGGCCGCCGCCAAAGCAGGTCGCCGTCCGGCGCCAGGGCATACACATGCCCGGCGCCGGAGATGGCGTAGATCGCCGAGCCGTCGGGTGCGCTGGCCAAGTCCTGGCCGTTCAGCATGAGCCGCACCGATGCCTGCTCGGCCCCCGCGCCGCGCAGCGCGACCTCACCGCTGCCGCGATCGAGGGTCGCGATCGAGCCATCGGTCGCGACGTCCAGGTCCATGGCCGGCTGCTCGTGCCGGTCGAGCAGGTCGGTCCTGGGCAGCGGCGCCTGACGCGCGGGGCCGCCGGCGACCACGCCGAGGGGGCGCCCGTCGTGGCCGAAGCGCGCCACGACGAACTGGCCGTCCGCCACCGTGGTGAAAGCCACCATATCGTCGTTCGCGGCCAGGGCCCAGGGCCACTCCGACCGCGGCGGGTGGGGCCATGCCGTGGTCGCGCCCAGTCGGTTCCGCTCGGCGCCGGTGGGGGGATCGAGCTCGAGCAGCACCGGCGCCGACAGGTCGGTGCCCATCGGTCGCGCCAGCACGAAGAGCGATCCGCCCGGCACGATCACCGGCGCGATGGGGTCAAGCCCGGGGAGGGCGAAGCGATGCTGGACGTCGCCATCTGGATTCAGCAGCTCCAGGGCTTCGCTGCGTGGCACCACCCGCCGCCCGTCGGCCCACACGCCGATGCGCGCCCAAGGCGGTGGGACGGCCACGGTGCCCAGCTTGTAGGAACCACCGGACCATGTCACATCCAGCACCGTGCCATTCGGCAAGAGCGCCAGGTCGATCCGCTCGCTGGCCAGCACCCCGCGCATGGCCACGGGCGCGTGGTCGGCGAGCGAGAAGCTCATCCCGCAGGCCCGGCCGCCCGGGTTGGAGCCGGCCTCGTTGAATCCATGCCGCATCCCGTTTCCCATGACCATGACGTGGATGACGTCGCGGAGGCGGTCGATCTCCAGCGCCAGCGGCGTCGGGTAGACTTCGGCGCAGCGAACCGCGTTGCTCCCGTCGAGGGTGTCACCGTCCATGAGACCGCTCAGGCGCCCATCGCGGCCATAGATCAGGACCTTCCCGCTGGCGCCGTCCGCCACGTACAGCCGGCCGCCCGCATCCAGCCCGATGTCGAGCGGCTCGAAGGGCCAGGCCTGCTTCGTGACGGGCCAGGTGGACACGAGCTCGCCGCCGAGCTGCGTCGGGGCCTGGCGCGGGCTCTCAGGATCGCCGGTGTCGGCCGGGGCTGCGACCACCACGGCCAGCATGGCCGATGCCGCCAGGGTGCCGAGCACCGCCAAGACGATGGTTGAGCGAGCGGAGTGGGCGTGCATGGTGCGTTGCCTTGGGTGAGAGCGGGTCGATTCGGGGGGTTCAACCCGCCAGGCGGGCGATGCTGGACACTCGGTGCGGATGATGATCGGCCGCTCGCGGCCCACGGCCCCGTACCCCCCTTGACGCCCTCGCCCCCCTGTGGTACGCTGAGCCCGGTGCGTCCCGAGCCGCCCGCCCGGGCGGCCGCACCCGCGAGGTATGGGCGAATGACGGCGTGTCGCGACGGCACAAGCCCGCGCTTCCGACCTTACCGGCGGCCCGCCCCCTTGTTGGCCGCGGCCGCGTTTGCCTGCCTCACGCTCGGTGCTGCCCCGCCCGCCGCCGCCTTCGAGCCCATGGATCCCTCCTCCGGCGGTTGCCGGGTGCGGGTGGACACCCGCGCGCAGCCATCGCCGGTGACGCTCGGGCAGGGGGTCACGGTGCGCACGCGCGCCCGGTTCGACTGCCCGGACCGGCAGCGGCCGTACCACCTCGCCCTGGCGGTCGACCAGGCCGCCGTGCGCGCCGGCGACGCCCCCGCGGAATGGGTGCACGCGGCGCTGGCGGCGATGGCGGCGCGCTTCAGCCTGGCCGCCAACGCGCGTGCGCGCGTCGGGGTGGTGACCTTCGACGCCGAAGCCCGGTCGCTGTGCGCGCCGACCAACCGGACCGACCTCCTGGCCCGCTGCCTCGACGAGGCGGCGGCGGCGACGCCGGCCGGCCGCGGCGGCCTGACCGCCGCCCTGGCCATCGGCATCCGCGACCTCGTCCTGGCCCGGTCGTTCGCCCCGCCGCGCCAGACCGACGACCCGGTGCGCGAGGGCCTGCTCGTGCTGACGACGGCGGACGACGCGGCGGATCCCGAGTCGCCTTTCTGCCGGGATGCCGTGGCGGCGGCCGACGCCGCGCGGCGCAAAGGCATCGAGATCGGGCTGGTGTGCCTGCGCGGGGACTGCGCCAGCACCTGCCTCCAGGATATCGCGGCGCCGGGTCGGCTGGCGGATGCCGAGGGCTGGCCCGCGGTCGCCGACCGGCAGGTGGCGCTGGTGTGGTCGACCCAGACGCGCGTTCGCAAGGTGACCGTCCGCGACGTCGTCGCGCCCTTGATGGCCGTCGCACCGTCGACGTTCGACCCGCCCGGCGCCCATTACGACCCGGCGGCGCGCAGCGTGCGCTGGGACACCGACATCGCTGGCCGCGATGAGCTGTGGGTGTCGCACGTCGTCTTCCCGACGGCGGCCGGCTACTTGCCGGTGCGCACGTCGGGTCAGCTGATCTACGAGGACACCCAGGGCGGCGGCGACATCTTGAAGCTGAGCGTCCCGCGCGTCCTGGCGGTCGACGGCATCCCGCACCGCGCCTTCGCCCCGTTCGCGATGCGCGAGCCGTATTCGGATCCGCAGCCGTTCGGCGCCCGCTGAGCGTACGCCGCGCGGCGGTTGCATCGCGTCGCGCGGGGCGCTAACCTACCGCGCAGCGCCGCCCGCCGCGGACCGCGCGGCGCCCGCCAGGCCGCGCACCCCCCGCCCATTCCGCCTGGCGCATCACAACCCCATGTCGCCCAGCAGGAGCTTGCGGATGTTCCCTCCCCTGTCCCGCCCCGCTCCGACATGGCGCCGCTGGTCGGCGCCCCTGGCCGCCGGGGCCCTGGCGCTGGCCGCCGCCGGGCTGGCGCCGTGGTCGGCGCCCGATCGCGGCCGCGCCGCGCCGGCCGGGCCCGGGCAGATCCTGCCCGGCGACACCTACGTGCTCAACGCCACGTGGCCGCTCCCGGAGTCGCCCGGCGAGCCCGTCGACGTCGCGCTCGGCGTCGGCGGCGACCTCTACGTGGCCGACGGCCGGCGCAACGCGGTCATGGCCTACGACGCGGCCGGCCGGCTGCGGGGCACATGGACGCGGACGTCGGAGCACGAGCTCTACGTCCCGGTGACCGTGGCCGCCGACCCGCAGCGCGATCAGGTTCACATCGTGTGGCAGCGCTACCGCCGTGGCCCGGCGGCGCCGACCGCCGCGGGCCTCTTCCTCGACACGCGGCAGGCGGACGGCACGGCCATCCGGCCGCTCCAGAGCCTGACGTTCATCCAGTCAGCCACCGATATGGCCGTGCACGCGGCGTCCGGCACGCTGTACGTCACGGCCGACGGGCGCATCAACCCGGTGCGGCCCGGGGCCATCCCGGGGCCGGCCATCGAGGTCGGCGACACGCGGGGGCGGGCGGGCCAGGTCGCGGTGACGGCGGACGGCCGGCTGGCGCTCGTGCGGCCGGCCACCGCGTCGGTGGCGCTGTACACTGCGGAGGGCGTGCCGGTCGGCACGCTCGACCTGGCCGGCCACGCGCCGCTGGCGGTCGCGGGCGACGCCGACGGGAACGTCAGCGTCCTGGTGCGCGGGCCCGCGCCCGAGGATCCGGGGGCGAAGCTCGTCATGACGTTCGACCTCGTCGGCCGCCTCGTCGGCTCGCGGTCGGTCGCGGCGCTCAGCGCGCCGCCGGTGCCGGGCGGGGCATGGCCGTGGTCGCTGGCGGCGGGACCGGGCGGGCTGGCGCTCGTCACGGGCGCCGCGCGCTTCCAGGTCCTGGCCTACGACCGCGACGGCGCCGTCCGCGCCCGCCTGGTCGGCGGGGTGGTGCGGGACGCCTACGTCCCGCGCCTGGGGGCCGAGACCGACCGCCAGGGCCTGGCGCTGGCGATGCAGCCGGACGGCGCCGTGCTGGCGCACGACGGCCGCGACGCCAGCCTGGTGCGGTTCGACGCCGCGGGCCGCGCGTCGGTCGTCGGCGGCACGCCGGACGATGCGCTGGACGTGGCGCTCGGGCCGGATGGGGAGGTGTACGCGACGACCGAGGGCGGCAAGGTCGTGCGGCTGGACGCGGGCGGCCTGGGGCCGCCGGCGTGGGAGGCCGCGTGCGACTGTGCCCTGGGCGGGCGCATCGCGGCCGGGCCCGGCGCCGTGTACGTCACGCGGCCGCGCGACCAGACCGTGGCCACGTTCAACCCGGCCGACGGGCTGCGGCTGCGGGCCTATCGGCTGGCGGGGAGCGTCGGCCTGTGGCCGAGCGACGTGACGGTGGCGGGCGACGGCCGCCTGTTCAGCGGCGACCTCGTCGCGGCGCAGGTCCAGGGCTGGCTGCGGGCGGATGCGCCGGACGTGGTATGGCAGGCGGGGCTGCTGTCGGGCCCGCGCCGGATGACGGCCGGGCGCTTCGGCGTGGTCCCGGTGATCGCGGCGGTCATGGCGGATGGGTTCGTCGAGATCCACACGGCGGCCGACGGCAACCTCGTCGCCCGCTGGCGGCCGGTGCTGTCGGACGGCGCGGCGTTCGAGATGACGGACATCGCGCTCGGCGGTGGCGGCGAGGTCTACCTCGCGGACGCCGGGGCGCGCGCGGTGCGGGTCTTCGCGCCCGGCGCGAGCGTGCCGCCGACGCCGCCGCCGGAGCCGTCGCCGAGCCCGACGCCGTCGAGCCTGTCGTGCGTCGTGCGCGGCGACAAGCGGGCCGGCCCGGCAGCGCTGGTCCTCGGCGAGACCGCGGCGGTCACGCTGACGCTGGCGGCGCGCTGTCCATCGAGCACGCGGGTGATCGGGGCCGACATCGTGCTGGTGATGGACCGGTCGGGCTCGATGACGGGCCCCAAGCTGGCGGCGGCGCGGGGCGCGGCGCGCGCGTTCGCCGAGCTGCTCGACATCCGACACCACCGGTTGGGGCTGGTGTCGTTCAGCGACGACGCCACGGTCGACGTGCCGCTGACCGACAGCGTGGCGGACGTCATCGATGGGCTGGAGCGCCTGGTGCCGGAGGGCGAGACGAACATGGCGGCGGCGGTGGGCGCGGCGCTGCAGCACCTGCGCGACCGGGGCCGGGCGGAGGCCCTCCCGGTGATCGTGCTCCTCACCGACGGGCAGTACACCGGGGCGGCAGCGGACCCACGGCCGATCGCGGCCGACGCGCGGGCGTGGGGGGCGCAGATCTACACGATCGGGCTGGGGTCGGACGTGGCCAGCGACGTGCTGACGGCGGTGGCGGGCGACCTGAGCCGCTACTTCTTCGCGCCGGCGCCGAGCGAGCTCTTCCCGATCTACAGCCAGATCCTGCGGCTGGTGCTGGCAAGCCTGGCGGGGAACCTGGTCATCGACGACGTCATGGGCCCGGACGTGGCGTACGTCGACGGGTCGGCCAACCCGGGCGCGCTGGTGGCCACCGGGCGGCTGCGCTGGGGGCGCTCGCTCCTGCCGGCGTCGGGCATCACGCTGACGTACCGGGTGCGCCCGGCGGTGGCGGGCTGCCTGCCGACCAACGAACAGGCCCTGGCGGACTACACCGACGCGGACGGAGTCCGGCGGCAGTTCGTGTTTCCTGTGCCGACGGTGTGCGTCGTGACGCCGTCACCGACGCCGACGGCGAGCCCCACCCCGACGGTGACGCCGACGCCGACGGCCACGCCCACGGTGGTGCCGCGCCCGATCTACCTGCCGCTGTGCGCCAAGTGCCTGTCGGAAGCGCAGCACGCGGACGTGGCGCTGGTCATCGACACGTCGGAGAGCATGGCGGGCGCCAAGCTCGAGCAGGCGCGGCTGGCGGCGGTGGCGTTCGTCAACCGGCTGGACCTGCCCGACGACCAGGCGGCGGTGGTGGGATTCAGCACGACGGCGCGGCTGGCGGCGGAGCTGACGGGCAACCGCGACACGCTGGAGGCGGCGATCCTGGGGCTGGACAACAGCCCGGGGACGCGCATCGACCGGGCGCTGGCGGCGGCCTCGCGCGAGCTGCTCAGCCGGCGGCGCCGGCCGCGCAACCGGCCGGTGGTGGTGCTGCTCTCGGACGGGGCGCACAACGGCCCGGCGGAGGACGTGCTCAAGGTGGCGGCCGAGCTGCGGGCCTTCGGCGTCGTGACGTACGCGATCGGGCTGGGGGCGGACGTCGACCGGGCGCTGCTCGAGGCCATCGCCGGCCCGGGCCGCACGTACTTCGTGTCGGACCCCGGCGCGCTCGAGACGATCTACCGCGACATCGCGGCGGCGATCCCGTGCCGGTGATGGGCCAGGGGAGGTGGCGATGCCGGTGAGCCTCGAGGCGTATTGGGCGCTCTCGCGCACGCACACCTACAGCCTGCTGTTCGCGATGCCGCTGCTGGTGCTCTACGAGGCCCTGGCATGGGTGATGAACTGGCGGGCGCCGGGCGGCCGGCAGCTGCGCAACCTGGCGGACGTGGTGCTGCGGGGGTGGCTGGACCGGCTGGGGCTGAACGGGGTGGGCGCGCTGGTGTGGGTTCTGCTGGTGGTGGCGCTGGTCATCGTGGTGCAGGAGTGGCGCACGCGGCCGGTGCCGCTGCACGGCTGGGTGTTCGGCGGGATGGCGCTCGAGAGCCTGGCGCTGGCCGGGGCGTTCGGGCTGGTGGTGGGGCGGCTGACGGCGGCGGTGCTGGCGCCGCTCGGCGCGGCCGGCGGCCCGCCGGCCATGGCGTCGGCGGCCGGGCAGGCGCAGCTCTCGCTGGGCCAGCAGCTGGTGCTGTCGCTGGGGGCCGGGATCTACGAGGAGCTGCTGTTCCGGGTGGTGGTCGTCGGCGCGGTGAGCTGGGCGATCGCGCAGGCGGGGCTGCTCGCGCCGGGGCCCGCGGCGGCGGTGGCGGCGGCGGTCTCGGCGCTGGTCTTCAGCCTGGCGCACTACGTCGGCCCGTACGGCGACGCGTTCGCGGCGGGGTCGTTCGTGTTCCGGTTCCTCGGCGGGCTGGTGTTCAGCGCGATCTACGTGCTGCGGGGCTTCGGCATCGTCACGTGGACCCACGCGCTGTACGACGTGCTGTTCCTGCTGGTGCTGCGGCGGCGGTGAGGCGGGAGCGGGGAGCGCGGATGCCCCATCACCCGTCGTACAGGAACGCCGGCCACGGCACCCGGTTGGGCTTCCCCGCCCGATAGCCGGCCAGCTCCGTGCGGAGGACCGCGAGCCAGGCCGCGCGCGACTGCGCGGTCGCCAGGTCGATCGCCTCGGCCTGAACGCGCGCCGCCGCCTCGAAGTCGCCGGCCTCGGCGTGCGCCATCGCCAGCGTCTCGAGCGTGTCGACGCTCCGGCGGCGCTCGACCGTCGCCGTGGCGAGCGCCAGCGCCCGCCGCCCGTCGCGGACCGCGTCGTCCGGCGCCGCGGCCAGCACCCGCGCCAGCGCGTCGGCGATGTCGACGTCGTCGCGGAAGGCCCCGGCCGCCTGCTCCAGCGCGGCGCGCGCGTCGGCCGAGCGCCCGGCCCTGACCAGGCACAGCGCCCGCTGCACGTGTGCCAGCCGCCGCGACGGCGCCAGCGCCAGAGCCTGGTCGTACACCGCCACGGCCGCGCCGCATCGGTCCGTCGCCCGCAGCAGGTTGGCCAGCCCGAGGTGCGCGTCGGGAAACTTCGGGTCGAGCGCGATGGCCCGCCGGAAGGCCGCCTCCGCCGCCTCGAACTCGCCGGCGGCCTGGCGGTAGACCCCGAGCGCCTGGTGGACCTTGGCGCCCTCGTTGCCGCGGGGGTCCAGCGCTGCCGCCTGTTCCACGGCCGCGATGGCGCCCGGGACGTCCGATTGCCGATAGCGCGCGAGCCCGAGGTCGAGGTGGGCCATGGCGTTGGCCGGGTCGGCGGCGATCGCCTTCTCGTAGGCCGCCGCCGCCTCGGCGAAGCGCCCCGCGCGCAGCTGTGACGCGCCCTGGAACACGTACAGGTTGGCGCCGCGCTTGAGGTTGGCCAGGTCGTCGACCGGCGGCTCATCCATCACCACGGCCCGCGTCCCGCGCTGCGCCAGGTGCGCCGCGCTCCGCTCGGCGTCGCCCTGGTCGCGGTAGGCCAGGGCCAGGGGGTAGTGCAGGCTCGACGCCGCGGGCTGGGCCGCGAGCGCCGCCTCGTAATGCCGGATCGCCGTGGCCGGGTCGTCCGCCTCGGCCGCCAGCCGTCCGAGGAGGGCGTGCGCCTGGGCGTGCGCCGGGTCGCGCGCCAGCGCCGCCTCGAGGTGGCGCCGGGCGTCGGCCACACGATCCCGGGCCGCCTCGACCTCGCCCAGGCGGACGAGCGCCGGCACGTCGTCCGGCGCGAGCTCGAGCGCGCGGGCGTACGCGGCGGCGGCCTGGTCGAGCCGGCCGCCGGTCCGGTACAGGTGCCCCAGGAGGTACGGCCAGCGGCTGTCGTCGGGTTGGAGGTCCTGGGCGTTGCGCAGCGCCGGCTCGGCCGCCTCGAAGCCGTAGGCCAGGAGCAGCCGGCCGAGCGCGCCCTCGGCCTCGCCCAGCGCCGCCGGGTCGGCCGCGGCATCGGCAGCCATGTCCGCGGCGGCTTGGTGCTGGGCCGCCACCTGGTCGCGGACGTCGGCTTCGACCGCGGACAGGTCCGGCAGCGGCACGGCACGCAGCGCCGCGCGCGCCGCCGCGAGGTCGACCGGGCCGCCCTGCGCCGATCCGCGCGCGCCCGACCGCCAGTACAGCCCGCCGCCCACGATCGCCAGCCCCACCATGGCGGCCGCGGCGATCCACCGCCGGTCGCCCCGACGCGACATGCCGGCGGCGG
>CAYQBA010000080.1:0-20252 GCA_964415605.1 uncultured Anaerolineales bacterium | reverse complement strand
CCCGCGCCCGCGGGCGGCGCGTCCGACTCGCCGGGGGCGGGCGCCGCGGCGGGCGGCGGCTCGGCGGCCGAGGGGGCCGACCGCGTCGAGGCCCGGATGTACGAGCAGGCGATCAGCAACTTGAACGCCCTCGGCGACAAGTACCTGGCCGTGGCGACCGATCGGCACGATGGCGAGGTCGTGCGCTACGCCGAGCCGGTCTACGGGCGGCGGCACGTGCGCCTGGCGCTCCACGCGGCGCCGATCGCCCCGGGCCCGCGGCTGGCGGAGCACCTCTTCGATGCCCCGCGGCGGACGGTGATCTGCACCAGCGCCACGCTGGCGGCCGACGGCGGCTTCGAGCACTTCAAGGCGCGCTGCGGCCTGGCGGAGGCGCAGGTCGAGCTCGTGGCGCCGGCGGTGTTCGACTACCCGAGCCAGGCGCTGCTCTACCAGCCGGCGCTGCCGGCCTACCGCTGGGACGCGCGCGAGGCCTACTACACGGCGGTGGCCGCCGAGATCGTGCGCCTGCTGGAGGTCAGCCGCGGGCGGGCGCTGTGCCTGTTCACGAGCTGGGACGGCCTGCAGCAGGCGCGCGCCCACGTCGAAGCCATCGGCGGGCTGCCGTGGCCGCTGCGGGGCCAGGGCGACGCGCCGCGCGATGCCCTCCTGGCGTGGTTCCGCGACACGCCGCACAGCGTCCTCATGGCCACGCGCTCGTTCTGGGAGGGCGTCGACATCCCCGGCGACGACCTCAGCCTCGTCGTGCTCGACAAGCTGCCGTTCCCGTCGCCCAACGACCCGATCCACCAGGCCCGGATGGCGGCCATCGACGCGGCCGGCGGCGACAGCTTCGGCGCGTACATGCTGCCGCTGATGACGCTGACGCTCAAGCAGGGCTTCGGCCGGCTGATCCGCCGTGCCACGGACCGCGGCGTGGTCGCCA
This sequence comes from uncultured Anaerolineales bacterium, assembly GCA_964415605.1. Lineage (GTDB taxonomy): Bacteria > Chloroflexota > Anaerolineae > Epilineales > Epilineaceae > UCB3. The sequence continues at coordinate 19,327 of CAYQBA010000080.1, read as the reverse complement.
TCCTCGACGACCGGCTGACGCGCAAGGGCTACGGCCGCCGGATCGTGCGCGACCTGCCGCCGGCGCGCCTGACGCGCGACTTCGCCGACGTCCACCGGTTCTTCCGCGCGGCGCCGGGCGGCGGGGCGGACTTCGCCCTCAGCGTCCGGGCATGGATCGCTGGGGCGGATGGGGGCGACGTGGGGGGCCGGGACGGCGACGGGGATGGCGCCGGGGGCACGGCCGGATCGCGCGGACGCACGGCGACCGACGCGACGGGGGCTGCCACCCCTTCCGTCCGGTGGGCCTACCGGCTGTGCCGGCTGCTCGACGGCCGGGCCGACGCGGGCGGCGGCGACGCGGGCGCACCGGCGGGCGGCATCGTCGACGGCGAGGCGCTGGCCGCCGTGCACGGGTTGGACGACCTGCGGGCGCGGGTCACGCGCGCCGGGCGGCCGCCGGCGGACTTCTACGTCGAGGTGCGCTGCGGCCCGGACACCGCGGCGGCGCTCGACGGCGGGGCGAAGGGGGCGCTGCCGCGGGCGGTCGCCAAGGCGTGGTCGGCGGCGCGCGAGGGGTGGGCCGGCGTGGCGGTACGGCCGGTCACGGCCGGATGATCTCCTGGGCGCGGCGCAGTGTGTGCCAGATGAACGCGGCGGCGATGAGCACGGTCAGCACCACCAGGACGTTGATGGCCACCCGGAACCACGGGTTGTCGGGCCAGACCGTGACGTCGAAGCCGTGGTCGGCGGCGAACCCGGAGGCATCCGCGACGTGGATCGTGACGCGGTATGGCCCGGGCGTGGTGACGTGGCCGATGGCGATGTGCAGGGCCTCTTCGCGGTTGCGTTCCGAGAGCGCGACGATCGACTCGGCCGGCAGCTCAAGCGGCGCCGCGGCGTGGTGGCTGTCGGCGGGTTCGACGGTATAGCTCACCGTCACGCCGTCGGCCGGCGCGCCGGTCGCGGGGTCGGCGACGAGCGCTTCGATCAGGACGGCGCCGGGCCGCAGCTCGTTGGGGCCGGTCCACACGCTGAGCTGGTACGGGCCGACGGGCACGGCGTCGACCTGGAGCGTGTGGAGGCCGCCGTGGGCGTGAGCGGGACTCGCCAGCGGTGCCAGGCACAGCCAGGCCAGGAGGGCCCGCGCCATCGCGGCGATGGCGCGGCGTCGCGCGGTGCGGCGGGGCGGGGGGAGGAGCGGATGGCGCTCGCGCTGCGCGACGTGCATTCGTGCATTATCGGCGGCGGGGAACGAGCAGTCAATCGGGAGAAGCCCGTTCTCGATTGTGGGGGGATCTCCCGGCGCCGGAGCGCCTGGAGGAGGGTCGCGGGGCGGTCTCTTTCCGTGTCAAGCATGCCTCGGGCGCCGGGGAACCGGCCCGGACGGAGCGCGATGCCCGTATAATCCGGGGCGTGGAACGCATGGAACCATCGGTAGCGGCCCTGGTGCCCGCGGCCGCGCCGCCCGACCTCGACCCGCGCGCGATGCAAGCCGAGGTTGCCCGCCTGCGCGCGGACCTCGACGCGCTGACGGCGCGCCACGCCGAGCTGCGGCGGCTGGCCAGCTTCCCGGAGCAGAACCCCAACCTCGTCATCGAGACCGACCTCGACGGGCGGGTGACGTACCTCAACCCCATCGCGCGGGACCGCTTCCCCGACCTCGACGACCTGGGGTTCGCCCACCCGCTCCTCAGCGGGATCACCGACTGCATCGGCGCCTTCCACAAGGGCGAGCGCGTGATCTTCACCCGCGAGGCCCGGGTGGGCGACTCGGTGTTCGAGCTCAAGATCTGCCAGCCGCCGGAGGGCGCGCTCGCGCGGGTGTTCGCGCACGACATCACCGCCATGAAGCGCGCCGAGGCGGCGATCGAGCACCTGGCCGAGCAGCGGCGGCGGCTGGCCCAGCGCGTGCTCTCGGCCCAGGAGGAAGAGCGGCGCCGGCTCTCCGGCGAGCTGCACGACGAGGCGGGCCAGGCGCTCACGGCGCTGAAGATCGGCCTCGAGCTCCTGCGCAGCGAGGCGGTGGACGCGGCGCCCGGCCTGGTCGACGACCTGACCGACGTCATCGACCTGGTCAACACCACGCGCGAGCGGCTGCGGGGGCTGGCGCACGACCTGCGGCCGCCGGCGCTCGACACGCTCGGCCTCGACGCGGCGCTCGAGGGCTTCTGCCGCGGCTACGCCAGGCGGGTGCAGCTGGCGCTGGACTACGCGGGCGGGGCGGTGGCCGGCATCGACGACGCTCAGGCGCTCTGCCTCTACCGCTTCCTCCAGGAGGCCTTGACCAACGTGGCCCGCCACGCCGAGGCCACGCGCGTGCACGTGACGCTCGAGGCCACGGCCGACGAGGTGTGCCTCACGGTGGCCGACGACGGCCGCGGCTTCCACGCGCGCGACGTGGGCCGGCGGCGCACGACGAGCGGCATCGGCCTGGCGGGGATGCGCGAGCGTCTCGAGCTCGTGGGCGGCCGGATGGAGATTGCGTCGGCCGACGGCGCCGGCACGCGCGTGGCGGCGCGGGTGCCGCGGGGATCGGCGGCGTGATCCGGGTGGTGGTGGCCGACGACCACCCGCTCATCCGCGTGGGCGTCAACGGGCTCCTGGCGCGGGCGGGCGACATCGAGGTGGTCGGCGAGGCGGCCGACGGGCTCGCGGCGGTGGCCGCCGTCGCGGAGCTGCGGCCGGACGTGATCGTCACCGACATCGCCATGCCCGGCCTCAACGGCATGGCGGTGGTCGAGCGCGTGGTGGCGCTCGGCGTCGGCACGCGGGTGGTGGTGCTGTCGATGTACGCCGACGAGGCGACCGTGCGGCAGTGCCTGTCGGCCGGGGCGCACGGCTACGTGCTCAAGGGCGCCGACGGCACCGAGCTGGTCCTGGCCATCCGGGCCGCCAGCCAGGGGGCGACCTACATCGGCTCGTCGGTGACCGAGGCGGCGTGGCGCGAGCCGCTGGCCGCGCCGGGCGACGCGCCGCCGGGGCCTGGCGGCGCCGAGGCGCTGACGCAGCGCGAGCGCGAGGTCCTGCGCCTCATCGCGCAGGGGCACACCAGCAAGGCCATCGCGCACGAGCTCCACATCAGCGTCAAGACCGTGGAGCACCACCGGACCAACCTCATGGCCAAGCTCGAGGTCAACAACCTCGTCAACCTGATCCGGGTGGCGATCAAGTCCGGGCTGGTCCAGCTCGACGAGTGACGGGGGGCCGGTGCCAACGGCCGCCGGGTCGGGGCCCATGCGCATGGGGACATGCCTCAGCGCCTAGGAGCGCGGGCTTCCAGCCTGTCCGGGGCCCGTGCGCGTGGGAACATGCCGGCGCGCGGGACGTCGGCGCCGCCGGTGGGCGCGTGAGAGCACCAGGGCATATCCCCACCCCTCTCCCCGGGCATTCCCCGATTGAAAGGCGCCGCCCGCGTGTCGTATCATGGCAAGACGGGCCAGCCGGGATGACTGGCCTCCGCCATCTTGCCCATCACGAGGACCGAACCCATGACGACGATGACCCAGGCCCACCCGACGACGCAAGAGCCCTTGATGGTCCGGCTCAACGGCCGCTGGCACGAGCCGGCGCTCTGGCTGTACGGCGCCATCGTGCTCCTGCACTGGGCCGAGCACCTGACCCAGGCCTGGCAGATCTGGGTCCTGGGCTGGCCCCGGCCGCAATCCCTGGGGATGCTTGGCCTCTGGCAGCCGTGGCTGGTCTCGACCGAGATCATGCACTGGGGCTACGCGCTCTTCATGTTCGTCGGGCTCGTGATGCTGCGGCCGGGCTTCCTCGGCAAGGCCCGCTTCTGGTGGACGCTGTCGCTGGCGATCCAGGGCTGGCACCTGATCGAGCACAGCATCCTCCAACTCCAGGCCATCGTCGGGCACCCGTTCTGGGGCGCCAAGGCGTACACCAGCATCCTGCAGCTGTGGTTCCCGCGCCCGGAGCTCCACCTCTTCTACAATGCGATCGTGTTCCTGCCGATGGTCGTCGCGATGTACCTGCACATGTACCCGCCGGCCAGCGAGCGGCACTTCGCGGGGACGTGCAGCTGCGCCCGCGTGCCGGCGGCGCCCAAGCCGGCCAAGGCCTGATCCCGAGTCCTCCCACGGTAGCGGCGGCCGGGGGCGTTCGCGTCCCCGGCCGCTGTATGTGTGGCACCGCCGCCCCGCCCGCCGCACGGACGCGCGCCCTATCCGCGCGCCGTCTCGACCCCATGCACGCACGCCACTCGCCCTGGCCGGCGCCCACCGCATGGGATAGAATGGGATAGAATACGGGCCGCCGGCCGACTCGGGGGCCCGGCGACACGGCGGCAGCGGGTGAGCATGCAGACCACACAGACACAGTCGGGCGCGACGAGATGGCTCCTGGCGGTGGCCCTGGCGGGGCTCATCGCGGCCGCGGCGATGCTCTCACGGCGGACCGACCGGCGCGCCGAGCTGCCGGCGGGGTCCGACGCGCCCGCGGCGGCGCTGAACACGTACGGCTTCCGCTTCGAGGAAGTCGCCAAGGCCAGCGGCATCGACTTCGTGCACGCGGCGCCGACCTTCGACGCGAAGCTCGACCACATCATGCCGCAGGTGGCCTCGATGGGCGCCGCCGTGGCGGTGGCGGACTTTGACCGCGACGGGTGGGCGGACCTCTATGCCACCGACAGCCGCGAGGGCGGCCGGTCGCGGCTCTACCGCAACCTCGGCACGGGCCGCTTCGAGGATGTGGCGCCCGCCCTGGGCGTGGCGGACGTCAACGCGCCGGGCACGGGCGTGGCCACGGGCGCGCTGTGGGGCGACTACGACAACGACGGCTTCGAGGACTTGTTCGTCAACAAGTGGGGCCGCCCCGAGCTGTTCCACAACGACGGCGGCCAGGGCTTCACGCGCGTGACGGACGGCGCGGGCCTGCCGGACTGGGTCAACGCCACGAGCGCGGTGTGGCTGGACTTCGACCGCGACGGCCGGCTCGACCTCTTCCTCGGCGGCTACTACGACGAGGGGATCGACCTGTGGCACCTCGAGACCACGGCGATCATGCCGGAGAGCTTCGAGTACGCCGAAAACGGCGGCCGGAAGTTCCTCTTCCGCAACCTCGGCGGCGGCCGGTTCGAGGACGTGGCCGAGGCGGTAGGGCTGACCAGCCGGCGCTGGGCGCTGGCGGCGGCCGCGGCGGACCTGCGCGGCACGGGCTACCCCGACATCGTCATCGCCAACGACTACGGGGTGTCGGAGTACTTCCTCAACGAGGGCGGCCAGCGCTTCCGTGAGGTCGGCGAGGCGGCGGGGCTGGCCGTGCGGCCGAAGAGCGGGATGAACGTCTCGTTCGGCGACGTGTTCAACCAGGCCCGGCCGGCGATCTACATCACCAACATCACCGAGGAGGGCGTGCTGGTCCAGGGCAACAACCTCTGGGTGCCGCGCGACGACAGCACGCCGGACCGGCCGGCCTACGACAACCTGGCGCAGAGCGTGGGGGTGGAGTACGGGGGCTGGAGCTTCGGGGCGCAGTTCGGCGACCTCAACAACGACGGCTTCCAGGATCTGTTCCTGACCAACGGCTACGTCTCGGCCAGCCGGGAGCGCTCGTACTGGTACGACTACAGCAAGATCTCGGGCGGCAACAGCCGCATCATCGCCGACGCGGCCAACTGGCCGCCGATGGGCGACACGAGCCTGGCGGGCTACCAGCCCAAGCGCGTGTGGGTCAACGACGGCGCGGGGCAGTTCACCGACGTGGCGCAGGTGGTGGGCATGACCGAGACGTTCGACGGGCGGGCGGTGGCGCTGGCGGACTTCTGGAACCGCGGCGTGCTCGACGCCGTCGTGGCGCACCAGCGCGGTCCGCTCCTTCTCTACCGCAACATGGTCGACGCGGCGAACGCCTGGATCGCCTTCGAGCTCGAGGGCACCACCAGCAACCGGGGGGCCGTCGGCGCCCAGGTGCGGGTGACTTGGGACGGGCAGACGCAGCTTCAGGAGGTGGTGAGCGCGAGCGGTTTCTGCGCCCAGAACCAGCGCCGGCTGCACTTCGGGCTGGGCCGCGCGGCGGCGGTCGAGCGGGTGGTGGTCCGCTGGCCGTCGGGCGCCGAGGAGACGCTCGCCAACCCGGCCGTGCGCCAGGTCCACCGCATCGTCGAAGGCCAGGCCGTGGGCCTGGCGCGCTAGGCCGGCCCGCTCCGCGGAGGACAGCATGTCGATCTCTCAGCCCGCGACGTCCGCCACCCCCGGCATCCCGCTGGCCGCCGCGCCGCCGGAGGCGGGGCCGCGCCAGCGCTTCGACCAGCGCTACCTGGCGCCGATGCTGATCACGCTGATCCTGGTGGCGGGCAACTGGACCACGGGGATGCTCGAGAGTCCGTGGAAGACGGGGCTGGCGATCGCGTCGGCCATCGGCACGGAGGCGGTGCTGGCGCGGCTGACGCGCGGCACGTGGCCGCACTTGGCCAGCGCGTACATCACGGGCATCAGCGTCGGGATCCTGGTGCGCTCGCCGTACTTCTGGCCGTACGCGCTGTGCGCGATCATCTCGATCCTGTCGAAGTACGTGCTGCAGTCGGGCGGGCGGCACGTCTGGAACCCGTCGAACTTCGGGATCGTGATGATGCTGCTCTTCGCCCACGACGCCGTCGCAACGCTCAGCATCCAGTGGGACAACCGGCTGCTGCTCATGGTCCCGATCTGGATGGTGGGGCTCATGGTGCTCTACCGGCTGCGGCGGCTGCACATCTCGGTGACGTACGCGGCGTCGTTCATCGGCCTCAGCGCGGTGCGCAGCTTGCAGACGGGGCACGCGTTCCTGGCGGAGGTGGCGCCGATCACGGGCCCGATGTACCAGCTCTTCACGCTCTTCATGGTCACGGACCCGCCGACGACGGTCAAGGGGATGCGTCCGCAGATCCTGGTGGTGTTTCTGGTGGCGCTGATGGAGCACATCCTGCGCCTCAACCACGTGATCCACGCCCCCTACTACGCGCTCTTCACGGTGGGGCCGGCGGCGCTGTTGACGCAGCGGTGGCTGGCGGCGCGGCGGGCGGGCACCGCCTCATAGGTGCCGGCGGCAAGGCTGGACTGAAGGCCTGCGCGGGCCGTGCGGTGCCGGTCCGTGAAGCCAGACACCGGCTCCGAACGGCGCCGTCGCGGTCTCATCCCTTGCCCCCACGCGAAGCCTTCATCAGCGCCGGGCGCGTGCCTCTTCCTGCCCATGGCCCGCCCACGGGATGAATGCCCGCCTGTCGTCCGGGCGCTCGGGCGGCGTGATGCCTTCGCGATAGACGGCCAGTCGACCGTCGGGCTGGGCGACATAGAGCTGGCGGTTGGCCACCGACAGCCAGCCGCCGCGTGGCAGTGTGGCCACCTGGCCACCCGAGGCGCGGTCGAGCAGCCACGTCCGGGCGGGCGTGGCCACGTAGACGTTCCCGGCGGTTACGATCGGCGCGCCGACCAGGTCCTCCATCGCCGTGAACGACCAGCGGACCGCGTGCGTGTCGGCGTCGATCGCGCGCAGCGTGTCGCCGTCGAGCGCGTACACGACCCCGTCGGCGACGGCCGGCGTGCCGGTGTAGCGGCCGTTCAGCCGCCACTTGGGGAGGCGTGTGGTGAGGTCGACGGCGATCAGATCGCCGCCCGTGGGGGCCCGCGCGGTGACGTAAGCCACGCCTTCGCTCACGGCGATGGTGCGGTCCATGTCGTAGCCGGCCCAGTCCCATCCCAGATCGATCGACCACTTCGACGTCCCGTACTTCGGGTCCCACGCAGCGAAGGCGCCGGCCACCCACGAGTAGACCGTGCCCTGGCTGTAGGCGGGCGTCCACTGATCGTACTGGGCGTGTTGGGCGAACCACAGCTGACGGCCGGTGAAGGCATCGAACCCGTACATGCCGCCGTAACCGCCGCCGTTGATGAAGACCTTGCCGTCCGCGACGGTGGGCGCGTAGTACTCCTCCCACTGTGCGCCGAACGGCGCGCGCCACCGTTCCTCGCCGGTCAACGCGTTCAGCGCGAACAGGTGGGTGTCGGAGCTGTGGTTGCCTTGCTGGAAGTACACGGTGCCGTACGCGATGGTCGCCGGGTTGATGGAATGCTTCTCGGCGAACTCGCGCCGCCAGAGCTCCGCCCCGTCCGCCGCCCGCAGCGCGAGGATGCCGCCGTTGCCGAAGAAGTAGCCGGTGTTGACCACCGCCAGGCCGTTGGCCACCGCCACCGGCCCGATGGCGCGACCGGGGGCTCTCATCTCCGAGCCCACGTCCTTCTCCCAAGCCAACACATGGCCCGGGACCGCCGGTTGGGTCGAGCTGTAGCCGCTGTGGCCTGGGTCGTGGCCGAACGTCGGCCAGTTGCCCGGATCCTCGGGCTGGATGGTGAGCGTGATGGCACGCGCGGGGCCCCAGTTGCCGACCGTATCGACGGCTCGCACGTGGACCACTAGGGTTCCGCTCAGCGCGTCGGTCGGCAGGGTGGCGTCGATCGCCTCGATGCGGCCGTCGTACCGCTTGTCGACTGCCGCGAGCGGCACGCCGGTGCCGGGGGCGCCGAGCGTCGCCGTGAAGTACTCGGCCCCGCGCACGACCGAGCTGGCAGCCGGGTCGGTGTCGTCCGCGGTCGCGCGCAGCGCAACCGACATGCCGGCCCACACGGGATCGGGCGATACGCTCAGCACGGTGATGCGCGGCCCGACGGTGTCGACCCCCGCGCCGGTCTTGAAGGTCCAGCGGAACGCGTCGTCGGCCTCGCCGCCAATGCCGTCGAGGTTGCCGTCGAGCCCGTTGCCCGCGACATCGCGCAAGTCCGGGCCGAGCCACACCGTGATGTCGGCGTCGGGAGGCAGCAGGCCCTCGGGGGTGAGGCGCAGGACGCGGGTGCGGGGGTCGTAGGCCAGCCGCACCGGCAAAGGCTGGTCGCCGACGCGCAGCGCGGCATGGTCCGGCGTGATGGAGGCCTCGTCCATGGCCTCGTTGAAGCTGGCCTCGGCAAACGCGTTACGGCTGACGAGGTCGATCCCGCGCGCCGGCACCAGCGCACGAGCCATGGGCGGCACGCGGTCCGGGAAGGCCTCGCGCATGCGATAGCGCGCCACGCCGACGTCGCTGCCGACAACCAAGTCCATGTGGTGGTCGCCGTCCGTGTCGGCCCACACCACGCTCGGGTTGTCGAGCGCGATACGCTGGCCCGGGGTGGGGTCCATCGGCTGCCGCAGCAGCCATACGGCCTGCCGCGTCGTGACAACAAGCTGCGACCGCGGGTGTTCGCCGAGCATCGCGAAGTCCAGGTCGCCGCCCGCGGGGCCGAAGAAGTCGCCGCCAGGCAGCTCGAGCGTCTTGGTGATCAGCGCCTGGGTTGTGCCGTCGTAGAACTTCAACCAACCATCTTCGATCACGGCTATCTCCGGCCCACCGACGCCGTCGGCATCGCCCACCGCCACGGCGTCCACCCGGCGGTCGGGCGGCGTCTGCCATTTCAGCTTCTTGGTCTGGCCGTCGTACGCCTGCAGGTAGCTGTCGGCTCCGTGGAACAGGATGTCCTTGTGGCCGTCGTGGTCAACATCGCCCACCGCCACGCCCTTGACGCCGGCGGGCATGACGACGCTCTGCCACGTGTACTCGAGTGTGTCGAGCTGATGCATGTTGACCCGGTTGTCGCTGCGCGACACAAGGTCGAGCGCTCCGTCTCCGTCGGCGTCGCCGACCCATTCCGGGATCACCGGGGCCGAGAAGCTGTTCTTGACCAACCGCTGGCCGCCCTGGTCCAACACGTACACGTCGTTGCCGAAGCCAAGGATGAGCTCGTCGAACGGGTCGCCGTCGACATTGGCCAGCAATGGATAAGGGGTGACGCGGTCGAACCCACTGCTCTTGAAGTCGACGTCGAGCCGTAGATCGACCTCCTCCAGGCCCGACGCGGCGTCGATGACAAGGTACGTGCCGCCATCGTAGCCGCTGTTGGTCGACGCCGTGAAGATCACGAGCTCGAGCGCGTCGTCGGCGTCGAGCTGCAGCGGGATGGCGCGGTACGGGCCGTCGTAATCGGGAAACGCGAACGCGAAGCTGCGGTCGTCGGCGGGCGCGAGGTATAGGTGATCGGCGCCGGTCGAGGTCCATCCGGAGCCCCAGATGAGATCCGGCTGCCCGTCGTCGTCGGCGTCGCCGACGCCGATGCCGCTGACGCCGTGCTCGGTGTTGTCGACCGTCCACAGCGAGGTGTGAGTCGGCAGGTCGTAGACGGTCAGGTCGCCCCACTGGTCCTGACCGACGACCAGCTCGGGCTGGCCGTCGCCGGTCAGGTCGCCGGTGGCCATGGCGTCGACGGCGCGGTCGTGCTGGATCTGCCACGCGGGCGACCGCTCGTCGATGTCATAGGCGGTGATGAAGCCGTTCTGGGCGCCGACGATCTCGTCGCGCCCATCGCCGTCGGCGTCGGCGACAACCATCTTGCCGAAGCCGGCGTTGTACGCCCACTGCTCGAGCCCGCGGACGCGGTCGATGACGATGCCGGTGTTCAGCACGATCTCCGGGCCGGGATCGGCGTCGACCTGCCCCACGACCATCTGGTTGACGCTCCAGGCGCTGCCCGACGACAGGTCGTACTGCCAGGTCTCGTTCAGGCTCGGAACGGCGTACGCGCGCAGCTTGAGCTGCCCGGAGACCCGCATGAGCACCAGCAGCTCCGGCGCGCCGGTCGACGGGTTGCTGGCCATCGTGCCCCGGAGCAGCTCATCCTCGGTCTCCAGCGTCAGGCGGCCGAGCGCGGTGGGCGTGTAGCCGAAGGGATCGTAAGAGAGCAGCTCACCGTTGGGGCGCAGGATCCACATCTCGTCGTCGGGATCGCCGTCGAGCTCGCGCAGCCCCCAGGCCCCAGCGCTGCCGCAGCCAAAGGTGCCCGACGTCCCCCCCAAGGGGACGGCCCAGCGTTGGTCGAACTGATAGCGCTCACGATGCCGCACGGCGACGACAAGTGCGTCGTGGCCCACCAGCACCTCGCGCCGCCCGTCGCGGTCCCAGTCCGTCACCACGATCCCCTTGCAGCCCGGGGAGCGGTTGATGTCGCCCCACATTCCGACGGCGTCCGCCATCGGCTCCGGTTTGGCAAGATCCTGCGACAGCGCCGGCCGCGCCATCATGCCCAGCCCGATGCAGGCCATCACCCTGGTCAGGTGCCTCACGCGTGTTCTTGAGTGTGACATGTCGGCCTCCTGTCGCTCACCATCCGCTCATATCGGCTTCGGCTGCCATGGTACACGCCGCCGTCGGCGGGCGTCAACAGAAATCGGACAGCATTTCGGACCAGAGGGGGAAGTCGATGACGAGGGCGCCAGTGTCAGGCTCGCTCAGCCTCTGGCGTGGCGGGCCGGATGACCGCGTCACGGCGCCCACCTGCCGATCGTATTGATCACCGCCACGCTTCCCCGGCTGGGTGCACCGCAGTCGGGGTCGTCTGGTCGCCTTAATCGACCGCGTTTCCGGGGTACCCGACCCGCATGGCAGGGGTTGCCCGACACCGTGGATAGGCGCCGCCGCCCGCCCGCATCTTGCAAACCGTGGAGGCCCTCGGATGCACCAGCTCCCCACCCCGACGCCCTGGCCGCGCCGGCTCCGGCGCCGCGCGGCGCTCGCCGCGACCGCGGCGGGGCTCGTTGTCGTGCAGGCCGCGGCGCTCGGCGAGACCCAGGTGGTGCGCGGCCCCGCGCGCGCCCAAGCCTCCCCCGTCCGGCTCACCGTCGTCAGCGGCAGCGGCGGCGGTGCGGTCCAGCCGGGCGCCACGGCGCACGTCGAGCCCTTCCGGGTCTCGGACCAGCGCGTGTTCCGCCGCTGGGAGGGCGACCTCCCGGCAAGCGTGAGCGACGCGGACCGGGGTCGGGCGCACCTCGCCTTCACGATGCCCGATCACGACCTGACCGTGACCGCCACGTTCGCCGCGGCGCCGCTGTGGGCGCTCGAGCCGGTGCCCGTCGACGGCGCGACCGCGCATGTGCTCGCCCCCCGCCGCACCGGCAGCGTCACCGCGGGGACGCTGGTGCTGCTGCACGACGCGGGCCAGGGGGCGGCGTACTGGCGGACGTCGACCGAGGCGTGGGCGTTGGTAAGGCTGGCCGCGGCGCGCGGGCATGGCCTGGCGATCGTCGAGAGCACCGACCGCGCGGCCGGCCGGTGGGACACGGCGCACGCCGACCTCGCCGCCAACCCGGACCTGCGGCGGGTGCTGGGCGCGATCCACGCGGCCGGCACCGTCGGCCCGCTGACGCTGGTCGGCGTCGGCCAGGGCGGCGACTTCGCCGCGCTGGCGGCGCACGCCTTCCTGCCGCTGTCGTCGGTGTGGGCGCGGGCCGTGGTGCTCGTCGGCAGCGCCGGCGACGCGGGCTCCGCGGCGGAAGCCATGTCGACGCTGTTCGTCCTGTCGGCGCGCGACGACGCTGCCCTGAACGCCGCCGCCGCCGCGCGCCGGGCCGCCCTGGTGGCCGCCGGCGTCGAGGCCGACGCCGTCACGCTCGACCCGTGGCCGGTGTTCCCGCGCAGCTTCTGGCCGTGCGCGGGCTTCACGGCGCAGGACAGCGGCGACGCCTACAAGGCGGTGTTGACGGCTGGCCTGGTCGATGCCGACGGCTGGGTGGCGCTGGACCCCGCGTCGGTGCCGCCGCCGGGCCTCCCTGGCGACCTCGCGCAGGCGTGGCCGTGCGTGGCCGAGCGGTTGACGACGCGCTGGGCGGGGCATGGGCTCTCGGCGCGCGCCGCCGAGGCGGTCCTCGACTTCGCGGAGCGCCAGTGGCCGGCGCCGCTGCCGGGGCCGACGCCGGAGCCGACGCGGATGGCGTACCGGGCGGAGGTCACGGTCGTCAACGGCAGCAAGAGCAAGAGCGAGCAGTTCGGCACCACCGCGGACTACGGCGATCGCGATGTCGTGCACATCTGGGCCGACCCGGATCTCCAGGGCCGGGTGTTCGATCGCTGGGAGGGGGATACCGCCGCGCTGGCGGACGCGCGGGCGCGGCACACGTCGTTCATGATCACGACCGGCGGCCAATTTGTCTTCACGGCGACGTATCGGCCCGCGCCGGAGTGGCGCCCTGCCGAGCGCACGGTCGACGGCCGGCAGGTGTTCTTCCACGCGCCGCCGGATCCGGTGGGGCTGATCTTCTTCTTCCACGGCGCGGGCGGCGGGGCGGCGGGCTGGATGGCGCCGCGCAACCTTGAGCAGCGCCAGATGCTGCGCGATGCCGTGGCCCGCGGCTACGCGGTCGCGATCTCGGAGAGCGGCGACCGCCAGGCGCGGCAGTGGAGCGCGGTGGCGCCGCCGGAGGCCAACCCCGACATCCAGCACATCCAGGGCCTGCACGACCGGCTCGTGGCCGAGGGCGCCATCGGGGCGGGGGTGCCGGTGTTCGGGGTGGGCATGTCCAACGGCGGTGGGTTCGTGTCGCGCGTGGCCGACGCGCTGGGGTGGCGGGCCGCGGCGGTCTACGCGGCGGCGTGCCGGCCGGCGCTGGCGGAGACGACCACGGTCCCGCTGGCCTGGCGCCTGGCGGAGAACGACCGGCGGGTGTCCAACCTCGACGCGTTTGCGTGCCACACGCGCCTGAAGGCGCGCGGGGTCGACACCGAGCTGTCGGTCAACGCGCCGTCGCCGGTGTACCCGGCGCGTTTCCTGGCGCCGGGGGCGACGCGGGCGGAGAGTCAAGGCGTGTACGACGCCCTGCGTGCGGCGCGGCTGCTCGACCGCCTGGACTTCCAGGTGCTGCCGCCGTCGGAGTCGAGCTGGGCGGCGGCGGTCCAGGCGGCGGCGCCGGGCATCGGCCCGGCCGTGGTCGGCGAGCAGCTCGATGTGTGCTGGGCGGAGCACCAGCTGTTCAGCGACGCGGATCACCTGACGCTGGATTTCTTCGACCGGCAGCGCGGCGGGGTGCCCGGGCCGTCGGCGACGCCCGGCGGGCCGACGCCGGGGGCGACGGATACACCGGGGGGTCCGACGCCGGGGCTGACCGATACGCCGGGGCCGACGGACACGCCGCGCGTGTCCCCGACGGCGGGGGCCACGGCGTCGCCTGCGCGGCCGGCGTGGCGGATTGGGCTGCCGGTGGCATACGCGGGGAACGGCTGAGCGGCGCGGACGGATTTCACGGCGTTCATGGACCTGGAGGTTCTCCAAGCGAAGCGCCCCCCGGCGCCCTCTCCGGGGAACCTTTTCGACCCGGCCAACGTTGGAAGCGTCGACGGACCACGGCCCGTACATGGGGTACAGGGGTCGGGGGGCACACGGGTGACGTCGATCACAGGCCGACAGACAGGGGACCGGACCGCCATGCAGCTCTGGCTCACGCCGCGCGCACAACCGAACACGCGCATCCATCCGCCGGCCGTCTGCCCGCAGCCGGGCTGCGGCGGGCGGCGCTTCCACCTGCACCAGGTCGTCGGCAAGGGACTGCGCGACACGCCGCCGTCGTCGACGGCGGCGGCGCGGCCGCCAGCGCGTCCGGCCACGGCTCCGGGCACGCATCCGGGCACGCTTTCCGCCGCGCAACCGGTCAAGCCCCCAGCCACGCGTGCGACCACGCCGCGCCGTGTGGCGGTGCACCGCTACACCTGTTGCCGCTGCCGGCGGACCTTCCGGGCGTATCCCGCGGGCGTCGACCGCGGCAGCGTCGCCGTGGGGATCCAGCGCCTTGCCGCGGCGCTGCACCTGTTGGGCCTGTCGTTCCGGGACGTGAGCCGCGCGCTCGGCCTGTTGGGGGTGGCCCTGGGCAAGAGCCAGGCCCAGGCGCTCGTGGCGCCCCGGCTGCGCGGGCTGGAGCGGCGAGGCGTCCCGGCGCTGCTGAAGCGGGTGGAGGTCACCGGGGAGGGCTCCGGTCGGCCGGCGGCGTGGATCTGGATCGATGGCCGCAAGCTCACGCTCCGGCGGGCGGTCGATCATCGCGGCCGCGCGGCGCTCGTCGTCGACGACATCGACCGCGAGACGTACCAGGCGGTCGAGCGCTGGGTGCGCGGCACGTTGTCTGGGTTCGGCGTCGACGTCGACGTGGTCTTCCCGGTGCTCGGGGCCAGGCGGCGGCGCGCGATGCTGGGCGGGCTGGACGCCGGGCAGGGTGAAGCGTGCGGCGAGCGGGACACCGATGGAAGCGGCGGAGCCGGGCCAGGCGACGCGGCCGAGCTGAAGGACGCCGACATCGCCGATGGCGGCGATGGCGGCGATGGCGGCGTCGGGCCACCGGCGGCCGGGCTCGCGGTCGCCGACGGCGTCGGACCACCGGCGGCCGAGATCGCGGTCGCCGACGGCGGCCGGGTGCGTCGTGCCGGCGGCTTGATCGGGGTCTACGACTAGTCGCGTTCCAGGCTCCGGCTGGGCCTCGGTCACGGCTGTGCTGACGCGCCCGGACGCGCCGACGACGGAGGTCGCGACGTCGGCCGGCGCTTCGACGGCGCCAGGCAGGCTTGCCGATTGCGGCTCGCCCGGGCGGCGGCCACTGGTCGGGCAGTGAGGTGCCGCGCTCGACGGCGGCACGGCCATGGTGGGGCCACGCCGTCGGCCGGCCGCCGATCGCCGGCCGACGGCGCGCGTGGCATGGGCATGGCGATCCGTGCCGGATGAACGCGCGTGCCAGGGCGGGGGCGGATCCCGCTGGGCGACGGGGTCACGCCTGACGCGCGAGCGGTGCACACGGCGCCCACCGACGGGCGGACGATGGCGGGAAGAAGGCATGCGCGTTCAGGGGCAATTCCCCACGGGCGATGGCATGCAATGGTGCTACGCTTGGTGCGCGCCTTCCGTGGTGCAGTGCTGCTCTCCCTCTGACGCTCGCGCGACGGCGCACGGGCATGAGACGAGTGACAGCACTGGATTTGTTGTGTTCACGTGCGCTGATGCCAACCGGCGCCGGGGTCACATGCCCGTCCCCGCGCTCGCCCCGATCCCAGCATCGTCATCGCCGTGTGGGAAGGAGCCGATGACCTCGGTGCCATCCTGTCCGCCAGTCACGCCGTCATGGGCCGGTGCATGCGCTGGTCAATGGGGGCGGAACGAGGCGCCACTCGCTCGTGTGGAGCACCAGCCGGCCCGGCAGTCGGCCGTTGTCAGGCGAATTGTGAGGTACCCCCGGCAGGACTCGAACCTGCGACACGCGGTTTAGGAAACCGCTGCTCTATCCCCTGAGCTACGGGGGCGACATCGCCACGCCCGCTGGTTCGCCGGCCCCACGCACATCGCACCATGGCGTCGTGTCGCGCGTCGGTTACGCCAACGTTCGCAGTGCACGGCGGCCCAACTCCCCGGCCGCTGACAAGCTGCAGCCTGGTCGATGCGCCGCGACAGATGAACCCAATTATACCCGCCGGATCAGCCCTCACGTCACGCTGAGCCCTTGATGCCGCCGCCCTGCCGACACGCCCAGCCCAACGATGCCCCCCAACCCCACCGGCACCCTTGCCGCCGCACCTCCGCCCAAGGCCGTTTGCGGCCCACGATCCAGGTGTCGTATGATAGCCAGCCGTCGCCCCCCACCGTTCCACCATCCCACCATCTCACCCTCATAATCCCACCTCACGCCCGCCATGCCCGACTTCATCATCGCCCGCAACCCCACCGCCGGCACACGGCTGCCGTTCGTGCTCTCGGTCCCCGTGGCGGGAGAAGCCCCGCTCGTCCTGACCTGTGCCGCCGACTGGCCCAGCGCCAAGGACGTCTACTGCCACCCCCTGCCCGCCTGGCCCGACGACGCCGAGGTGTTGGAGACCCACGCCGTGGCGCAGTGCTGGCGCGTCGGCAAGGCCGTGCACCTCGTGCTGCAGCGCCGCTCACGCCGGCGCAGCCTGTTCGTGTGGGCGCCCAAGGGCGACCGCGAGCTGATCTTCTGGCGCAGCCAACGCAGCATGGGCGCGGCCCGGCCCGGGCTGAAGGTCCCGGCAGCCCGCGGGCTCGACGCCCCGCTCGAGATCGCCGTCGACGTGCGCGAGCGCTACGCCTGGCGGTTCAACGGCCTCCAGGCCACCCTCACGCGGCGCGAGCTGCCCGTGGGGGACTACGGCATCTTCGCCGGCGATCGGCTGGTGGCCGCCGTGGAGCGCAAGCGCCCCGAAGACCTGGCGTCCGGTGCCGTCGCGGGTACTCTCGCCTTCGCGCTGGCGGAGCTCGAGTCGCTGCCGCACGCCTGCCTCGTCGTCGAGGGCCGCTTCTCCGACCTCCTCAAAGTCTCCAAGGACCAGGTGCGCCCGGACTGGCTCATGTCCGTCATGGCCGCGCTGCAGCTCCGCCACCCCCGCGTGGCGTGGTGCTTCGCCGAGACCCGCGACCTCGCGCAGGCCTACGCTTATCGCTGGCTCGCCGCCGCGCGCAAGACCGTGGACGAGCGCGGGCAGCCCGCCGGGCAGCCGGCGGCATCCGCCCCGCCGCGGACGCTGCCGCCCGGCCTGCCCGGCACCCCCGGCCCCGCCCAGCTGCCGCTGCGGGTTGCCGATCGCGCCGGTCGCCTGGCCGAGGCCATGGCACTGGCGACGGCAGGCCGGGTGTGGACGTCGGCCGACTACGCCGCGCACTTCGGCGTGACCCAGACGACCGCCTGGCAAGACCTCAAGGCCCTGGTCGAGGCCGGCGCCCTCGCCACCGAGGGCGGTCGCAAGAGCCGGCGCTATCGCCGGTCACCGGCGGTGCCGCCGGCGTGAGCGGCCCGTGGGCGAACGCCGCGACTTGGGCCCCGCCGTCGACCAGAGGCCGCCACCACCGCGCGGTTCGCGTCATTCAGCACCTGCGCCCCCAACGTCGCGGTCTTCACGTCGTAACGCCCCCGCTCCCCACCGCCTCCTTCGCCGCCTCCTCCGACCCCGCCGCCGCGACCAGCGTGCGCCAGGCCAGGCCCGCCGTGTATGTTCGGCCGAGGCCCATGTGCAGCCGCCACGCCCGCGCCGCCAGCGCCATCGCTCGCGCCAGGTCCGGCGCCGGCAGCGCCAGACAGTGGTCCGCCAGGTAGCGACACGCCTCCGCCTCGAGGTAGGCCAGCCCGGCCGACCGGCCGAGGTCCAGCGCCCGCTCCAGGCTGGCCGCCGCGTCGGCCCACCGCCCCAGCGCCGTCCACACCCGCCCCCGCCCGATCTCGGCCGCGATGAAGTCCGCCGCGTCCACCCCGGCGTACGGCTCCGCCACCGCGACCATCCGCGCGTAGACCAGATCCGCCGCCGCCAGGTCCGGCGCCGCCAGGTACAGCTCGCCCAGCGCATCCAGACAGCGCGTCAGCCGGCGCGGATCGTCGATGCGCACGGCCACGTCCAGCGCCCGCCGCGCGTGCGCGATGCCCGCCTCGAGCCGCCCGTCCCGGCGGCACATCTCCGCGAGGTTGCTGTGGGCGAAGCCGGCCAGCACCGCGTTGCCCGCCTCGTCCGCCGCGGCGATCGAGCCCTCGAACTGCGCGATCGCGTCCGCCGTGTGGCCCTGGCGCGAGTGCGTCAGCCCCAGCAGGTTGTGCGCGCGCGCCGCCAGCTCGCGGTCGCCCAGGTCTTCCGCCTCCGCCAGGCACGTCGCGCACGCCGCCGCGGCCTCCGCCACCTCACCGCGCATGAGGTGGATCCCGGCCAGCCCCAGTCGGGCCGATGCCGCCCCCGCGCCGTCGCCGGCCGCCTCGAAGCCGTCCCGCGCCCGCGCGTACAGCGGCTCGGCCCGATCGCGGGCGCCGAGCCGGTAGTGCAGGAGGCCGAGCTGCGCGGCGCAGGCCGCGACCGCCCGCCCGTCGCCCGCGCGCTCGGCCGCGGCCAGCCCGTCCTCCGACCAGCGCCGCCACAGCGCGTAGTCCGTCCGCCGCTCCACGTAGCGGTGCGCCCGCCCTCCGCAGGCTTGAAGCAGCCGATCGGCCGCGGCGTCGCCCGGGTGCGCCAGGGCCCAGGCGCGCGACGCCTCGATCTCGGGCAGCATGGCGTCGAACCACGCGACCTCGTGCTGCCACGCCGCCCCGCGCAAGGCGCGGTCCGCGGCCTCGACGCGCGCCGCGAAGTGCGCGACCAGCCGCGGCCGGAGGCCGTCGGGGTCGCGCCGCGCGCGGGCGTAGTCGCGGATCAGCGGGTGCAGCCGGTAGCGGTCGCCGCCGGCGCGCAGCACCAGCGAGCGGTCGACGCCCTGCTCGAGCCATTCGCCGGCCTCCCAGGCGTCGACGGGCGCGTCGACGATGGCCGCGACCGCGCCCGGGTCGATCTGGTCGACGAACGCGCCCGCGGCCAGGAGCAGCGCGCGCTGCTCCGGCGCGAGCTGCGCCACGCTGGCGTCGACCGACGCCTCGACCACGCGCGCCGCGTCGGCCACGCCCGCCGCGCCGGGTGCCGTCCCGCCGGCCAGCGCCCGGCCCAGCCGCGCGGCGAACTCGCCCAGCGACCACCCCGGCCGGCGGGCCAGGAGCCGGGCTGACAC
>CAYQBA010000079.1:0-20260 GCA_964415605.1 uncultured Anaerolineales bacterium | reverse complement strand
CCGCCTCAACTCACTCCCCCCCCAAGCCACACCCACCCCACCCGCCTCAACTCACCCACCCACACACCCACACCCACCCCACCCGCGTCAGATCACACAACCGGCCGCCCCACCACACGTCCCGCCCACGCCAAGCAGCCCAGTGATCCCCGTCCCCCTCCCAATCCCCGTCCCCTCCCCTATCCCCTATCTCCTATCCCCAGTCCCCGTACCCATCACGCATCACCCATCACCATCCCCGTCCCCATCACCATCCCCGTCCCCATCACCCATCCCCACACGGCAACGACCACGCGATCGTCTGGTAAATCGCCTGCAACGCCGCCCCATCCGGCGCATAGCTATACCGCGAAGCCCCCCCCGCGATCTCCACCAACAACCCCCCATCCGCATCCGCCCCCAACCCGATCCCAAAGATCGTCACCCCCGCCGCCCGCAGCGCCCCCGCCGCCGCCAGCGTCGCCGCCTCACTCCCCCCCGACGGCCGCCCATCCGTCAGCAGCACCACAATCGGCAAGTTCGCCCAATTCCTCCCCGGCCCCGTCAACGCCTCACGCGCCCGCGCCAGCCCCAGGTCGATCCGCGTCCCCGAAGCCCGCGGCAACCCCTCCAACGCCCGCTCAATCAACGCCCGCTCCCCCGTCAGCCCCTGCACCACCACCGCCTCGTCGTTGAACCCCACCACCGCCGCCCGATCCGCCGGCATCCCCAAGAACCCCACAAACGCCCGCGCCGCCCCCCGCGCCGCGTCCAGCTTCGAACCCCCGCCCAGCCCCGCCGCGCCATCCATGCTCGACGACGTATCGATCACCAGAACGATATCCGACTTCAACGCCGGACAACGCCGCTGGAACAGAATCGGCAAGAACAACGCCCGATTCCCCACCACCTCCACCCATGGCACCGGAAACCCCACCTTCCCCGCGTACCCCACACCATCCACGAACTCCGCATCCGCCCGCACATTCGTCGGCCACACCCCCGCCTGCGTCGGCCGCACCCGATACATCAGCCGGAACCCAGCCGGCGGCACATCCACGAGCGACCACCGCAGCGTCCGCGCCCCCCCATCCCACATCGCCGCAGGGCTCGCCGAGCCCACCTCGTAAGACATGTTGGCCGGAACCACATCCACGACGCCGACACTCCGCAGCAGCGTCCCCGACACCAACCGCCGCGCGATCCGCGCATACACCCGCGCCAGCTCGACCTCCGTCGGCGCCTCGAAGTACCGATCGCCCGCCCCCGCCAGCTCCGTCAGTAGCCCCCCGTCGACATCGCCCCCCAGCCCGATGGCGAACACCGTGATCCCCGCCTGGCGCGCCGCCGCCGCCTCGCGCCGCGCACCATCCGCGTCCTCCGGCAACCCATCCGTCATCAGCACGATCGCCTTTTGCGCCGAAGACCGCGCCCGCCCGCTCCCCAGCTCGCCCCGCGCCGCCCGCAGCCCATCCGCGATGTTGGTGCCGCCGCGCGCCTGCGCCATCGCCGCGGCGCGGATCACCGATCCGGCATCGCTCGTCAACGTCTGCGCCACATCCGCCGAGCTCGCGAACAGCACCACCCCCGCCTGAACCCGCCGGAAGTCCAGCTCGGCCGTGAAGCTCACCGCCGCGCCGCGGGCCGCCGCGATCTTGGGGCCGGCCATCGATCCCGACTGATCGATGACCAGGACCACATCGAGATCCACCGGCTCCGACGGGCAATCCCCCTCAAGCGCCAGCGTCACCGTCACCAGCTCCCCGGCACGCACCCTCCCCGGTGCTGCCGTCTTGGCGGGCACGAGATCACAGCGGCTCTCGTTCGGCGGCACCTCCGCCGACCCACCGCCCGCCGGCGCGTACACGAACACCCGATCCCCCCGCCCGTCGACGACCAGCACCCCGCCCGCCGGGTTCACATCCAAATCCACCGGCGTGCCTTCCGGCGCCGCGTCCCACGCCGCGCGCAGCCCGCCGCCCGCATCGTACTTGCGCACCCACCCGTCCGCCGTCAACACAAACCAGCCCCCCGCCGACGCGCCGGCCGCCACCCGCACCACCCGCCCGGGAAACGGCCAGCGGGCCACTTCAGTCCCCCCAGCGTCCAGCACCCGCAGCGCCTGCACCCCCCGGTCGGCCACGAGCGTCCGCCCCCCGCCCACCGCCACGTCGACGATCAGCCCGGCGAGCGGCACGTCCGTCACCGGCCCGCGCGCCCCCCCGACGCCGCCCGGCACGGTCGCCCCGTCCGGATTGAACCGCAGCAGCCGGCCCCGCCCGACGTCGACGACCGTCAGACCGTCCGCCCCGCCGGCCCCGGCCGCGAGCCACGTGCCGCTCCGGTCCGCGTTCCACGTCCACACCACCCCCCCACGCGCGTCCCGCGCCGTCACCCCGTCGCCGCGCACGACATACACACCATCCCCAGGCCCACGCACCACGTCGACCGCCCCATCGGCGCGCACTTGCCTCACCGGCGCCCCCCCCGGCCCCCACCGCTGCACCCGCGGCCAAGCGTCCGCCAGCCAGGCGCCGCCGTCGGCCGCCGCCGCCACCCGCCGCGGGCCAGGCAAGGTCCCCACGGCCGCCGGCAGGTCGCCCCACGTCGCGGACACACGCCCGACGCCCCGATCGGCGTAGAACAGCACCTGGCTGGCGATGGCCCAGCTATCCTGGACCGTGGCGACCAGGCCGTCGCCCGGTCCGATGGCGATGCCGCGGCCGCCGTTGATGCCGTCGAGCCGCATGGGCGACACCGTCAGGAAGAACGACCGATACGTCACGATCTCCTCGGCCGAGATCGTGAACGGCGTCGTGCCCGCCACCGCCACGTCGACCGGGCGGTTGCGGGTTCCATCCGCCACCGCGGCGAGCGTCCGCTTCAGCCCGCCGTCCGGCGACACCTCGAGCAGCGGCCCGGCGTCGCGCCCCGGATCCGCGACGAACACGTCGCCCTCGTCGTCGACCGCCAACCCCCGTGGCGCGACCAGCGGCAACACCGCATCGACGCCAGCACCCTGCCCCCACGTCGACAACGGCACGCCGGCCGGGTCAAACACGCCGATCTTGGGCGCGTCGGCATCGGAGACGTACACGCGCCCCGCGCCCACGGCGATCCCCCACGGGCGGTACCCGAGCCGCCACTCGGCCAGGAAGCGGCCCGTCGCGGCATCGAACACCTGGAGCCGGCGGTTGCCGGTGTCGGTCACGAAGACACGACCCGCCTCGACGTCGACGTCCGTGGGACCGGAGAGCTGCCCGGGCTCGGCGCCCGCCGCGCCGATGCGCCGCACACCCTGTCCGGCGCCCGTGAGCACATGCACCGCGTGCTCCGCGGCGTCGACGACATAGACCAGCCCGTCCTCCGCCACGTCGACGCCGGCCGGCGCCGTCAGCTCGCCCACGGGCCGTGGCTGGGGGCTCGCCTGCCAGGTGGCGACGCGCGCGAAGGACTCGGGCAACGGCGTGGGCGGTTGAGCGGCCGCCCGCGGCGCGGTCGGCATCAACGCAAAGGCCGCAGCCGCGAGCGCGAGCCAACGGCCCGGCCGCCGGGTGATATGAAGGTGGGTGGGGAGGGGGAGCGAAGCCATGAGGGAGACTCCAGGAAGCACTGAGGCGGCGGACGGCAGCGGTCGATCGGATCCGAGCCGCGCGCGACGGAGCGACGGCGCGACGGCATCGGCTTGCCAGGCGCCGAAAGCAACGTCACGCGCGACGGCGCGACGCTCGTCACCGGTCGATGAGAATAACACGCGGTGCCACCGGGACGTTAGGGCAGCCCGGCCCCGTTCCGATGCCGCCCGGGGCCGCCCGCAGCCCCCTGGCCGGCCATCAGCACGGGCCGCGTCAGACCACGCAATTGACGACCCGAACGCCGAGGGAGATAATCTCACCCACGGGTTGCCCGGCCAGATGAACCCTCCAATCCATCCCAGCCCCGCGGCGGAGATCGCCTCGCATGACGGCCCCCCCCACGCCGAGCCGCTACACCTTCACCGCCTACAACCCCGACTGGCCGGCCGCGTTCGACCGCGAGGCCGCCCGCCTGCGCACCCTCCTGGGAGGACTGCTCGTCGAGGTCCACCACATCGGCAGCACCTCGGTGCCCGGCCTGGCGGCCAAGCCGATCATCGATCTCCTGCCGCTCGTGGGCGACATTCACGCCGTCGACGCCGTCACCGACCGCTTCACGGGTGCCGGCTACCGCGCGTGGGGCGAGTACGGCTTGCCCGGCCGGCGCTACTTCACGCGGGACCGCGACGGCGTGCGCACCCACAACATCCACATCTACCAGGCCGACGACCCCGACGTCGAGCGCCACCTGGCCTTTCCGGCTTTCCTGCGCGCACATCCCGACGCCTGTGACGCTTACGCGGCCGTGAAGCGCGAGGCCTTCGCACGCCACCCCGCCGACATCGCCGCCTACTGCGACGCCAAGAATGACTGGATCAAGCAAGCCGAGCGGCTGGCGCTGGCGTGGTACGGAACATCGGGCCGCGCGGCGCGGCCTCACGCTCCATCAGCGCCGGGCATCGATCGGCCTGGAACGAGCGGCTGAGCCCCCATGCGATTCCACCGCTGGATCCGCGTGACCTTCGCCGGTGTCGCCATCGCCGTGGTCGTCGCCACGGGTGGGGCATGGGTCTACTTCCGCTCCAGCCTGCCCCCCACCGCCGGCGACCTCACGGTCGCGGGCATCTCCGCGCCCGTCGCGATCACCCGCGACGCCGACGGCGTGCCGCACATCCACGCCGCGAGCGACCGCGACGCCTGGTTCGGCCTCGGCTTCGCCCATGCCCAGGACCGGCTGTGGCAGATGGAGATGCAGCGCCGCATCGGCGCCGGGCGCCTGAGCGAGATCCTCGGGGAGCCGACGGTCGAGACCGACCAGTTCCTGCGCACGCTCGGCGCGCATCGCGCCGCCCGGGCCGCGCTGGCGCACGCCAGCCCCGAGGCCCGCGCGGTGCTCGACGCCTACGCCGCCGGCGTCAACGCCTGGCTCGGCGCCGGCCACCCGCTGCCGCCCGAGTTCGTGCTGCTCGGGGCGCGGCCCGCGCCGTGGACCGCGCTCGACTCGCTGACCTGGGCCAAGATGATGGCCTGGGACCTCGGCGGCAACTGGGACGACGACCTGCTGCGGGTCCGGCTGACCCAGGCCGTCGGGCCCGAGCGCGCGGCGCGCCTCCTGCCGGACTACCCGCGCGACGGCGCGACCATCGTCGCCGCGGCGCACATGCCCGCGGCCGCCGGGGACGTCCTTCTCGACCTCGACACGCGCCTGCAGGTGGACTTCCAGCTCGGCGGGCGCGACGTCGGGAGCAACAACTGGGTGATCGCCGGGCGCCACACCGCGAGCGGGCTGCCGCTCCTGGCCAACGACCCCCACCTCGGCGCGCGCATCCCGTCGACGTGGTACCTCGCCGAGATCCGGGGCGGCCGCGTCCACGTCGCCGGGGCCACGCTGCCCGGCCTGCCGGGCGTCCTTGCCGGGCGCAACGACGCCATCGCCTGGGGCGCGACCAACCTCGGCCCCGACGTCCAGGACCTGTACTTCGAGCGGCTCAACCCCGACGATCCCAACCAGTACGCCGCCGGCGGCCGCTGGGAGGACCTGCGGATCGTCGAAGAGCCCATCGTCGTCAAGGGCCGCGAAGAGCCCATCCGCTGGGCCGCCCGCGCCACGCGCAACGGGCCGCTCGTCAGCGACGCCAGCGACACCCCCGGCGCGCCGCTCGCGCTGCGCTGGACCGCGCTCGACGATGACGACACGACGCTCGACGCGTTCCTCGACCTCCAGACCGCCGGCGACTGGGAGCAGTTCCTGGCCGCGCTCAGCCAGCTCGTCGTGCCGGGCCAGAACTTCGTATACGCCGACCGCGCCGGCAACATCGGGTATGCCGCCACCGGGCGGATCCCCATCCGCCCCGCCGGCGACACCGGCGGCGCGCCGCTGCCAGGCTGGGAGGCGGGCCACGCCTGGATCGGCTGGATCCCGTGGGACGACCTCCCGCGCGTGCTGAACCCGCCCGCGGGCTACGTCGTCACCGCCAACAACCGCGTGGTCGACGACGACTACCCTTACCACATCGCGCAGAGCTGGACGCCGCCGTATCGCGCCGGGCGGATCGTCGAACGGATCGAGGCCAAGATCGCCGCGGGCGAGCGGCTCGACGTCGCCGCCATGGCCGCCCTCCAGGGTGACCAGGTCAGCCTGCAGGCGCGCGAGCTCGCGCCGCGGCTGGCCGCCGTCGCGCCCGAGGACGCGCGCCAGGCGCGGGCCATCGCGCTGGTCCGGGCATGGGACGGCCGGCTCGACGCCGGCAGCGCGGCCGCCGCCATCTACAGCGCGTGGTTCATCGCCCTCGGCGAAGCCGTCGTCGCCGACGACCTGTCCGGCGCCCTTTACGAGCGCTACGCCGAGCGCACGCACCCGCAGTTCCTGGCCGACGTGCTCGCCCGCGCCGACGCCGGGTGGTGCGACGACGTGCTGACGGCGCCGCGCGAAGACTGCGACGCCATCGCCCGCATCGCGCTCGACACGGCGCTGGACGGCCTCGAGGAGCGAATGGGGACCGACATGGCCGCGTGGCGCTGGGGCACCGTGCACCAGACGCAGTACGCCCACCAGCCGTTCAGCGAAGTCGCATGGCTCAAGCCGTTCTTCCACCGCGCCATCGCCAACGGCGGCGACGGGTACACCGTCAACGTGGCGCCAGTGCGCCTCGCCGCCCGCTACGAGCAGTACCGCGTCCCGAGCTACCGCCAGATCGTCGACCTGTCGCCGGCCGACGACAGCCGCTTCGTCGTCACGACGGGGCAGTCCGGCCACCCGCTGAGCCCGCACTACGACGACATGATCGCCCGCCACCAGGCCGTCGCCGACCTGCCCATGCGCTTCGGTCGACCGATCGCGGCCGGCGACCGGCTCGTGCTGCAGCCGGCAGCTGTCACCTCCGAGGTCGGCCGCTGACGGCCGCGGTGACCGCGGCGACCGCGGCCGCCGTCCCGGTTGTCGGACCTGGGGCGGCCGCATACAATGGAGCCAGGGGAGAGTGATGCGCATATCCGATTCGCCGCCGGGCCCGACGACGAGCCCGCGCGTCGATGTCCTGCGCCGCGGGAAGGAGCCACCACGATGTCCCCCGAGCTCGATCGATCCCCCCCGTCGTCGACGTCAGCATTCGATGCGCCCGCATCGACGGTGGACCCGCGGCTACCGGGCGGGCCGCCCATCCCGCCCGAAGGCCGCGACGTCGCCGCGCCGGTCGGGCCCACCGTCGATCCCGTCCAAGGTGATCCGCCGCCCCAGGGCCGCGCCCGGCGCCGGTCGCCGGCCAGGGACGCGGTGACGACACCGAAGCCCAAATCCGGCAAGGGCACCCGCACACCGTCGCCCACGCGCCCGCGCACCACGGGCAAAGCAACGGCGGCCCCGGCACGCACGGCCACCGGCCAGCCGCGCGCAGCCAGGGCCCCCGGTCGACCAGCGGCGTTCGAGGATCCCGAGCTGTTCATCAACCGCGAGGTCAGCCTGCTCGCCTTCCAGCAGCGGGTGCTGGAGGAGGCGCGCGACCCGTCCAACCCGCTGCTCGAGCGGGTCAAGTTCCTGGCGATCGCCGGTGCCAACCTCGACGAGTTCTTCATGGTCCGCGTCGCCGGCTTGAAAGCGCAGATCGCCGCTGGCGTCGTCGACACGCCGCCCGACGGCCTCACCCCGGCCGAACAGCTGGCCACGGTGCGCAAGACCACTCAGCGGCTGATGCAGGATGCCCGCGCCTGCCTGCACGACGCGCTCTTGCCCCAGCTGCGGGGCGCCGGCATCTTCGTCCTCGACTACGCCGAGCTCGAGCAGCGCCAACGCGAACGTATCGACGCCTACTTCCACGAAATGGTCTACCCCGTCTTGACGCCACTCGCGTTCGACCCCGGCCGGCCGTTTCCCCACATCTCCAACCTCAGCCTCAACCTTGCCGTGGTCGTCCGCGACACCGACGGCGAGCAGCGCTTCGCGCGCGTGAAGATACCCGGCAGCCTGCCCCGGCTGGTGCCGATCAAGCGCTCGTCCGGCAGCGTGCGGCGCGACGGAACGTCGCCGAGCAAGCACTACTTCGTCTGGCTGGAACAGGTCATCGCCGCCCACCTCGACGACCTCTTCCCGGGCATGACCGTGGTCGAGGCGCACCCCTTCCGCGTGACACGCGACGCCGATACCGACATCCAGGAGATCGAGGCTTCGGACCTGCTCGAAACCATCGAGCTGGGCGTACGCAGGCGCCAGTTCGGGAGCGTGGTGCGCCTGGCCATCACGCCCTCGATGCCCGGCGACATCCGCGACATCCTCGTCGACGAGCTCGAGATCGACGCCAACGACATCTACGTCGTCGACGCACCGCTCGGCCTGAGCAGCCTCATGCTGCTGGCGGGCATCGACCGCCACGACCTCAAGTACCCCCACTTCGTGCCGGCCGTCGTGCCGGCCCTCGCCGGGCTCAAGGCACCCGGCCAGATCTTCGAGGCCATCCGGCGGGAGGACATCCTGCTCCAGCACCCGTACGACTCGTTCATGCCCGTGGTGGACTTCCTGCGCGCCGCGGCCGGCGATCCCGACGTGCTGGCGATCAAGCAGACGCTCTACCGCGTCGGCCGCAACTCGCCCGTCGTCGACGCGCTCCTGCAGGCGCGCGAGAACGGCAAGCAGGTCAGCGTCCTAGTCGAGATCAAGGCCCGCTTCGACGAGCAAAGCAACATCGGCTGGGCCAGGCGGCTGGAGAAGGAGGGCGTGCACGTGGTGTACGGCCTCCTCGGCCTGAAGACCCACTCCAAGATCGCGCTCGTCGTGCGGCGCGAAGGCGACCAGATCCGGCGCTACGTCCACCTGGCCACCGGCAACTACAACCCGGCGACGGCGCAGATGTACACCGACATCGGGTTGTTCACGTGCGATCCCGACATCGGCGCCGATGCCAGCGACCTGTTCAACTACCTCACCGGCTACTCCGCCAAGCACGACTACCGCAAGCTCCTGGTCGCGCCCATCAACCTGCGCGCCAGCATGGAGCACCTGATTCGGCGCGAGATCGCCCACTGCCGCCAGGGCCGCGGCGGGCGGCTGATCTTCAAGATGAACGCGCTCGTCGACGCCGACATGATCCGGCTGCTGTACGAAGCGTCGACCGCCGGCGTCGAGGTGGACCTCATCGCCCGCGGCATTTGCTGCCTGCGCCCCGGCGTGCCGGGGGTCAGCGACCGCATCCGCGTCATCAGCATCGTCGGCCGCTTCCTCGAGCACAGCCGCATCTTTTACTTCCACAACGGCGGCGCGGAGCAGGTCTACGTCGGGAGCGCCGACCTGATGCCGCGCAACATCGATCGGCGCGTGGAGGTCGTGTTCCCGATCGAGCGGGCCGCCCTGGTCCGGCAGCTCCGCGACGACGTGCTGGGCGCCTACCTGGCCGACAACGTCAAGGCCCGTGTCCTGCATCCCGACGGCAGCTACGCCAAGGTCCCGCGCGAGCCAGGCAGCGCGCCGCTCAACAGCCAGGACTGGCTCCTGGGCCACCGCCAGCGCGCCGCCGCCCGGCCGGACGCGCTGCGCATCCCGCGCTGAGCGGCGCCGGCCGCATCCGGTCCGCCCGCCGCCCTACTCCCTGACCGAGAGCTGGGCGACGATGCTCTCGATCGACGCCAGCCCGAACAGCGTCTTCTTGATGAACGACGGGTTGTGCGGGACGAAGAAGAAGCGGGGGTGCGGCTGCCACAACCCGCGCAGGACCCCGTCGAGCCGCGCGGCCTCCGCGATGCTCTCGACCCGGGCCGGATTGCCGTTCTCGATGCCGATGCCGCCGACCGCCGCGCTCTCGAAGAACAAGACCGCGTCGTACCGCGCCAGCTCGGCCTCGTAGGTCGATCCGACCGCGGTGAAGAAGTCCTCCGCCCGACCCGGCCAGTACGCCGCGCCGTCGATGGTGCCCCGGTCGCACAGCAGGATCCGATCCGGGTAACGCGCCGTCTGGACGTCCTCGAGGTTGCGCTGGACGTGGTAGATCGCTTGCTGGATCGCCCGGCGCGCGAACGGCGTGTCCTCGCGCGGGAAGCCGCCGCTGAAGAGCAGCGTGGCCGACTCCCGCACGATCACCACGGCCTCGCCGATCTCGCGGCGGAAGAGGTCCGCGGCGGTCGTCTTGCCCCCGCCGGGGCCGCCGGTGAGGACGATGCGGAACGGCCGGTTGCGCCCGCCGGTCATGTGCGCCGCCGCGGGGCATCCTGGAGCAGCGCGACGTAGCTCGCGTGGCGGGCCGCCGAGACGTCACCGGCCTCGACCGCGGCCCGGACGGCGCAGCCGGGCTCGTGGACGTGGGTGCAGTCGTAGAACCGGCACGTGTTGAGGAACGGGCGAAACTCGACGAACGCCCACTCCAGCTCGCCGGGATCGACGTCCCACATGCCGAGCTCTCGGAGACCGGGCGTGTCGGCGACCTTGCCGCCGCCGCTCAAGGGATGCAGCTCGCCGACGCGCGTGGTGTGGCGGCCCTTGTCGACGCTCTCGCTGACCTCGCCCGTCTGGAGCGCGAGGCCTGGCTCGACGGCGTTGAGCAAGCTGGACTTGCCGACGCCGCTGGGCCCCACCACCGCGCTGATCCGGCCGGCGAGCACCGCCCGGAGATCCGCGATGCCTTCGCCGGTGCGGACCGACGCCCGGATGACGGGGTAGCCGATGCGGGCGTATTCGGCGAGCTCCGCGTCGATCGCCTCGGGCACGCCGAGGTCGACCTTGTTCAACACGATCACGCTGTCCAGCTCGTCGATCTCGGCGATGGCCAGGAACCGGTCCAGCATTCGGAGATGCGGGGAGGGCTGGCGCGCCGCGAACACCGCGACCATCTGGTCGATGTTGGCCACCACCACGTCCTGGGCCCACGCGCCCTTCGGCCCTGGGGCGCGCCGCACGAGCGCCGAGCCGCGTGGGAGGATCTCGACGATGCTGGCCTCGACCAGGCCGGTCTCGCCCTCCGGCAGGTCGAGCACCTGTACCCGGACGTCGTCGCCGAGCGCCACGAGGCCCTCCTGGCGGCGCGCGCGCTTCAAGGCGCCGCGCAGCACGGCCACTACCGGGCCGGCGTCGGTCTCGACGGTGTAGAAGCCGCTCTGCGCGCGAATGACCCGGCCGCTCCGCTCGCGAGGCATCGGCGTGCCGTTCAGGCGCCTAGCCCCACAGCCCGTGGAACGGCAGGACGGCCACGGGCGTGCCGGCGGCCAGGTCGCCCGCCTCCCGGGGCAGCTCGACCAGGCAGTCCGCCCGCGCCATGGCGGACAGCAGGTGCGAGTCCTGCCCCGCCAAGGGCGTGACCACGAGGTCGCCGCCCGCCCCCATCGACAGCACCCCGCGCTGATACTCCAGGCGACCCGGCTGCTTGGCCGCGGGAGCCGCCAGGCGGGCCCGCGCCACGACCGGGTCGACCGCCAGCTCGCCGCCGAGCCGCCGGACGGCGGGCAGGACGAACAGGGCGGCCGTCACCGCAGCGGACACCGGATTGCCGGGCAGCCCGAAGAACAGCGCGTCGCCGACGCGGCCGACGGCAAGCGGCTTGCCGGGCTTCATGGCGATGCGCCAGAAATCCACCCGGCCGACGGCCGCCACGACCGCCTTGACGTGGTCGGTGTCGCCCACCGACACGCCCCCGGTGGTGACGACGGCGTCGGCGTTCGCAGCGGCCTCGGACACGGCGGCCCGCACGGCCTCGAGGCGGTCCGGAACGGCGCCCAGATCGATGAGGTCGACGCCGGCGCGGGCCAGGAGGCCGTGCAGCGTGTAGCGGTTGCTGTCGTGGATCTGCCCGGGCCCGAGCGGCTCGCCGATTCCGCGGAGCTCGTCCCCGGTCGAGAAGCACGCCACGCGCGGGCGGCGGTAGACCGAGACCTCGCCGGCGCCGACGGAGGCGAGAACGCCGAGGTGGATGGGTCCGAGGCGTGTGCCCGGTCCGGCGACGGTGTCGCCGAACGCCACGTCCTGCCCGGGAGTCCGGACGTACGCGCCGGGGACGACCGGCCCGCGGGCGTGGATCCGATCGGGCGCCTCGCTGCGGGCCTCTTCCTGGATGACGACGGCGTCGGCATCGTCCGGCACCACCGCGCCGGTGAGGATGCGGGCACACTCGCCGGCCGCCAGCGTGCCGACAAACGGCGCGCCGGCGTGCGCGCGGCCGATGACGCGCAGCGCCACCTCCCGGCCGTCGGCGGGCAGGTCGGCCGTGCGCACGGCGTAACCGTCCATGCTCGAGCAGCGGTGCGGAGGCACGGCCACGGCGGCCACGACGGGGGCGGCGAGGACCCGCCCGAGCGCCTCGCGCAGCCCGACGCGGACGGCGGGGCCGACCGGGTGGACCGCATCCAAGATGCGCCGGCGCGCCTCGGCGACCGGCAGCAGGTCGGTCATGCCGGCGCGGACCCGATGAGCGGCGTCGGCCGGCGTCGCGCCGTTGCGCTGCTCGGCGCCGCCGACGATCGACGCATCCGCACGGGCACGCGCGCCGGGTGACCCAATGGGCGATCTGGCACGTGCGGCCGGGGCACCGTCATCATGTCGTCATTGTACACCAAGCACCGAGCAGCCGGCCCGGCCGCGTGGCACCTGACTCGGCAGGCGCCACGCGGCCGGGATCCGGCTGCTCACCAGGGGTCCGTTACACCCGAGTAAGCCCGGAGAACGGCCGTGCCGCTAGGGGCACGGGATCAAGCGCGCGACCTCGCGGTAAATCCGGACGAGATCCTCGGCGTTCGGTGCCGGGAAGTACAGCGCCGGCGAGGTGGCCACCTGGGTCAGGAGGGCCGTGTCGACGTCGGCGCCCAGGCCCACCGACACGATGGTGACGCCCGCCGCCTTGGCGGCGTTCGCCGCGGCGATGACGGCCTGCGTGTCGCCGGCCGACTGTGCGCCGTCGGTGACCAGGATGATCGACCGCTTGTTCCCGGCGCGGTGGCGGGTGCTGTTGAGCTCGTCGAAGGCCGCCGTGAGGCCGGCGTCGATCTCGGTGCCCGAAGCCTGGAAGCTCGGGAGCCCTTGCAGCGCGTCCCGGAGCTGCGTCTTGTCGCCGGTCAGCGGGCTGACGACCCGGCTCGTGGCGTTGAAGCCCACGACGGTGGCCTGGTCGGTGGCCTTGAGCAGGTCGACGATCTCGAGCGCCGCCTCGATCGCGGCGTCGAGCTTGATCTTGCCCCCGGCCTGCGTCGGGTCGCGCATGCTGTTGGATGTGTCGATGACGAGGCCGACGTCGATGGTCTGCTCCTCGGGCACGCACGGCGGCGGCTTGACCTCTTCGGGCCACAGGCGGTACGTGATCGGCAGGTAGGCCGGCTGCGGCTTGGGTGTCGGCGTCGCGGTGGGCGTGTGCGTCGGGGTGAACGTCGGCGTCGGTGTGTTCGTCGGCGTGTTGGTCGGGGTCGGCGTGTTGGTCGGGATCGGCGTCGGGGTGGCCGTCTGCGGCAAGACATCGACGTCGACGTTCGGGAAGTCCGCCTTGCCGGCAAGCCCTTCGGAGTCGACCCACGCGAACTCGGCGCTGTTGCTGATGGGCCACAGCCCGCTGTCCTGGGGCTGCACGTCATAGGTCAGCGTCTGCCCCAGGGCCGTGAGCTGCCACTCGAGGAGCTGGCCCGTGATGGTGACGGTCGGCGGCTGCACCGAGCCCGGCATGAGCAGCATGTTGGCCATCAGCTCGTCGCGGACCGTCATCTGGCTCATCGTCACCGGCGACGGCGGCGCGATGACGTCGTCGTAGAGATGGATCATCTCCTTGACGTCGTTCTTGGCCAGGGCGAACGACTTGTCGCTGGCCAGGTCGTTCATGTTGCGCCGGTTGAGGCTGCGCCCCAGCCCGATGGTGATGACCTTCGTCTCCTTGCTCAGCCCGGCGCCCGCGCGCAGGTCCTTGGCGCAGAACTGGAAGTCCGAGAGGATGACGATGATCGTCATGCGGCCCGTGTCGCCGAGGCTCGAGCGGCTGCCCGAGCCGGTCAGCGTCCGGCCGGCCTCGCGCATGCCAAGGTCGATCTTGGTCAGGTCGGTGCCCTTCATGCGCCCGACGGCGGAGATGACGTCCGAGCTGTCGTTGGAGAGCGACTGCTTGATGCGCGCGTTCTGGGCGAACGACACGAAGCCGACGCGCAGCCGGTCGCTGGCCATGTCGCGCTTGATCTCGGGCTGGTCGACGAAGTCGCGCACCCAGCCCTTGACGTCGCTGATCAGGTCTTCCTCGCCGGCCGCCTCGAGCGGGTCCTCCTCGGGATCGTCGATGGCCCCCGGCGTCGGCGTGCGGCGCGGCCGACGCCGCGGCGTCGGCGACGGCGAGGCGATGTTGTTGTTCCCACCTTGGGCGCTGCAGAACGCCGGCTCGTCGCGGGATGGATCGACGCCGCCCGCCCCGGGCGTGCCGGGCACCGGCGTCTCGTCGGGGTTGCGCGGGGTCGGCGTCGGCCCGCCGGGGGCGTTGTTCCCGCCGCGGGCCTTCGTCATCGACAGCGACTCGTCGGCGAGGATGACGAGGTCGACCGGCAGGAGCTTGGCGGCGCACGTGGCGCTCACCACGAGCGACGCCATGACGGAGTCGCCCATCGGGATCGTCGACGGCGAGATCGACTTCTCGAGGCTCGCCACGCAGCTGCTGACGCCGGGCGTTTGCGCGACGGGCGCGGCCGTGGTGGGCGCTCCGCTCAACGCCAGGAAGACGGTTGCCGTGCCCAGCGCGAGCGCGGTGGGCGCGGCAAGCGGCACCAGCCATTTCAGGCGCATCATGATTCCTCCTCGGGTGCTTGACAAACGGACTGGTCGGCGGCGTGAGCGTGCCGCCGCGGCGCCGCAACCGATGTGCGCATGGGTGCGGCGTATTCCCCACTTTCGTCAACACCGACGTTCGCCGGGAAGTTAGGGAACCCGCGGAAATGAAATCCCGGTCGCGGGGGAGACGGGCATGGGTCGCGAGGCGATCACGCGGCCGTGGGGCATGGTGGGCGGAGGCATCCCACCCGTCCGCGGCTCACCCCAGCGCGTCGAGCTTCGCGCGGACTTCCCGGATGTCGCGCCACGTCAGGGCCTTGGGCGAGCCCGGCTCGCGCGACGGGTTGCGCAGGAGGTACGCCGGGTGGAAGATGGCCATCACCCGCCGGCCGTTCCAGTCCAGCCATTGCCCGCGGATCTGCGTGATCCCGCGCTTCTCGTCCAGCACCGACCGCGTCGCCACCGCCCCGACCAGGAGGATGACGGCCGGGTCGACCAGCCGGATGATCTCGAGCAGGAACGGGCGGTACCACGCGATCTCCTCGGGCGTCGGCACGCGGTTGTTGGGCGGGCGCCGGAACACCGCGTTGGTCACGACGACGTCGGTCTCGGGATCCAGATCGACGCTGCGCAGGATCTGGTCCAGCAGCTGGCCGCTGGGCCCCACGAACGGCTTGCGCTGAACGTCCTCCTCGGCGCCCGGCGCCTCGCCGATGAGCATGAGGCGCGCGGCCGGGTTGCCGCGGTAGATGACGACGTTGGTCCTGGCGCTGGCCAGCGGATCGTCCGTCCAGGCCTGCATGGCGTCGACCAGCGCCTCGAACGTCGGAAAGCGCGGAACGGGGTTGAACATATCGTGCATGTCGCGGCCTCCTGGCGCGCGGGGGCGGGCGCTCGCCGGCCGGGCGAGCGGCGGCAAAATGCCATATCAGGCCCGCGAATGCAAGGCCGCACGTATAATTTCGGCTCGCCCGGCGGGCGCGGCCGAGCGCGCCGACCGCCCGAGCCGCGGCAGCGCCTGCCCGATGCCATGACGATGACGATCGACCGACCCAACCGCGTCTTCCGCAACCTGAAGATCGTGATCCGGACTCTGTTTCGACTCACGGCCCGGGTCGACGTCGTCGGCCTGCACCACTACCCGGCGACCGGGCCCTACATCCTGGCCATCAACCACCTCCACCTCCTGGACATCCCCGTCATCTACACGACGATGCGGCACCAGACCGCCGGCATCGCGGCCGAGGCCTGGGCCCGTCATCCGTTCGTCGGCCCGTTCCTGCGCTCGGTGACGCGGGTCATCCCGGTCAACCCCGAGCGCATCGACCACCGCGCGATCGCCGAGTCCATCGCGTGGATCGACTCGGGCGGCGTCCTCCTCGTGGCGCCGGAGGGCCAGCGCTCGCCGACGGGGTCGCTGGTCAAGGGGCAGCCGGGCCTCGCGCTCCTGGCCAGCCGGACCGGCGTGCCGGTGCTGCCCGTGGTGGCGTGGGGCCAGGAGCGGCTGCCGGCGGACCTGCGCGGCCTGCGGCGGGGGCGCGTGGCGGTCCGCGTCGGCCCGCCGGTCGTGTTCCCCGGGGCGCCGGTGCGCGCGCGCGGCGCCGACCTCGACGCGTTCACCGATTCGGTGATGCGCATGCTGGCGGGGATGTTGCCGTCGGAGTACCGCGGCGCGTACGCCGACATGGCCGGCGAGGGCGATGTCGGCGACGATGTCATCGTTGCGGGCGCGCTCGACCTTGCCGGTGCTTCCGGCCCTGCGGACGCTGCCAGCGTCGCCACGGATGCCATCTCTTGAGCCCGGCCACGGATATCCCGAGCCCGTCGCCAGAAGACGGCGCGGTCGACGGCGCGGGCCCTGGCGCCGTCACACCGCACGATCCGCCTGACGTGGTCGACGCCGTCGTCCGCGTCGACCACGTGGTCAAGTCGTTCGGCGCCACGCGCGCCGTCGACGACGTGACGTTCGCCGTCGGGCCCGGCGAGATCTTCGGGCTCCTCGGGCCGAACGGCGCGGGCAAGACCACCACCATCCGCCTCATCCTCGACCTGTACCGGCCGGACAGCGGCCGCGTGACGGTCCTCGGCGGCACGGTCGACGATGCCGCCCGCGACCGCATCGGCTACATGCCCGAGGAGCGCGGGCTGTACCGCGACGTGTCCGTGGAGCGCTGCCTGACCTACCTCGGCACCCTCAAGGGCCTGTCCACCGCCGAGTCGCGCCGGCGCGTGCTGGCGCTCCTCGAGCGGTTGGGGCTCCTGGACCACCGCCGGAAGAAGGTCAAGGACCTCAGCAAGGGCATGCAGCAGAAAGCGCAGCTCATCGCCACGCTCGTGCACCAGCCGGCGCTGGTCATCGTCGACGAGCCGTTCAGCGGGCTCGATCCCGTCAACACCCAGACGGTCAAGGAGTGGCTGCGCGAGCTCAGCCGGGCCGGCACGACCATCATCATGTCGTCGCACCAGATGCAAACCGTGTCGGAGCTGTGCGACCGGATCCTCCTCATCGACCGCGGACGCGGCGTCCTCTACGGGCCGGTGGAGGCCATCCGCCGGCGCTTCGGCCGGGCCGCGGTGCGCCTGCGGCTGGCCGGAGACCTGCCGCCGGTCGACGGGATCGTCGCCGCCGAACGCGAGAGCGGGGCGTGGACGCTGACCCTGGCGCCGGACACCACCCCCGACACGCTGCTCGGCCGGCTGGCCGACGCCGGCGCGGGCGTCGAGTACTTCGAGGTCGCCCTGCCCACGCTGGAGGACATCTTCATCCGGGTCGTCGGGGGCGAGGCGCGCGAGTGATCAAGCTCCTGCGCGTGGCGCGCTACGAGTACACGCGCCACGTCCTGCAACGCCGCTTCCTGGCTGCGCTGTTCGGCCTCCCGCTGTTCATCGTGCTCATCGGCGTCGTCACGTGGCTCATCGTCATCGCCCAGCGCGACACCCGGCCGTTGGGTTATGTCGATCTGGCGGGGATGCTGACGCCCGCAGCGGCATTGGCCATCGACGATGTGGCCGCCATAGAGGGAGCAGCCGTCGACGACGGGATCGGGGGTGCCAGAGCCGTCGACCAGGCGGCCGATGCCGCTGCGGGCGCCAGCATCACGCTCCAGCCGTTCGCCACGGAGGCCGAGGCCCGCGCCGCGCTCGAGGCGGGCGCCATCCAGGGCTACTACATCCTGCCGCCGGACTTCCGCGCCACGGCGGACGGCACGCTGGTGTACCTCGACGACCGGCCGACCGGGGCCGCGCGTCACGCCTTCGACGATCGGCTGCGGATGGCCTGGTTGGGCGGCGTCGCGCCGGAGGTGGCCCGCCGAGTGGCGGCAGGCGTGGACTTCGTCACGCCCGCCCGCGGCGGCGGCGATCAGTCGGTGTGGGTGTCGACGCTGGTGAACATCGGGCTGCCGATCTTCGTCGGGGTGGTCTTCATCTCGGCCATCTTCGCCAGCGCCGGCTACCTCATGCACGCAGTGGTCGACGAGAAGGAGAACCGCACCATCGAGGTGCTCGCCACGTCGGTCTCGCCCGGGACGCTGATCGCTGGCAAGATCGCCGGCATCACGGCGGTCGGCCTGACGCAGATCGCGGCGTGGTCGGCCCTGGGCATCGCCGCGCTCCTGGCCGCTCGCCCGCACTTCCCCTGGCTGTCGGCTGTCGCGATCGAGCCTCGGCTCGTCGCGCAGATGGCGGCGACGATGCTGCCGGCCTACGTGATGGTCGCCGCGCTCATGGTGGCCGTCGGTGCCACCGTCGCGGAGGCCAGCGAGGCCAACCAGATCACCGGCATCTTCACGCTGCCGGTGATGCTGCCGTACTGGTTCGCCGGCCAGATCGTACCACACCCCGACAGCCCCCTGGCCATCGGCCTGACGCTGTTCCCGCTGACGGCGCCGGTGGCGATCAGCCTGCGGGCCGGGGCCACCGCGATCCCGGCGTGGCAGATGGTGGGGCACACGGTGCTCCTGACGCTGTCGGCGGCCGCGGCGGTGTGGCTCGCGGGCCGCGCGTTCCGCCTGGGGCTCTTGCGGGTGGGAGCGCGGGTGCGCTGGTCGGAAGTGTTCGGGCGATCGTGAGTCGCCCTCGCGCCGCGGCGGGCATGGCGGCCATCGGCCGATCTCGGGACCTGCGCCAGGTCTGGCTGATCGCCCGCCACGAGATCGGGACGCGCCTGCGGCAGCCGTCGTTCCTGCTCGGAGCGTTCGGGCTGCCGGCGGTCGCATGGCTCCTCCTGGGCGTCGCCGCGTGGGTCAATCGCGACGCGCCGGATCTGATGGGGGGCGTTATTCGCGACCTCGAGCCGCCGCGGCCGGCCGGAGTGGTCGACGGCTCGGGGTTGGTGGACCCGCTGCCGGGCGACGTGCCGGTGGGGCGCTTGCTGAGGTTCGCCGATGAGACCGCGGCTCAAGTCGCGCTGGATCGGGGCGAGATCATCGGGTTCTTCGTCGTGCCGGCGGACGTTGTCGCGGGCGGCACGGTCACGTACGTCGCGGACGATGTCAACGCCCTGGCCAGCGGCGACCATGCTGACTGGCTTCAGTGGGCGATCCGCGTCAACCTGCTGGGCGGCGATGCTGATCTGGCCGCCCGGGTGGCGCACCCGGCAGTGGTGCGGGAGCGGCCGCTGGCGCCCGACCGGCCGCGTCACGAGGACAGTCCTTTGGCGTTCGTGCTGCCGTACGCGATCACGCTGGCCTTCTACACGACGCTGTTTGGTGCGGCGAGCCACAACATCAGCGCGATGACGAACGAGAAGGAAAACCGGGTGATGGAGATCCTGCTCACGTCGACTGAGGCGCGGCGGCTCTTCGCGGGCAAGATCGGGGGGCTTGGCGTGCTGGGCTTGCTGCAGGCGGTTGTGTGGCTCGGCAGCAGTTACGGTGTGGCGGGCCAGGGGGTGTCGGTGTTGGGGTGGTCGCCGGACCTTCATCCGTCGCCGGCGATCGTGGGGTGGGGGCTGGTGTACTTTGCGCTCGGCTATGTGGTCTACGCGAGTCTGTTGGCTGGCATCGGGGCGCTGGTGCCGAACTTGCGTGAGGCGGCGCAGGCGGCTTTCGTGGTGAACAGTCCGTTGCTGGTGCCGTTGCTGCTCATGGGTCTTATCGTGGATGATCCGAACGGTGCGGTGGCGCTTGGGCTCAGTCTGTTTCCGCTGACGGCGCCGGTGGTCATGCTGACGCGTCTGGCGGCGGGGGATCCGGTGCCTTTGTGGCAGCTTGTGCTTGCGGCGGGTCTGCTGGGGGTGGCTGCCGTGGTCACGATTCGTGGGGTGGCGGGGCTGTTCCGGGCTCAGCTCCTGTTGGTGGGGCAGCCTTTGACGCCGCGGAGGCTGGCGCGGGTGTTGCTTGGTGGTGGTGGGTGATTGGGGGATTGCTGGGTGTGAGTTGGGGGTTGGGGGGGTGTGGGTGTGGGTGTGGGTGTGGGGGTGTGGGGTTGTTTGGGGGGGGGGGGGGGGGGGGGGGGCGCGGCGGGGGGGGGGCCCGCGGCCCCGCCCCCCGCCCCCCCCCCCCCCACC
>CAYQBA010000078.1:0-20299 GCA_964415605.1 uncultured Anaerolineales bacterium | reverse complement strand
GGCAGCCATGGGCCGGCTACGCGGCGGGCGCC
Source organism: uncultured Anaerolineales bacterium (assembly GCA_964415605.1). Taxonomy (GTDB): domain Bacteria; phylum Chloroflexota; class Anaerolineae; order Epilineales; family Epilineaceae; genus UCB3. The sequence continues at coordinate 20,267 of CAYQBA010000078.1, read as the reverse complement.
GGCGCGGGGGCCACGGGGCGGGCCGTCCGGCGGCGCCACAGCGCGCCGGCCACCCCCCACGCCGTCCACGCCGCCAGCACGGCGAGCAGCGGGACGACCGGGACGCGGTAGCGGACCTCGGCGTTGGCGATCAGGCTGACGAGGTACTGGCTGAGGATCGTGCCGGCCACGAGCAGCCGCGGGTGCCAGGCCACGCGCGGCCGCACGAAGAGCGACGCCACGGCGCCGAGCAGCACCATGGGGTACAGCCACGGGTCGTCGGGCGTCGTCATCAGCACGTGGCTGATCTTGTGCCCGCCCTTGGCCGCCCACAACACGTGCAGCTTGCGGCCGAACACTTTGCCGAGGTCCTCGGGGTGCCGGCGCATGTAGTCGAGCGCAGCGCGCCGGAAGGCCGCCTGCTCGTCGACCTCGCCCAGGCCCAGCGCGTCGATGGCCTCCTCGCTGGGCAGGTCCTCCGGCGCCGAGAGGTCCGGCACGTTGGCCAGGCTCTGGTAGAGCGTGAAGCCGCTGTTCGTCGAGATCAGGATGAGCCGCTCGTGGAACTGCCAGTTGCGCAGCGTCACCGGCGCGATGGCCAGCGCCACGCCCACGGCCGCCGCCAGCGCGTGCCGCCACCGGCGGGGCCACGCGACGCCGGGCGCCAGGAGCCACCACAGCACGAAGCCCGGGGCCACGAAGATGACGAACGGCCGGGTCAGGTTGGCCCAGCCCAGCACGAACGCCGCCGCCAGCGTCCAGGTCCAGCGGTCGCGCCGCAGCGCCGCCAGCGCCAGCACGAGGAACGCCAGGCACAGCCAGAGGTACACGACCTCGCTGAGCACGCGCGCGACGAACAGCATCATGAAGTCGTAGCGGGCCACCGCCAGCGCCGCCGTCAGGCCGACCGCGCGGCCCGCCCAGCCGCCGAAGACCAGCAGCCCCACGAGGTACACCAGGCCGAGGCTCGATGCGTCGATCCAGGCCTGCGCCTCGCGCACCGCCGCGTGGTTCTCGATGCCGGCCACCCGGTACACGGTGCCGACGAACAGCGCGTAGCCCGGCGGCCGGTGGGTGAACGAGCCGTACGGGTGCCACGGCAGGAACTTCTCGCGCGGCTCGGCGCCCTCGCCCAGCGCCCACGGCACGGCGTAGCGGTTGTAGAGCCGCTCCTCGCTCTGGAGCGGCTCGGCGTACGACCGCGCGATCGACAGGCGCGGGCCCAGCCCGGCCAGGCACACCACGGCGATCAGGGCGACATCCAGCAGCCAGCCGGGCCGCCGCCGCGCGCCCGCCGGGACGGCCAGGCTCATCGGCGCGCGGGCGCGCCGGGCTCGGCCGCGGCGAGGCCCGACAGGCTGATGTCCGACCACGTGACGCCCATCGGCACGACGCCGAGGAGCGCCGCGCCGTCGGGCGCCCACGCGACGGCACGGACGCCGGCGATGCGCTGCGGCGTGCGCGACCAGGTCACGCCGCGGTTGACGGACCAGTACAGCCCGTCGTCCGCCGCCACCGCCACGATGCCGATGGTGTGCGGTTCGCTCAGCGTCAGGCTCGCGATGGCGACCGAGCGGCGGCCGGGCGTCCCGTTTGGACGGGTCCAGGTGGCGCCGTAGTCCGGCGTGACGTACAGCCCGCTGTCGCTGGCCGCGATGAGCTTGAGCGGGTCGGCGCCGACCGACAGCGTGGCCAGGTCGAAGAACTGCCGGCTTCGGATGGACGGCACGTCGACGCGCTGCCACGTCTGGCCGGCGTCCTGCGACCGGTACAGCGTGTACTCGAGGCTCTCGTCGGGCTGCGGGACGCGGCTGACCCACAGCGTGCGGTCGGTCTCGAAGCGCGCCGAGAACACGGCCGCGTGCCACGGGAACGCGCCGACGATCGGCAGCGGCTGCCACGTGGTGCCGCCGTCGGTCGACATCTGGCCGTCGGCGACCAGCGTCCGGTCGCGCGCGAAGGCCGGCGACACGGCCAGCGCCCGCGCCGCCGCCGGGCCGGGCAGCTTGCTCCAGCGCCGACCGCCCTCGCGCCCGGCCCACACGCCGCTCGTCGTCGCGGCGAACACCGTGCGGTCGGCGGCGTAGGCCGGCGACACGACCAGCCGGTGGATGTCCTGGCCGTGGCCGCGCGGCAGCTCGGTGTCGAGCCACGCCCAGCTCCGGCCGCCGTCGGTCGACCGGTACAGCCCGGCCGCCTCGGTGCCGGCCAGCGCCTCGGGTGCGCCGCCCGGCAGCGCCACCAGGGTCGTCGGCTGGATGTTGCGCAGCGTCGCGCGCGACGTCTCGCGGTCCCACGTGGCGCCGCCGTCCTGCGAGCGCCATACGCCGTCGGCGTCGGTGGCGATGTACGCCTCGCGGCTGCCGCGGTAGCCCGGCGCGGCGGGGGTGCGGTCGAGCGCGTTCTTGGCCAGGATCGGCATCCGCAGCACGTGGTCGAAGCCCGGGATGGGCGGGACGCGGTAGCCCGGCGCGCCGAAGTCGCGCGCGACCGCCGCGCCCGTCCCGCTGACGCCGGCCGGCCCGGCGACCATCCGCCACGTGGCGCCGCCGTCGTCGGAGACGGCCGCGACCGCGCCCGGCTGCCGGATGGCGGCCACCAGGACCGGGTCCGCCGGCCAGGCGTTGGACACCGCCAGGTCGTAGACGGCCTCGGCGTTCAGCGGCAGGCGGCGCCACGTCGCGCCGTCGTCGTCGGAGCGGTACGCGCCCGAGGCGTTGAACGCGAACACCGTGTGGTCGACCAGGTCCCAGCGCACGGCCGCGTCGTCGCCGTAGTCGTCGGGGAACACGATCCCCTGGCGCTCGATGGGGCCGGCGGCCGGGCCGAACGTCGGGGCGCCGTCGGCCGCGTCGGCGAAGAGCGCCCATGTCTGGCCGCCGTTGGTCGAGCGGAAGATGCCCTTGTCGGTCCCGAGCAGCACCGTCTCGTCGGCCTCGAACAGCGGCGAGAACCCGGCCGCGCCGACCGCGTGGCGCTCGCCGGGCTTGATGACGACCTCGACCCAGGCGGTCGACGACTTGTCGAAGCGATACGGGCGCCAGTCGTCCGTGGTGACGGCCAGCGCCACGCTGTCGCGGCTGAAGAACGGCGACACGGCCAGGAAGTGCGCCGGCGCGTCGTCGCGGACGCGCACCGTGATCCACGTGTCGCCGTAGGTCGTCGACCGCCAGGCGCGGCCGGCGGCGTTGTCGGCGAAGATCACGCCGTCGGTCGCGGCGCGCACGTTGTCCACCGGGCCGGTCCCGCTGCGCGGCGACCACTCGATGCCCTGCCCGCCGGTCCACACGGTGTTCCCGGCCGCCACGACCTGCTGGCGGGCGTTGACGGGGTTGCGCCCGGCCCGCACGGCATAGACATCCAGCCCGTAGATCGGCCCGCCGGCCATCCCCACCACCGGCCACGTCGGCGGCGGCGTCGGGGTGGGCGTGCGGGTGGGCGTCGGCGTCGCGGTCCGCGGCGGCTGCGCGCCGGCGCTCGGCCCGGTCAGGCCCGCGGCCGCGGCGGCCAGGCCCGCGGCGATGATCATCCATCCTCGCTGAACCGATGTCATGTCGCTTGTCTCCTCCAAGGGGGCCGGTCAACCGGCGGGCTGATCTCCGTCGAGCACCTCGCGCACGGCGTAGATCGGCTTGTTCTGGGATTCGTAGTAGGTGCGCACCACGAGCTCGCCGAGGAATCCCATCGAGATGAACTGGACGCCGACGATCACGAGCAGGATGGCCAGGAGCAAGAGCGGGCGGTTGCCGATGTCCTGATGCCCCACCAGCTTGAGCGCGGTCAGGTAGGCGCCGAACACGAGGCCGAGCCCGGCCGAGGCGATCCCCAGTCCGCCGAAGACGTGGATCGGCCGCGTGGCGTAGTTCAGCAGAAAGTGCAGCGTCAACAGGTCGAGCACGACGCGCGGGGCGCGCATCAGGCCGCGGCCGTACTTCGACGCGCCGTGCGCGCGGGCGTTGTCGCGCACCGGCACCTCGCCGACCGTCACGCCGTACCAGCTGGCGACGGCGGGGATGAAGCGGTGGAAGTTGCCGTAGAGCCGGGTGTTGTGGATGACGTCGGCACGGTACGCCTTGAGCGAGCACCCGGTGTCGTGCAGCGCCACGCCGGTCAGGCGGGTCATCACGCGGTTGCCGAGGCGCGACGGGATGCGCCGCAGCAGGAGCGGCTCTTTGCGGTCCTGCCGCCACCCGCTGACGATGTCCAGCCCGCCGGCCTCCATCGCCGCCAGCACGCGCGCGATGTCGTCGGGGTCGTTCTGCAGATCGGCGTCCATGGTCACGACGATGGCGCCGCGCGCGGCGTCGAAGCCGGCGGCGAAGGCCGGGGTCTGCCCGAAGTTGCGCCGCAGCCGCACGACGACGAAGCGCGGGTCGGCGGCGTGCACGGCGCGCAGCGCCTCGAACGACCCGTCGGTGGACCCGTCGTCGACGACGACGACCTCCCACGTCCGGCCGAGGCGGTCGAGCGCCGCGGTCAGCCGGCGCGCGAGCTCGGGCACGGTGGGCGCCTCGTTGAAGAGCGGGATGACCACCGAGATCTCGGGGGCGCCGCCGGTGGTGGCCGCGCGGAAGCGCATGGCGGACGGCGCGGCGAGGTCGATGGCGGTGGGCATCGGCGGCGCCTCAGGCCGCGGCCCGCGCGGCGGCCTGCCAGGCCACCTGCCGCCGCAGGCCGGCCTCGATGCCGACCCGCGGCGCCCAGCCCAGGACGCGGCGGGCCTTGGACGTGTCGGCCAGGGCCTCGCGCTGCTCGCCGGGCCGCGGCGGCCCGAACGCCACGTCGGCGGCGCGGCCGGTGATCGCCTCGATCAGCCGGAGGGCGTCGATGGCGCTGATGACGTCGCCGCCGCCGACGTTGAACACGTCGCCGGTGGGCCCGTGCGTCATCGCGGCAAGCGTGGCATCGACGCAGTCGTCGACGTAGGTGTTGCCGCGGGTCTGGCGGCCGTCGCCGTGGATGATGATGGGCGCCCCGCGCAGGACGCGGTCGATGAAGATCGTGTAGCCCATGTCGGGCCGCTGGCGGGGGCCGTAGATCGAGAAGTAGCGCAGGACGGTCACCGGCAGCCCGAAGGTGTCGGCGTAGGCGAACACGAGCTGCTCGGCCGCGTGCTTGGTCACGCCGTAGGGCGAGGTCGGCCGGCGCGGGCGATCCTCGTCGCCGGTCGAGTCGGCGCCGTACACCGACGAGGTCGACACGTGGACGATGTGGCGCGGCCGGGCGGCGCGGGCGGCGTCGAGCAGGCGCTGGGTGGCCAGCACGTTGCACGAGAGGTAGGCGTCGAACGCGGTCCACGACTGGAGCAGCCCGGCCATGGCGGCGAGGTGGAAGACGGTGTCGGCGCCGTCGAGGAGCGGCTCGATGGCGCACGTCCGGAGGTCGGCCTCGACGAACGTGAACCCGGGCCGGCCGCGAGCGGCGACCAGGTTGCGCTCCTTGACGGGCCGCGGGTAGTAGTCGGTGAAGCAGTCGACGCCGACAACGGCGTGGCCGGCGTCGAGCAGGCGGTCGACGAGGTGGCTGCCGATGAACCCGGCGGCGCCGGTGACGACGCAGCGGCGGGAGGCGGTCGGGTCGGGGAGCGATGGGGGCATCACGCCGGCAATTGTACGCGGCCGGCGGGGGGCGCGCCAAGGCGGGCGCGCGCCCGCTCAGACGTCGATCACCACCGGCAGCACCATCGGCCGGCGCCCGGTCCGCTTGTTGACGAGGTCGGCCAGGCCGCCGCGGATGCGCCCGATGAGCGCGTCGTGGCTGCCGTGCTCCTGCATGACCAGCTCGGCCACGTGCGCCCGCAGCTCGGCGATGAGCTCGCCGGCCTCGGGCAGGAACACGAAGCCGCGGGTCAGGATCTCGGGCTCGCGCGCCAGGCCGGACGTCTGGCGGTCGACCGCCACCACGACCACCAGGAACCCATCGCGCGCCAGGTGGTTGCGGTCGCGCAGCACGACCTCGCCGATGTCGCCGACGCCGAGGCCGTCGACATAGATGTAGCCGCCGGGCACCGTGCCGGCGCGGCGCGCCCCGTTGCCGTCGAGCTCGACGACCTCGCCGCTCTCGACCACGAACACGTCCTCGGCCGGCATCCCGAGCGCCTCGGCCAGCTCGGCGTGCAGGACGAGCATGCGGTACTCGCCGCCGGCCGGCACGAAGTAGCGCGGGCTGACGAGCTTGAGCAGGAGCTTCATCTCCTCGCGGCTGGCGTGCCCGCTGACGTGCACCGGCATCAGCGACTGGTACACGACGTGGGCGCCGCGCCGGAAGAGGTTGTCGATGGTGCGGTGCACCAGCTCCTCGTTGCCCGGGATCGGGGTGGCCGAGAGGATCACGGTGTCGCCGGGCCGCAGCGACAGCTCGCGGTGGGTGTCGTTGGCCATCCGCACCAGGGCCGACGTCGGCTCGCCCTGCGTGCCCGTGCAGCAGACGACGACCTCGTCGTCGGGCAGCGCGTCGAGCTCTTTCAAGCCCACGAGCGTCCCGGGCGCCGCCTCGAGGTAGCCGAGGTTGCGCGCCATGGCGATGTTCTGCTCCATGCTGCGCCCCGCCAGCCCGACCTTGCGCCCGAAGTCCTCGGCGACGTTGATGACCTCCTGCACGCGGCTGATGTTGCTGGCGAACGTGGCCAGGATGACCCGTCCCTCGGCGCGCTCGAAGACGTGCTCGAGCGCCTCGCGGACCACCGACTCCGATGGCGTGTGGCCGTGGCGCTCGGCGTTGGTGCTGTCGGCCATGAGCGCCAGGACGCCGCGCTGGCCGTACGCCGCCAGGGCGTGCAGGTCGGTGCTCTTGCCGGACACCGGGGTGAGGTCGAACTTGTACTCGCCGCTGTGGACCACGAGCCCCAGCGGGGTGTCGACCGCGAACCCGACGGCGTCGGGGATGGAGTGGCCCACCCGGAACGGCTCGACGCGGAACGGCCCGACCTCGATGGCCTGGCCGGCCGCGATGGTCACGATCTCGGCCGAGGCGAGAAGGCGGTGCTCCTTGAGCTTGACCTCGATGAAGCCCCGTGTCAGGCGCGTGGCGTAGATCGGCGCCGGCGCGTGTGGCAGGACGTACGGCAGCGCGCCGTGGTGATCTTCGTGGCCGTGGGTGATGAAGTAGCCCAGCACGCGCTCGACGTTCTCGGCGAGGTACGTGAAGTTGGGGACGACGAGGTCGACGCCGGGCATGTCGCCCTCGGGGAACATCAGCCCGCAGTCGATGACGATGATCGCGTCGTCGTACTCGAGGACGGTCATGTTGCGCCCGACCTCGCCGTAGCCGCCGAGGGGGATGATGCGTAGGGTGCCGCTCAACTGGATGATCCTTTAGCTTTCGGCCGCGGGCCGCGGGGCGGTGCGCGCCGCGGCGGCGTGGATGATGGCGCCGAAGGCGTCGGCCTTCAGCGACGCGCCGCCGACCAGCGCGCCGTCGACGTCTCGGTCGGCGAAGTAGGCGGCGGCGTTGTCGGGCGTGACCGACCCACCGTAGAGGAGGCGCACGGCGGCGGCGGCCGGGGCGCCGAACGCGGCGGCCACGCGGCCGCGGATGGCGCGCATCACCCGCCCGGCCTCGGCCGGGTCGCAGGCGCGCCCGGTGCCGATGGCCCACACGGGCTCGTAGGCGACGAGGAGGCGGGCGGCCTCGTCGGGCGCGACGCCCTCGAGCGCGGCGTCGACCTGGCGGGCGACGACGGCGTCGGTCTGGCCGGCCTCGCGCTCGGCGAGGGTCTCGCCGACGCACGCGATCGGCACGAGGCCGTGGGCCAGCGCGGCGTGCACCTTGCGGTTGATGTCGGCGTCGGTCTCGTGGAATAGCTGCCGGCGCTCGGAGTGCCCGAGGATGACGTGCGAGGCGAGCTCGGTCACCATGGGCGCGGCGACCTCGCCGGTGAAGGCGCCGCGGTCGGCCCAGTGCATGGTCTGCGCGGCGAGGAGCACCGGCGTCCCGCGGAGGACGTCGGAAACCGCGGCCAGTGCGGTGAACGGTGGGGCGACGAGGACGTCGACGGCGTCCGGCGCCGCGGCGATCGACGCGGCCACGCTGTCAGCAACGGCGCGCGCCAGCTCGCGCGACGCGGCGAGGGTGTTGTGCATCTTCCAGTTGCCCGCGACGAGCGGGCGACGGGCGATCAATGCCATGATCGAAGCTCGAGAGACTCTCAGTTGCCGTCGGTAGACACGAACGGGTTGACGACGCGTACGCCATCGAAGTCCTGACCGTGCCGCAGGTCCTCGGAGTACAGCGTATGGCAGCCGAGGGCACGGGCGGCTTCGACGATTGTGGCATCCCAGTAGCTGATCTGCCAGCGGCTCTTGGCCGCCAGAGCCGATCGGAGCAAGGATGCGGTCGTCTCCTGGACCGGAAACCGAAAGAACGTTCCGATGAAGGCAACGGCCTCGTCGTGGCCAAGGCGCGGCGAGCGCGACGGTCGGGTTGCCTGGACGTAGAACTCCTGCAGGACTTGGACGGACACCGCCAAGTCACGTTCGTTCAGGAGGGTCACGGCCCGCTCGGCCTTGCTGGCCTCGTCCGCGCGCGAGCTGATCGCGTAAAGCAGCACGTTGGTGTCAACGAAGCGCATGGCGGTCGTGCACGTCGTCCCTGGTCACGCGGTCGGCGGCGGAGAAGCCCGGATGGCCGGCGCGGATTTGCGCGATGAGGTCGTTCTGTTCGCGCCGCAGCCGCTCGAAACTCGTATCCTCCTCGACCAGGGCGGCCAGAAACTCGCGGACGAGCGCGGACACCGAGCGGTTGCGCTGTGCCGCTCGAACACGAGCCTGCTGATAGAGGTGATCGTCAATCGAGACGGTGATGTTCTTCACCATGCCACAATATCACAGTTTCACAGGCTTGTCAAGGCACACGCCGGCTCGTGGAGCCGTGAACGCCGGGGAATAGGACGACCGGCGCGCCGCACGGGTGGATGCAGGGGCATGTTTGAGGTCGCGGTGTGTGCTGATTGCTATACTGACGTCAGCCAACGTATGCCACTTTTCGAGGATCGTATGACAACGATGACGATTTCGAGCAAAGGTTGGATCGTGATACCAAAGGAGTACCGGAAGAAGTATGGCTTCGCTCCGGGGCGGAAGGTCGCCTTCGTGGACTACGGAGGCGTCTTGTCCCTCTTGCCGGTGCCGGACGACCCGGTGGCAGACGGGTTCGGCATCTTGCGCCGGTTCACGGCCGACACGTCGCTGACCGAGGCGCTGCTTCGGGAACGGGCCGCCGACCGCGAACGCGAGGAGGGGGAGCTTGACACCCTACGTGCTTGATGCCTTCGCCGTGCTGGCCTACTTTTGCGACGAGCCAGGCGGCGCGCGGGTCCGCGAACTGCTGGATGCAGCGATGGCGGGTCAGGCCCGATTGGTCTTGTCCGTGGTCAACTACGGCGAAGTGGTCTACATCAGCGAGCGCGTCGGCGGCCAGGCGGCGGCCGAGGTGGCGATCCTGACCCTGGATCGACTTCCCATCGAGATCATCTCGGTCGAGCGGACGCTGGCCCTGGTGGCGGCGCACATCAAGGCACACCACCGGATGTCCTACGCCGATACGTTCGCCGCCGCCCTCTCCCTTGATCTGGATGCAACGCTCCTCACGGGTGATCCAGAGTTCAAGGCACTCGAAGGAAGCATCCGGATCGAATGGTTGCCGCGGCGGGCCGTCGGGTAGATCTTCCCGGCGCGGTCCAGCGCCGCCGCCTTCTAACACACGTCTAACCGCCCACCCCTTGCGCCGGCCCTGCCCGCCACCTATGATCGCTGAGCCTTATTCTTGAAACCTGGGCGGCGCCGCGCGGCGGCCGCCAGCACGAGGAGAGCAGCCATGGCAAAGACAGTCGGCATCGACCTCGGCACCACCAACTCGGTGGTCGCCGTGATGGAGGGCGGGCAGCCCAAGGTGATCGCCAACGCCGAGGGCGGGCGGACGACGCCGTCGGTGGTGGGCTTCACGAAGACCGGCGAGCGGGTGGTGGGCGCGGCGGCCAAGCGGCAGGCGGTGGTCAACCCCCAGAACACCGTCTACTCGGTCAAGCGCCTGATGGGCCGGCGCTTCGACGAGCCCGAGACGCAGCGCGCCACGCAGCTCGTGCCCTACGAGATCGTGGCGGGCCCGGCCGGCGACGCGCGGGTCAAGGTGCCGCAGGCGGGCAAGGCGTTCTCGCCGCAGGAGATCTCGGCCATGATCCTCGGCAAGCTCAAGCGCGACGCCGAGGCTTACCTGGGCGAGCCGGTGGACGCGGCGGTCATCACGGTGCCGGCCTACTTCAACGACAGCCAGCGGCAGGCCACCAAGGACGCCGGCAAGGTCGCGGGGCTGGAGGTCAAGCGCATCATCAACGAGCCGACGGCGGCGGCGCTGGCCTACGGGCTGGACAAGGGCGCCGACGAGACGATCCTGGTGTTCGACCTCGGCGGCGGCACGTTCGACGTGTCGGTGCTGGACGTCGGCGAGGGCGTGGTGGAGGTCCGCTCGACGTCGGGCGACACCTACCTCGGCGGCGACGACTGGGACGAGCGCATCGTGATATGGATCGCCGACGAGTTCAAGAAGGACCAGGGCATCGACCTGCGCGGCGACAGCCAGGCCCTGCAGCGGCTCAAGGAAGCGGCCGAGAAGGCCAAGATCGAGCTGTCGGAGCTCCAGGAGAGCGAGATCAACCTGCCGTTCATCACGGCGGACGCGTCGGGCCCCAAGCATCTCCAGCTGCGGCTGTCGCGCGCCAAGTTCGAGCAGATGACCGAGGACTTGGTGCAGCGGCTGCGCAAGCCGATCCAGCTGGCGCTGTCGGACGCCAAGCTGGCGGCGGGCGACATCGACGAGGTGATCCTGGTCGGCGGCTCGACGCGCATGCCGATGGTGCAGCAGCTGATCCAGGACCTGATCGGCAAGTCGCCGAACAAGGGGGTCAACCCCGACGAGGTGGTGGCGCTGGGCGCGGCGCTGCAGGCGGGCGTGCTGGCGGGCGAGGTGCGCGACGTGGTGCTGCTGGACGTGACGCCGCTGTCGCTGGGGGTCGAGACGCTGGGCGGGGTGATGACGCACCTGATCGAGCGCAACACGACGATCCCGACGCGCAAGAGCGAGATCTTCAGCACGGCCGACGACAACCAGACGGCGGTGGACATCCACGTGCTGCAGGGCGAGCGGCCGATGTCGCGCGACAACATGTCGCTCGGGCGGTTCCGGCTGGACGGCATCCCGCCGGCGCCGCGCGGGGTGCCGCAGGTCGAGGTGACGTTCGACATCGACGCCAACGGCATCCTGAACGTCAAGGCCAAGGACCGCGCCACGGGCCGCGAGCAGCAGATCACGGTGACGGCGAGCACGAACCTGGCCAAGGACGAGGTCGAGCGGCTGGTGCGCGAGGCCGAGTCGCACCGGGCAGAGGACCAGGCGCAGCGCGAGCACATCGAGCTGCGCAACCGGGCCGACGGCCTGGCCTACCAGGCGGAGAAGACGCTGCGCGACGCGTCGGGCGCCGACGAGGGCCTGCGCGCCGACGTCGAGGCCAAGGTGAAGGGCTTGCGCGAGGCCATCGAAGCGGACGACGCGGCGCGGATCCGCACGGCGGTCGAGCAGGTCGAGCAGGCGCTGCACGCGCTCTCGGCGGCGATGTACGCGGCCGGCGGCGAGGGCCAGCCGGGCGGGGACGGCGCGGCGGCGCGCAACGGCGCGGCGGACGCAGAGGCCGACGACGTGGTCGAGGGCGAGTACCGTGAGGCCTGAGCCGGTGATCGAGGACGGGACGGGCGCCGCCCCCGCGGGGGCGGCGGCGCCTGAAGCGGCGGCTGACGACGGAATGGTGTCGGGCACGCCGGGCGATCCGGGTGATCCGGCGGCGGGGGCCGCGGCGCCCGGCGCGGGGACGGTGAGCGCGGCCGGGGACGCGGGCGGCGATCCGGCGCGGTCCGGGGTGGACGCGGCGGTCGTGGCGGCGTTCGAGGCGGAGCTGGCCGAGGCGCACCGCAAGGCCGACGAGAGCTGGGACCGCTACCTGCGGGCGGAGGCCGAGCTCGACAACCTGCGCAAGGCGGCGGAGCGGCAGCGGGCGGACGCGACGGCGCGGGTGCGGCGCGACCTGCTCGGGCGGGTGCTGGACGTCGCCGACAACCTGGACCGGGCGCTGGCGCACGCGGCGGCGGACCCGCAGTCGCTCCTGGCGGGCATCCAGGCGACGGCGCGCGAGGTCGAGCGGCTGCTGGAGCGCGAGGGGGTGCGGCGGATCGCGGCGCAGGACGCGGCGTTCGACCCGAACCTGCACGACGCGGTGGGGCTGGTGCCGGTGCCGGGGCTGGAAGACGAGAAGGTGATCTCGGTGGAGCAGGCGGGCTACACGCTGAACGGCGACCTGCTCCGGCCGGCGCGGGTGATCGTGGGGCGGCCGGCGGAGGGCTAGGCGGAGGCCGCGGGGGGCGGGTCGCGATCATGCCCGGCGGGCGGGCGATCGGAAGTGCGGTCCGGGTTGCCGCGATGGCTCCCCCGCGCGCTTGAACGATCGTGGGCTCTGCGATATACTCCCGCCCCATTCGACCGACCGACCCGCCGTGAGGTACCCGCGATGACCATGGCCACGCCCGCCGCGATGATCGAGCACCCCAGCCAGCGCCTCGTCCAGAGCCTGGCCACGGCGGTCGAGGGCGCCATCTGGGCCTACGACCCGATCCGCCAGACCAACACGACCCTGCGCGTGAGCGCCGACGATGGGGTGGTCACGCTGGCGGGCAACATGCGCAGCAGCATCATGACCACGATGGCCGGCCGGTTGGCGGCGGGCGTGCCGGGGGTCCGGCGGGTGGTCAACGGGCTGGTCAGCGACACGGACATCGAGAGCCGCGCGGCGGTGGCGGTGGCGATGGACCCGGAGGCGGGGGTCTTGACGGACCGGATCAGCCTGTTCTCGATCCTGGGCACGGTGGAGATGGACGGGGTGATCGCGGCCCCGACGCTGGCGGCGGCCGAGGCGCTGCGGCAGCGGGTGGAGGCGATCGTCCGGGGGGTGCGGGGGGTCCACGCGGTCATCAACCAGATCCAGGCGGTCGAGGGCACGGCGGACGTGGCGGCGGGCGGCGACGAAGAGGCGGCGCCGGCGGCGGGGCCGTCGGAGACACAGCTGGCGATGCAGGAGCGCATGGCGATCTGGCGCGAGCGCGCCAAGGCGGCGGGGAAGCTGTAGCGCGAACGGGGGGGCGGGGGCATCGTCGCGCTCAAAGCGGTGCCGCAACCCTCCGCATGCCCCTTTGACCCCCACCTCGGTTCCACCATACCATCCTCCACATGACCCCGCACGCCTTCGTCGAGCGCTGGCGCGGGTCCGGGGCCGCCGAGCGCGCCAACTACCAGCTTTTCCTGGCTGAGCTGTGCGACGTCCTGGACCTCCCGCGCCCCGACCCCACCCGGCCGGACGCCGCCGAAAACGGGTATGTGTTCGAGCGCGACGTGACGTTCGAGTACCCCGACGGCACCACGAGCCTGGGACGGATCGACCTCTACCGTCGTGGGTGCTTCGTCCTCGAGGCCAAGCAGGGCGCCCCGGAGAGCGACGCGGCGGACGCGGCGGCGCGGCCGGCGCTGGCGGAGGCGACGCGCATCGCGGCGCGCGAGCGCAAGAAGGGCACGGCGCGGCGCGGCACGTCGGCGTGGGACCGCGCGATGATCGCCGCCCGCAACCAGGCCGAGGGCTACGCCCGCGCGCTGCCGGCGTCGGAGCCGCGGCCGCCGTTCCTGCTGGCGGTGGATGTCGGGCACGCGATCGACATCTACGCGGAGTTCGCTCAGGCCGGGCGGGTGTACGTGGCGTTCCCGGACGCGCGGGCGAACCGCATCCGGCTGGAGGACTTGCTGGACGAGGCGCCGCGCGATCTCTTGCGCCAGGTATGGCTGGACCCGCTGGCGCTGGACCCGGCGCGGCGCAGCGCGCGGGTGACGACGGCGCTGGCGGCGCGGCTGGCGGACCTGGCGCGGTCGCTGGAGGCGGCGGGGCACGCGCCGGAGGCGGTGGCGACGTTCCTCATGCGCTGTCTCTTCACGTTCTTCGCGGAGGACGCGGGGCTGCTGCCGGGCGGCGGAATCTCGGCGATCATCGGGGACCTGCCGGGGCCGGAGCACTTCGCGCCGCAGGTGTCGGCGCTGTGGCAGGCGATGAAGTCGGGCGGCTACTCGGTGGCGCTGCGGGCGCAGGTGCGGTGCTTCAACGGGCATTTGTTCGAGGCGGCGGAGTCGCTGGCGGTGTCGGCGGACGAGCTGGCGCTCTTGGTGGAGGCGGGGCGGGCGGACTGGCAGCACGTGGAGCCGGCGATCTTCGGGACGCTGCTGGAGCGGGCGCTGGACCCGGTGGAGCGGCACAAGCTGGGGGCGCACTACACGCCGCGGGCGTATGTGGAGCGGCTGGTGCTGCCGGCGATCGTGGAGCCGCTGGCGGACCGCTGGCGGGCGGTGCAGGCGGCGGCGATTCAGCTGGATGCGCGGGGCGAGGCGGGGGCGGCGCGTGAGGCGCTGGTGGGGTTCCACCGGGAGCTGTGCGGGCTGCGGGTGTTGGACCCGGCGTGCGGCAGCGGGAACTTCCTGTACGTGACGCTGGAGCACCTCAAGCGGCTGGAGGGGGAGGTGCTCCTGGACCTGGCGCGGGTTGGGGAAGGCGGGCACCAGCCGGGGTTCTTGGGGGAGGACCTGCAAGTGGAGCGGCTGGAGGTGCGGCCGGAGCAGATGCTGGGGCTGGAGCTGAACCCGCGGGCGGCGGCGATCGCGGAGCTGGTGTTGTGGATCGGCTACTTGCAGTGGCACCGGCGCACGACGGGCGGGGCGGAGATCCACGAGCCGATCCTGGGGCGTTCGCGGACGATCCACTGCATCGACGCGGTGCTGCAGGCGGACGGGACGGAGCCGGTGCTGGGTGCGGACGGTGCGCCGCGCACGCGCTGGGACGGGCGGTCGTTCCGGCGGCACCCGGCGACGGGGGAGCGGGTGCCGGACGAGACCGCGCGGGTGCCGGTGATGCGCTATGTGCGGCCGCGGGCGACGACGTGGCCGGCGGCGGACTTCGTGGTGGGCAACCCGCCGTTCCTGGGGCCGTCGCGGATGCGCGAGGCGCTGGGCGACGGCTACGTGGAGGCGCTGCGGGGGGTCTACGCGGAGGTGCCGGACAGCGCGGACTTCGTGGCGTACTGGTGGCACAAGGCGGCGGGGCTGGCGCGGGCGGGGGAGGTCCGGCGGTTCGGGCTGATCACGACGAACAGCTTGCGGCAGACGTTCAACCGGAAGGTGATCCAACGGCACCTGGACGGGGACCCGCCGCTGGCGCTGCGGTTCGCGATCCCGGATCACCCGTGGGTGGACAGCGCGGACGGCGCGGCGGTGCGCATCGCGATGACGGTGGCGGAGGCTGGCTCGGGCCCGGGGATCCTGCGGGTGGTGACGAGCGAGGCGCCGGGCGAGCACGGCGAGGTGGCGGTGACGCTGCGGGAGGCGCGGGGCCGGATCCACGCGGATTTGACGGTGGGCGCGGCGGTGACGGAAGCGGTGGGGCTGCGGGGGAATGCCGATATCGCCAATCCCGGAGTCAAGCTCCACGGGGCTGGCTTCATCGTGACGAGGGCTGAGGCTCGAAATCTCGGACTTGGTCGAATGGCTGGTTTGGAGAGACACATTAGGGAGTACAGAAACGGTCGCGACATCAACCAGATTCCGAGGGACGTTCTCGTCATAGACTTGTTTGGCCTATCCGCGGAGGAAGTCCGAGATCGATTCCCTGCCGTGTATCAACGCGTGTTGGAGCGCGTCAAGCCAGAGCGTGACGAGAACAATATGGAGAGCCGAAGAGTCAACTGGTGGATCTTTGGGGGCCCGAACCCGAAGCTCCGCGACATGCTCGCCGGCCTCCCCCGCTACATCGCGACGGCCGAGACGTCGAAGCACCGCTTCTTCGTCTTCCTCGACGCGACCGTGCTGCCGGACAACATGCTGGTCAACATCGCGCTGGACGACGCGTACCACCTCGGGGTGCTGTCGAGCCGCGTGCACGTGACTTGGGCGCTGGCCGCCGGAGGCCGACTCGGCCTTGGCAACGATCCCCGCTACAACAAGACACGCTGCTTCGACGCCTTCCCCTTCCCCACCCCCACCGACGCGCAGCGCGACCGCATCCGCGATCTCGGCGAGCAGCTCGACGCGCACCGCAAGCGGCGGCAGGCCGAGCATCCCGACCTGACGATCACCGACATGTACAACGTGCTGGAGAAGCTGCGCGCCGGCGAGGTCCTGACCCCCAAGGAGCGCGCGACCCACGAAAAGGGCCTCGTCAGCGTGCTCCGGCAGATCCACGCCGACCTCGACGCCGCCGTCTCCGCCGCCTACGGCTGGCCCGCGGACCTGCCCGACGACGCGATTCTCGAGCACTTGGTCGCCCTCAACGCCGAACGCGCCGCGGAAGAGGCGCGCGGCCACGTGCGCTGGCTGCGCCCCGAGTACCAGGCCCGCGGCCAGCCCGCGGGGACCCAGGGCGCCCTCGAGGGCGTCGCCCACGTCGCATCCGGTCCCGCCCACCGCCCCGTCGCACCCCTGCCATGGCCGCGCACCCTCGCCGAGCAGGTGCAGGCGACGCTGAACATCCTGTCCGGCCTCGGCTGCCCCGCGACGGTCGGGGACGTCGCCGCCGCCTTCGCCGGCGGCCAGACCTTGCGCGGGGCCCCCGTCGCCGACATCCTCGAGACCCTCGTCGCCCTTGGCCGCGTGCGCGAGGTGGGCGGCGGGCGGTTCGTGGCGTGAGCGAGGGGTCGCCGGGGGGACAAGATGCGGGAGTATGCCCAGGCCGGTATCGCCGCGTGCTGGATGGTCGATCCCGAGGCCCAGTCCATCGCGGCGTACGTCATACGCGATCGACTTGGAACCTATGGGCTGCTTGGGCACTTCCCGCGACCGACACGCTAACGTCACCGCAGTTGCCGCAGCTCGCGCTGGATCTGGCGGCGGTGTTCGCGGTCGGGTAGAGGTGTGTTGACGTCCATCCGGGCGCGGCTTATGCTTCTGCCAGGTCGAGACCCGCTGAGATCAGACGCCATCAGACGTCGGCCGCTCTTTCTCGGGGCACGAATGCCATGACGGTTGTCGAGACGACTTGGGACGCCTATCGGGCCACCGTGCGCCGCCGCGAGGCCGACGCCGCCGCGATGCGCGCGGCCAGGCGCGACGAAGCCTGGCGGGTGGCGCACGAAGCGGCCGCCATGCTGCGCGGGCAGTTCGGCGCCAGTCGGGTCGTGGTCTTTGGCTCGCTGGTCGAAGACGGCGGTCGCTGGTTCGGCGCCGGATCGGATATCGACCTCGCCGCGTGGGGCATCCCCACCGCCGACTATCTGGTGGCAGTGGCGCGACTCCAGGATGTATCGACCCGATTCAGCATCGACCTCGTGGCGATGGAGCGGTGCCCCGAGCGGCTGCGCGACGCGATCGCGCTTGACGGGGTGGATCTGTGAGACAGACGCTGCGGTCGACCGCGGCGCGCATCCGGCAAGAGCTTCCGTCGTTGGGCCGTGTCGCGCGGCGGGCCGAGACTTCCCTCGCGGATGCGCTCGAAGGCGGCGACGACCGCTTTGTCGATGCCGCCGCCCTCAACCTCCACGTGTTCTACTCCGGCGTCGAGCACCTCTTCGAGCTGGTGGCCCGGCGGGTCGATGGCACGGTCCCGGATGGGCCGGGCTGGCACATCGACCTCCTGGCCCAGATGGCCGCCCCGCTCGACGAAGTGCGGCCAGCCGTCATCTCCACGGACGTGCAGGTCCGACTCGACCGATTCCAGGGGTTCAGGCACGTGGTGCGGAACGTCTACACGTTCAACCTGGACATCGACCAGATTCAACTGCTGGTGAATGAGCTGCCGATCCTCATGCGCCACCTGGAACCGGAGCTGCAGGCCTTCGCGGACTTCCTGGACGCGGCGGCCCGGGCGGATTGAGGCGGGGGCATCCCACGCCAGCCGGCCCTCACAACTTCCTTGCCTCACCCACCCGACTTCCTTGCCTCAGCCACCCAAGTTCCTTGCCTCACCCGCCCAACTTCCTTGCCTTGTCCACAGTCGTTCCTTGCCTTGTTCTTGCAGGTTCCTTGCCTTGTCCGAGCTCGAGGCCTGAATGCCTCGATTTCAAGACCGCCCCCGCCGGTGCTATCCTTCGCCCCAGCGGCCGACCCTCGGCCGTTTTGCATGCCCGCCGCCCACGCCGACCCTGGCCGCGCCCCATCCGACGGTACCCCCATGACCACCCGACGCGAAGACATCCGCAACATCGCCATCATCGCCCACGTCGACCACGGCAAGACCACCCTGGTCGACGCGATGCTCAAGCAGACCGACGTGTTCCACGCGCGCCAGGCCGTCACCGAGCGCGTCCTGGACTCCAACGATCTCGAGCGCGAGCGCGGCATCACCATCCTGGCCAAGAACACCGCCATCCGGCGCGGCAACGTCAAGATCAACGTCGTCGACACCCCCGGCCACGCCGACTTCGGCGGCGAGGTCGAGCGCGTCCTCAACATGGTCGACGGCGTCCTCCTCCTCGTCGACGCCGTCGAGGGCCCGATGCCCCAGACCCGCTTCGTGCTGCGCAAGGCCCTCGAGCTCGGCCACCGCGCCATCGTCGTCGTCAACAAGATGGACCGCCCCAACGCCCGGCCCGAATGGGTCGTCGACGCCACCTTCGACCTCTTCATCGACCTCGGCGCCACCGAGGCCCAGGCCGAGTTCGCCGTCGTGTACACCCGCGCCCTGTCCGGTCACGCCAGCCGCAGCCCCATCGACGGCGGCGCCGACCTCGGGCCGCTGTTCGACGCCATCATGGACCTCCCCGGCCCCGCCATCGACACCGCGAGCCCCTTGCAGCTCATGGTCACCAACCTCGACTACGACGAGTACAAGGGCCGCATCGCCATGGGCCGCCTGCAGGCCGGCACCATCCGCCGCGGGCAGGACATCGCCATCGCCACCCCCAATGCGGCCCCGCGCAAGGCCCGCATCGCCGAGCTGTTCGTCTTCGAGAACCTCGGCCGCCTGCCCGTCGAGTCCGCCGACGCCGGCGAGATCGTCGCCGTCGCCGGTCTCGAGGACGTCGCCATCGGCGAAACCATCACCGATCCCAACGACCCCCGCCCGCTGGTGCCCATCGCCGTCGAAGAGCCCACGGTGCGGATGGCGTTCATCGTCAACAACAGCCCCTACGCCGGGCGCGAGGGCAAGTACGTCACCAGCCGCGTGCTGCGCGACCGCCTGTACCGCGAGCTCGAGCGCAACGTCGCGCTGCGCGTCGAGGACACCGAGAGCCCCGACACCTTCCTCGTCAGCGGGCGCGGCGAGCTGCACCTGGCCATCCTCATCGAGACCATGCGCCGCGAAGGCTACGAGCTTCAGGTCGGCAACCCCGAGGTCATCCTCCACGACGTCGACGGCGACAAGCACGAGCCCTACGAGGACGTCTACGTCGAGGTGGCCGAGGCCTACATGGGCCCGGTCATGGAGATGCTCGGCCGCCGCCGGGGCGAGATGCGCAACATGCATCCCGGCGAGGAGGGCATCGTCAACCTGCACTACGTCATGCCCACCCGCGGCCTCCTGGGCTTCCGCAACGCGTTCCTGACCATGACCCGCGGCACCGGGATCCTGCACACCCTCTTCCACGCCTACGGCCCGTGGGCCGGCGAGATCGAGCAGCGCGAGACCGGCTCGCTGGTCGCCCACGAGACCGGCGTCTCGACGAGCTACGCCCTGGACACCGCCCAGGAGCGCGGGGCGCTGTTCATCGGCCCCGGCATCGACGTCTACGCCGGCATGATCATCGGCCAGCGCGCGCGGCCCGGCGACCTCGTCATCAACGTCTGCCGCAAGAAGCACGTCACCAACCACCGCAAGTCGTTCGCCGAGGACGGCATCCTGCTGACCCCGCCGATCGTGCTCAGCCTCGACGAGGCCATCGAGTACATCGGCCCCGACGAGCTCGTCGAGGTCACGCCCGCCAGCATCCGCCTGCGCAAGCGCGAGCTCGACGCCGAGAAGCGCCAGAAGGTCGAGAAGCAGGCCAAGCTCGAGCGCGAGGCCGTGCTGGCGCGGTAAGGCGCCGCCCCGTTCGACGGCGCGATGTCGTTCGTGACGACCGAAGGCCAACCGCCCTTGTCATTCCTTTGATGGCGAAAGCCCATCCGTCCTCTGGCTCCTTTGTGCTTGAGGGCGGACAGCTTGGGTGAGTGGGCGGCGCCGCTACGGCCCCCCCCACCCCCGGCTCGCTTCGCTCGCCACCCCCGCCCCCAAAGGGGCCAGGGGA
>CAYQBA010000077.1:0-20600 GCA_964415605.1 uncultured Anaerolineales bacterium | reverse complement strand
AGGTGCCGGATCGGCCGCGACGACCGGGGGCGGCATCAACGCGCCGTCACCGCCCGCGGCGCCGTAGCCGGCCTGGCGGCAGGCGACGCCCGGCGGCGGCACGCCGGCGCACGACGACACGGCCGGGGGCGGGGACGGGGCCCGCCCCCGGCCGTGTGATATAATCCCCCGGGCTCCCGCCCCGGGCCGGCGCCACCGCCGTCCACGCTCGACTTCGATGCCCCGGCGCCCGCGCGCCGCGGGGCGCCACACCGAGGCAACATGAACATCCACGAGTATCAGGCCAAGCGGCTCTTCGGCCGCTTCGGCATCCCCGTGCCGGCCGGCGAGGTGGCCACCACCCCGGCCGAGGCGCGCGCGATCGCCGCGCGCCTCGGCGGGCGTGTCGTCGTCAAGGCCCAGGTCCTGACCGGCGGGCGCGGCAAGGCCGGCGGGGTCAAGCTCGCCGCCGGTCCCGACGAGGCCGAGGCCCGCGCGGCCGAGATCCTCGGCATGGACATCAAGGGCCACACCGTCCACAAGGTCCTCGTCGATCCCGCCGTCGCCATCGCCAGCGAGATCTACCTGGCCGTGGTCCTCGACCGCGGCCAGCGCCGGACGACGATCATGACGTCGCGCCAGGGCGGCGTCGACATCGAAGAGGTTGCGGCCACCGATCCGTCGGCCATCAAGCGCGTCACCGTCGACCCCCTCGTTGGGCTGCAGCCGTTTCACGGGCGGCGGCTGGCGTACGGCATCGGCCTGACGGGCGCGCAGGCCGGGCAGTTCGGGCGGATCGTGGCGCAGCTTTACCAGGCCTATCAAGACCTCGACGCGACGCTGGCGGAGATCAACCCGCTGGTCGTGCTGGAGGGCGGCGACCTCATGGCGCTCGACGGCAAGGTCAACCTCGACGACAGCGCGCTCTTCCGCCAGCCCGAGCTCGAGGCGCTGCGCGACCCGGGCGAGGAGACCGATGCCGAGCGCATGGCCCGCGAGGCCGGGCTCAACTACGTCGACCTCGACGGGTCGATCGGCTGTCTCGTGAACGGCGCGGGCCTGGCCATGGCCACGATGGACGTGACGCAGCTGTGCGGCGGGAGCCCGGCCAACTTCCTCGACATCGGCGGCGGCGCCCAGGCCGACAAGGTCGAGACGGCGATGCGCATCATCCTGCGCGACCCGCGGGTCAAGAGCGTGCTCGTCAACATCTTCGGCGGCATCACGCGCGGCGACGAGGTCGCCCGCGGCATCCTCGCGGCGCTCGGCAACATCGACACCGACGTCCCCTTCGTCGTGCGCATCGTCGGGACCAACGCCGCCGAGGCGCGCGCCATCCTGGCCGGGGCCGACATGCAGACCGCGCCGACGCTTTACGAAGCCGCGCAGATGGCCGTCGCCGCCGCGGCGGGGAGGTGACCCGATGAGCATCCTGGTCGACAAGCACACCCGCCTGCTCGTGCAGGGCATCACCGGCCGCGAGGGCGCTTTCCACACCGGCCACATGGTCGACTACGGCACGCCGGTCGTGGCCGGCGTGACCCCCGGCAAGGCCGGCGAGTCCGTGCACGGCGTGCCGGTGTTCAACACCGTGGCGGACGCCGTGGACGCCACGGGCGCCAACGCCAGCGTCATCTACGTGCCGGCGCGCTTCACGGCCGACGCCATCCTCGAGGCTGCCGACGCCGGCGTGCCGCTCATCGTGACCATCACTGAGGGCGTTCCGGTGCACGACATGCTGGTCGTCACCAACTCGCTTGTCCAGCGCGGCATCACGCTCGTCGGGCCCAACTGCCCGGGGCTCATCACGCCGGGCGAGGCCAAGGTCGGCATCATCCCGGGCAACATCGTCCGCCCCGGACCCGTCGGCGTGGTCAGCCGCAGCGGAACGCTGACCTACGAGGTGCTGTACGCGCTCACCGAGCGCGGCATCGGGCAGACCACGGCCGTCGGCATCGGCGGCGACCCGGTTCAGGGCACCAAGTTCGTCGACGTCCTGGCGCGCTTCCAGGCCGACCCGGCGACCGAGAGCATCGTCATCATCGGCGAGATCGGCGGCACCGACGAGGAGGCCGCGGCGGACTACATCGCCCGCCACGTGACCAAGCCCGTCGTCGGCTTCATCGCCGGCCGGACGGCGCCGCCTGGCAAGCGCATGGGGCATGCCGGGGCGATCATCTCGGGCGGTACCGGGACGGCGGCTGAAAAGACCGCCGCGTTCGAGCGGGCGGGGATCCACGTGGCGCGCCACCCGGACGAGATCGCCGCGATCGTCGCGCGGCTGATTGGGGCGTAGCGGCTCGGCGCGCCACGATGACCGCGCCATGACGGACCCCGGCTCGACCCCAGATCCGCGGCGTGGCGCCGGGCTCGACCCGCTCGTGGTCGCCCGGCGCCACTTCGCGGGCTCCGAGGCGTACCTGGTCGGTGGCCGGCTTCGCGATTGGCTCCTCGGGCGCGCCACGGCCGACACCGACATCGCGGTGCCGGCCGACGCCATCGCCCAGGCGCGCGCGCTGGCGGCCGCGAGCGACGGCACGTGCGTGGTCCTCGATGCCGGGCGGGACGTGGCCCGAGTCGTGTGGTCCGCGCACCGCGCGGTGGCGTCGCTGGACATCGCGCGGCTCACGGCGCCCGACATCGCGGGCGACCTGGCGGGGCGGGACTACACGATCAACGCGTTGGCGATGCCGCTGGCCGAGACGGCGGCGCTCGACCTCGGAGCCGGCGGTCCGCGGGACGCGGCGCGCGGCCTGACGGTCCTCGACCCCCTCGACGGGCGCGGCGACATCGCCGCGGGCCGCGTGCGCATGACCAGCGCCGCGGCGCTCGAGGCCGATCCGCTCCGCCTCCTGCGCGGGCCGCGGCTGGCGGCCGAGCTCGGGTTCGACATCGAGCCGGCGACGGCGCGCGCGATTCGCGGCCGGGCCCCGCTCGTGCGGAGCGCGGCCGGCGAGCGCGTGCGTGACGAGCTGGTCAGGCTCATCGCCGCCGATGACGCGGCGGCGCAGGTGCGCCGCCTGGCGGCGCTCGACCTGCTGGCGGAGGTGCTGCCCGAGGTCGACGGCCTGCGCGGCGTGCCGCAGCCGCCGCCCCATGACCGCGACGTGGCGGAGCACTCGTTGGCCGCGCTGGCGGCGATGGAGCGGATGCAGCGGCGGCTGGCCGGCGCGCCGGCGGCCACGGGGGAGATGCTGGCGGCGGCGTGGCGGCTGAGCGACATCCCGGCCTGGGACGGCGTGATCGACGCCCGACGCACCGTGCTGGCGGCCCGTCTGGCCGACGTCGATGCACCGGCACCCCCGACCCGGGCGCTGTGGCTGCGGCTGGCGGCGCTCCTGCACGACGTCGGCAAGCCCGCCACGCTGTGGTACGACGACGCGCTTGGGCGGATCCGCTTCCCGCAGCACGACCACGTGGGAGCCGAGATGATCGCGCGCATCGCCCGGCGCCTCCGGCTGAGCCACGCGGCGCAGGCCTATCTGGCCACCCTCGTGCGCCACCACCTGCGCCCGCTCTACCTGTCGCTCGACCCGGCCCTCTCGCCGCGCATGCTGCACCGCTTCTTCCGGGCCACCGGCGACGCGGGCGTGGACGTCGTCCTGCTGTCGCTGGCCGACAACGCCGCGAAGGCCGTGGGGCGGCCGGAGAGCGCCGCCGGGCTGGCCAGCGTGGCCACGCGGTTGCTCGATGCCTGGTTCGACGGGTTCGACACCGTCGTTGCGCCGCGCCCCCTGGTCACCGGAAACGTCTTGATGGCCGACCTCGGCCTGCCTGCGGGGCCCGAGGTCGGCCGCCTGCTGGCGGCACTCCGGGAGGCGCAGGCCGACGGCGAGGTGACCGACCTGGAGGCGGCCTTGGCCCTCGCGCGCCGACTCCACGCGGCGCGGGACTGAGGCACGCAGGCGCCGGACGACCGAAGCGGGCTCCCCGTGCTGGCGATCCGGCGCTTACCGGTGCGCTTGCGTTCACGCCGGGGCGCTGATAGAATGCTGGTTTGTCTGTGTCCTGAACCAGACGATTGACTGCCCCGAGGAGGATGGAGAGATCATGAAGGACCGCACACCCCTGATGCTGGGGTTGATCGTCGTGCTCACGGCCGGTGCCGTCTTCGCGAACTGGAGCTTCGTCCAGCCGGGCTACGAGCACCCCAGCGCCGTGCGCAGCCTGCTGACATGGCAGGGCGACGACCCGTCGACGCGATCGCTGGCGCTGCGCGAGGGCCTCGACCTCCAGGGGGGTCTCCAGGTCCTGCTCCAGGCCGACACGTCCAAGCTCAAGCCAGGGCAGACGTACGGCCCGGCCGAGCTCGAGGCGGCCAAGACGATCATCCAGAACCGCGTCGACGCGCTGGGGGTCACCGAGCCGCACGTGCGGACGCAAGGCGACGACAAGATCGTCGTCGAGCTGCCCGGCGTGGCCGACCCGGACCTGGCGGTGAAGACGATCGGCGAGACGGCCTTGCTCGAGTTCATCTATGCCGGCAACCAGAACCTCCTGCCGGACACGGTGGTCACCACGACGTACCCGGTGCTGTTCGACGAGCTGCCGGCCGACAACCAGAAGCCGTTCCTCGGCGACCCGAACGCCCCGATCGAGGGCGCGGCGGCTGGCGCCGAGGGGGCCGCGTCGGGCTCCGGCGCCGCGGCGACCGACGCCGTCACGACCACCGCATCGCTGACCAACACCGCCGCGGTGACGACCACCGGGGCCACCGGTGCCCAGCCGCCCGCCAAGCTGCAGACCATCTATCCGACGGTGATGACTGGCGGCTACGTCAGCAACGCGTCGGTCGGCTTCGATCCGCTGCAGGGCGTGGTGGTCAACTTCGTGCTGTCGACCGAGGGTGGACAGCGCATGCAGCGCTACACCAGCGGCCATATCGGCGAGATCATGGCCATCGCCCTGGACAAGCGGATCATCTCCGCCCCCACCGTCCAGAGCACGATCACCGCCAACGGCCAGATCACCGGGCGATTCACCCAGGCCGAGGCGGAGGCCCTCGTGGCGCAGATCACGTCGGGCTCGTTGCCCGTGCCGCTGAAGGTCGTCGGGCAAAGCCGGATCAGCCCGACCTTGGGCGGCGAGGCGGTGTCGGCCGCCATCACCGGGGGGCTCATCGGGCTCCTCGCGGTGGTCATCTTCATGGTCCTCTACTACCGCATGCCCGGCGTCCTGGCCACGCTCGCCCTGGCGCTCTACGCGCTCCTGTCGCTGACGATCTTCCGGATGTTCCCGGTCACGCTGACGCTGGCGGGCATCGCCGGCTTCGTGCTCTCGATCGGCATGGCGGTCGACGCCAACATCTTGATCTTTGAACGAATGAAGGAAGAGCTGCGCGCCGGCCGGCGCATCAGCTCGGCCATGGAGATCGGCTTCGGGCGCGCCTGGCTCAGCATCCGCGACAGCAACTTCTCGACGTTGATCACCTGCGTGATCCTGTTCTGGTTCGGCAACCAGTTCGGCGCCAGCGTGGTCAAGGGCTTCGCCGTCACGTTGGCCATCGGGGTCGGGGTGTCGCTCTTCACGGCCATCACCGTCACCCGCACGCTGCTCAAGATCAGCAATCGCCTGGTGCTCCACGAGACGGACGTGAGCACGCTTGAAGACCGCCGACTGAGGATACTGTTCGGCTTCTAGGCGGCCGCCGGGCGTGCGCCACGCCCATCACCGGACCGGTCCGATCGGGAGCCGCGCGGCGGCCCCCCGCCCGGCCCGGCGCAAGACTGGAGGTCTCGCCGATGACTGAGAATGCCCTGGTGCGCGACTGGATGACGCCCAACCCCATCACCGTCCGGTCCGGGACGTCGCTGGCCGAGGCCCGCGCCCAGATGGAGCACGATGACATCCGGCGGCTCCTGGTGGTGGGCAGCGACAACGAGCTGGTCGGCGTGGTCTCGTGGGGCGACGTCATGGAGGCCTGGCCCTCGCCCTTCACCATGCTCGAGCCGACCGAGGTCCGTGAGCTGATGGCGCGCGTGTCGGTCGACGAGGTGATGAGCACCGACGTGGTGTCGGTCGACCCGGACACCTCGATCTCGGAAGCCGCGAACCTGATCTTCGAGCACCAGATCGGTGCGGTCCCGGTGGTGGACCAGCGCCGGGTGGTCGGCATCCTGACCAACTCCGACCTCCTTCGGGGGTTGGTCCGCATCCTCATGGGGTCCAACGCCGGCCCCGCCACCGACGACTGATCGGGCTCGACCCGCAGGAGCATCTCGTGTTCAACATCGTCAAGCATCGCTACTGGTACTTCATCGTCTCGGCCCTGGTGGTCGTGCCCGGGCTCGTCGCGCTCGTGCGCTACGGGTTGCCCAGGTCGATCGACTTCACCGGCGGCACGTTGATGGAGCTCAAGTTCGAGGCGCCGCAGACCGACGTCGAGGCCAAGCTGGCCGAGGTGTTCCAGGCGCAGGGCTTCGAGGCCGCGCCGCAAGTCGTCGAGGCGGAGGATCCCACGACCGGCGAGAAGCGCTACCAGATCCGCTCGCGGTCGCTGTCGGAGCAGGCCGAGTCGGCCGGCAAGGAGCAGACCGCGTTCAAGCAGGACCTTTACGCGGCGATCGAGGCCGCCCTCGGCAAGTTCGAGGAGATCCAGTTCACCGACGTCGGCCCGTCGGTGGGCGCCGAGGTGACGCGCAACGCGATGGTCGCGGTCGCGCTGGCGGCCATCGGCATCCTGATGTACCTGACGTTCGTGTTCCGCAACGTCCCGCATCCGGTGCGCTACGGCGTCTGCGCCGTTGTCGCCATGCTGCACGACGTGCTGGTTGTCGTCGGCCTGGCGTCGATCATGGGCGTGCTCTACAAGTGGGAGGTCGACGCGCTGTTCCTCACGGCGCTCCTCACGGTCATCGGCTTCTCGGTGCATGACACCATCGTGGTCTTCGACCGGATCCGCGAGAACGTCGGACGCATGCGAGGCCTGTCGTTCGAGCGGGTGGTCAACCATTCGATCGTGCAGACGCTGGACCGCTCGATCAACACCCAGCTCACCGCCCTCTTCACGCTGTTCGCGATCTTCGTGTACAGCCAGGGGCAGCTCAAGAGCTTCGTGTTCTGGCTGATCGTCGGGATCATCAGCGGCACCTACTCGTCGATCTTCAACGCGGCCCAGCTCCTGGTCGTGTGGGAGAACCGCGAGTGGCGGAGCTGGTTCGGCCGCGGCCGCGCCGAGGCGAGCGCCACGGCGGCCTGACGGACCGCCCGGCACGCTGGGCGGAAGGCGACGCGGAGGTGAGGGGCGCAGCATGGCTGCGCCCTTCGTGCATGGCCCGCCGCCCGCACGGAACGGATGCGGCGGGGCGATCCCACCTGACCCGGTGCTCCGGGCGCGGCGACCCGACCCGGAAAGGAGACGTGTCCTCTTGATCAAGGCGGAGCAGCTGACCAAACGCTACGGCGCCTTTACCGCCGTCGACGGGCTGGACCTCGAGGTGCCTGCGGGCGAGATCTTCGGCTTCCTCGGCCCGAACGGGGCCGGCAAGACCACGACGATCCGGATGCTTGTGGGGCTCCTGCGGCCCACCGCCGGCCGGGTGCGGATCGACGGCATCGACCTGGCCGAGGATCCGCTGGCGGCACGGGCGCGCATCGCGTACCTCCCGGACACCCCGTACCTGTACGAGAAGCTGACCGGCCGTGAGTTCATCCACTTCGTTGGCGGCCTGTACCGGGTCGCGCCCGAACGCGTCGACCGCTTGATCGACGAGCTGCTCCCGCCGTTCGGGCTCGCCGACCGAGCCGACGACCTCATCGAGGGCTACTCGCACGGGATGCGCCAGAAGACGGTGCTGGCGGCGGCCCTGGCGCATGACCCCAAGGTCCTGTTCCTCGACGAGCCGACGGTCGGCCTGGACCCGCGGAGCGCGCGCCTCTTGCGCGACATCCTGCGCCAGATGGCCAACCGCGGCGCCACGGTGTTCCTCTCGACCCATATCCTCGAGATCGCCGAGCGCATGTGCGACCGGATCGGCATCATCGACCATGGGCGGCTCATCGCCCTCGGCAGCGTCGAGGACCTGCACCGGCAGGCCGACCGCTCGGCAAGCCTCGAGGACATCTTCCTCGAGCTGACCGGCGGGGCCGCCGAGACCGAGATCGCCGCGATGCTGCGCTGACATGTCGCCCCCCGAGACCGCGGCCGCGGGCGCGGCCGGGCCGCCGGCGACCCTGACCGGCGGCGGCGAGCGCGACTTCGGGCGGACCGTCGCGCGCCTGATGGCCGCGCGCTGGCGGATCGCGTGGAACGGCCTGCGGCGCAGCGCGCGCTGGCGGCGCGTGATGTACGCCGTCGTCGCGGCGGCGGTGGTGTTCCTGGCCCTGGCGTCGCTGGCCGTGAGCTACGTCATGACGCGGCTGATCGTCAACCTGGTCGGCACCGAGCAGGCGCCGCAAGCCGACGTGATCGTGGCCACGGCGTTCACCGGCGGGGTGATGCTCAGCTTCATGGTCAGCTTCACCGTCGCGCTGGCCGCCCTTTACCTGTCGCGCGACCTCGACCTCCTCCTGACGGCGCCGATCTCGCGCCGGGCGGTGTTCGCCAGCAAGCTGCTCGGCGGGCTCGTCCCGGCGCACGGCGTGATCCTCGGCGTGACGCTCGTGCCGCTGGTGGGGCACGGCATGGCCATGAGCTACGGCCGCGGCTATTACGCGGCCGTGCTGGCGGCGTTGGCCGTGCTGCCGCTCCTGCCGGTGTCGATCGGGGCGGTCGCGGTGGTGCTGATCGTCCTGCGGGTATCGGCCCAGCGGCTCGGCGAGGTCGTCGGTCTCATCGTGGTGGCGATGACATTGTCGCTGGCCCTGGTGGCCGGCGGCGCGCGCCAGCTGCGCGAGGCCGTGACGCTGAGCGACATGGTCACATTCCTCGAGCGCCTACGCGCCCCGTACTCGCCGGCCGAGTGGCTCACGACGGCCGTGACGGCGGCCGGCCGCGGTCAGTGGACCGATGCGGCCACCTGGCTTGGACTGGCCGTCGTGGTGGCGCTCGTGGCGATCGTGCCGCTCGTCTGGGTGTCGGACACGGTGTACTACGAGAGCTGGCTGCACATGCAGTCCACCGCGCACCGCGACCTCAAGCGTCGGAGCCGGCTGCCGTGGGCGCGGGTGGAGGACGCGGCCGCGCTCGGGCGGCCGTCGGGCTGGTTCCGGTGGCTCTCGCCGCCGGTGGTCGCGGTGATGCGCAAGGACTTCCGCGTGATCCCGCGCGACCTGACGAGCATGGCGCAGGTCCTGTCGCCCTTGGCCATCGGGGTGTTCTTCGTCTTGCAGCAGCTCCTCTACCCGGTACGCATCGGGGGCAGCGACGTGGCGCACGCGTTCACGACGCCGCTCCTGGTCATGCTGTCCGGCGCCGTGGCGACCGGGGTCAGCGCCATGATCATGTCGCGCTTCGGCCTGACGGCGTTCTCGCTGGAGGGCAAGGCATACTGGCTGGTCAAGGGTGCGCCGATCAGCCGCCGCGAGCTCGTGGCGGCCAAGTTCCTGGTGGCGTACATTCCGTACGTGCTGCTCGGCAGCGGCCTCATCGGGCTTCTGGAGGCGGCGCGGGCGTTCAGCGACGCGCGGACGTTCGGCGGCCCGATCGGCGCGGCCATGCTCGGCGCCTTCGAGCCGGGCCTGGTGGCCTACGCGTGGTTCGTGATGGTGGTGCTCGGCGCCGGGGTTGTCGCCATCAACCTGGCGATCGGCGCGGCGCGGCCCAACCTGCGCTGGGACACCCCGCATGAGATGCTAACGCCGGACGTGGGCTGCCTGAGCCTGGTGCTCTACGGCGGCTACAGCTTCGTGGCGGGCATGACGCTGGCGCTCCCGGCGGCGACCTCGCGCTTCACGGTCTTGCGCGAGGCGACGCCGCTGTGGGCCGTCGGGCTCGTGCTGGGGCTGACGCTGACGGCGCTGGTCGTGGTCGGCGCCTGGTGGGTTGCGACGGGCGAGGTCGAGGCGATCGGCGAGTAGCGGTGGGCAACGTGGCCGCTACGATCGCGGTCCGTCGCGGGGGGCGCGGGGCGCCGGGGTGGGCACTGTCGTAGCGGCGCCAAACACCATGCGTCACGCCCTCAACGCCCCGCCGGCTCGCGTCGGCTGACGAGCAGGCGCCGGTCCACCCAGCGAAGCTTTCGATACCCCAGCAGGTGAAACACCTGCAGCGGAAACAGCCGCGCCACGCGGGTGTCCACGACGAGGGTCGCCGGCAGCTCGGGGTGCCGGCGCACGCCGGGCAGGAGCGGCAGGAGGCGGCACACGCGGAGCCGCCGCAGGGCGGCCGACACGCCCAGCCAGCGCGGGTCGATGGCGCGGGTCATGAAGAACCCGTCCTCACCCTGGCCCTGGTAGAGCGGCATGAGGATCCGGCCGGACTCGGCGGCGCGCACGGGGCCGTTGCGGTCGTGGGCCAACAGGTCGCCGGCGCGGACGGCCTGGAAGTTGACGAAGCCGGGCCGCATCTGGAACGCGTCGACCGGCGCGATGGCGTGCCGGTGCCGGACCTCGAGGACCGCCGGCACGTCGCCACGAGCCTGGACCAGCCGCGCGCGGCTGGCGGCCAGGTCCGGCGCGTCGCCCGCGGCCAGCATGCCCAGCTCGGCCAGCGCTGCCCACAGCAGATCCTCGAGGTTCTCCGCCGCCACCGGGGCGTCGTGCTGGCCGCCCTCGACGCCGAGGCACACGCAGCCCAACGCGCCGAGGTGGCTGAGCATCGTGCCCTCGATCTGCTCCTCGAGGCCGAGGACCATCGGCAGGCCGAAGGCGCGGGCAAAGGCCCGGTTGGCAAGCGTGTCGGCTACGAGGAGGAACGGCGCGCTGCGCGACGACGTCGTGTGCATGTCGATGACGTGCACCGTCCCCGGGGCGGCCGCAATCGCCGCGCCGAGGTCGGCCGCCAGGTCCCGCAGCGTGCCGTCCTCGGAGGTCTCGAAGGGGCCATCGGCGCCGGCGCCGATGGCGGCCGCGATGCCGTCGGAGGTCCAGGCCCGGTTGAGGTCGCGGTCGATGAAGCGGCGCCCGGCGGTCAACGCGGGAAGGTTGCCGGCGAGCGCAATCAGCCGGCCGCGCAGCGGCGCCTCGTCGCGTGCCAGGCGTGCCAGCACACGGCGAGCCGCCACCATCCCGGCTGGCTCGTTGCCGTGCAGGGCGGCGACCACGATCAGCGTCGGCGTGCCGGCGGCCGCGGTGCCGTAGCGGCCGATCTCGTGCGCGGACGGGCGGTGGCGGCTCGGAGCCGTGGCGCGCGCGGCCTCGGCCGTGGGGATCGTCGAGATCATTGACACGCTGAATTATACGGCCGCGCCCCGGCGTTCGCGGCCGCGGCCGGGTTACGCGCCGGTCTCTTTCAGCTTGGCTTCGAGGAGGTCCCTGGCCACGTCCATGAAGTCGCCCTGGGTGACGATGCCGATGAGCTGGCCGTTCTTGACCACGGGCAGGCAGCCGACCTGGCGATCGCGCATGAGGCGGATGGCGTCGAGCGTCGGCATCTCGGGCGGGACGGTGATGGGGTCGCGGTGCATGATCTCCGATACCGGGATGCCGGCCTTTTCGCCGGTGGCCAGGCCGCCGCCGAGGAGGCGCAGGAGCGTCCGGTACGACACCAGGCCGACGAGGCGATGGGCGTGGTCCTCGACCGGGACGTGGCGGATGCGCTCCCAGTCCATGAGGTTGGCCACGAGCTCGATGGGCTCGTCCTCGTGCACGGTGAAGAGGTCGGTGGTCATGTACTGCTCGACCTTGTGGAACGAGTACTGCCAGCTCCCGCCCTCGTCCAGGTGGGCGGGCTCCCATTCGTGCACCGGCCGGCCCGTCTTCTGCCGGGAGACCATGGCGGCCGTCAGCGCGTTGAGCCGCGCGCTGAGGCTGCCGTACGGCGCCATCCCGTCGAACGACCGCAGGGCCCATTCCGCGCCGTTGACGCCGGCGCGGACGCGCCGGTCGACGACGCCGAGGTAGCGCTCGATGTCGGCGGCGTCGATGCCGCGATGGGCAAGCGCCTCGGCGGCGAGCGGCACGAGCCGGTCGCAGATCAGGGTCTGGGCCGGGATGGTCTCGTGCTCGAGCCAGTGAAACTGGGCGCGCAGGCCGTGGCGGGCGGCGGCGCGGAAGTTCAGCCGGGCGTCGTCGAAGCGCATGACGGTGGTGATGTCGGGATGGGCGTCGGACAGGCCGCACACCACGCCGAACCACAGGGCGGCGTTGGCGACCTCGTCGAGCACGGTGGGGCCGGCGGGCATGACGCGGTTCTCGATCCGCAGGTGGGGCTTGCCGCCGGTCACGCCGTAGCAGGCGCGGTTCCAGCGGTAGACGGTGCTGTTGTGGAGGGTCAGCGCCTGGAGCTTGGGGGTCTGACCGGCGGCCAGGACGGCGAAGGGGTTCTCGGTGAGGTCGGTGGCCAGAAGGGCGCGGAACCGGCCGACGTCCTCGCGGTAGAGCTCGAGGACGGACCGGCGGACCCAGCGGTTGCCGAAGGTCACGCGGGGGCTGCGCTCGCGCAGGTGGTCCATGGAGCTGCGGGTGTCGATGGACTGCTGGAAGAGCGCGATGCGGGTCTCGTGCCACAGGCGGCGACCGAAGAGGAGGGGGGCGTTGCACGCGGCGGCCAGGACGGGGCCGACGGCGACCTGGGCGATGTTGTAGAGGTTGGGGAACTCGTGCGGGGCGACTTGGAAGTGGGTCTGGAAGCTGGTGTTGCACGCCTCGAGCATGACGCTCTCGTGCTGGAGGATGAGCTCGTCGACTCCCTTGATGTGGAACTCGAAGGCGCCGCCGCGCAGGCGGTCAAGCGCGCTGGCGAGGGCGTAGTAGCGCGGCTCGGGCACCATGCTCTCCATGCCGAGATCGGACTTGCGCAGCGTGGGCAGGATGCCGGCCAGGACGATGTCGAGGCCCTGGGTGGCCGCGGCGGCCCGGGCCTGGGCGACGAGGCCGTCGAGAGCGGTCTCCATCTGGCGGAGGCAGTCGCCGCCGAACACGAGGGGGTCGAGGTTGGCCTCGAGGTTGAACAGGGCGATCTCGGTGGTGAAGTGGGGGTCCTTCAGGGCGGCGAGGAGGTCGCGCGCGGCGAGCGCGGGCCGCCAGCGGCCGTCGACGATGAACATCTCCTGCTCGGCGCCGATGCGCCGGACGTCATGCTCGATGAGGCCTTCGGCGATGATCTGCTCGAGGGCGCGCAGGTCGCCCAGCACGTGCTGGGTGAACCGGCGCAGGGTGGCCTTGTCGGCCTCGGCGGACAGGGTCTTCTCACCCATGCGGGTTCCTCCATCGGGGCGGCGTGGCGCGGGAAGCGGCTGGGCGGCGATTCTAGAGCCGGGGCACGTGAGGGGTCAACTGAGGTGAGGGCTGGGGCGCGGAAAGGGGCGGCTGGGCTGTCAGTTGGCGTCAGAGGCAAGCCTCATGGCTCGATCCTGCCATGAGACACCTGTGCCGAGGCGTGTGCCTGCGCCTGGTGTGGACGGGCCACTTGGTTGGACCACCAACTCCTCAACGCTATACTGCCATGCACAATCGGCTCACGCCTCGGCGGCTCCACGTTCTTTCCCATGCGCCGCGAGGCCCGTCGCCGTTGCACTGCCAGGAGCGCGGGCATGGACGACATTGAGAAGACGACACCGTCGGCGGTACCTGATCACCCCCCTGCCACGCCGGAGGCCGCGGACGGTGGGTCTCCAGTCGACACGGCGACCGGGAGCGGCCCTCCTGCGGCCGACACCGCCGATGCCATCCGCCCCACCTCGGCCGACGGGACCGACGCCGCCGCGTCGCCCGCCGCCAACGTGCGCGACGCGGTCGCCGTCAGCGTGACCGGCGAGCGCGTCGAGGTGGCGGACTCGCTCGTCGTGGCGCTGGCGGCCGGCGAGGTGCGGGCCAAGGACAGTCTCGTGCTGCTGTGCGCGACCGGCGGCATCGACGGCGAGAACGTCAAGGTGCTGTTGACGCCCGGCCGCGCCGCGCTCTTCGGCGCCGTCGCCGGGCTCGTCGTGGCGCTGCTGGGGCGGCGCCGGTGCTGAGATTCACGGGACGCCGCTGGCCAGCCGCCTGGGCCGTCCGTCCCGGTGCTGACCCCGCCAGCGGTGATGGTCGCCGATCGGCCTCCCGCCAGGCAACCAACCGACCGGCTACCGGCTCCATCCTCGCTTGCCCGCAACTCCCTCCGCCCCATGCCCGTAAACCACGGTGAACGCGGGTGGATCCGGTGACCCGCGCACCCCACGACGACGGAGAGTTGCCGCCATGAACCGATCCATCACCCGACCGCACGACGACCGCGTCCTCGCCGGCGTCTGCTCCGGCCTCGCCCGCGCCGGCGGGCTCGACCCCGTGCTCGTCCGCCTGGCCTGGGTGCTCTTCACCTTCTTCGGCGGGTCCGGGATCCTCGCATACCTGCTCTGCTGGGTCATCATTCCCGACGAGAACGGCGAGCGCGCGTCCCTGCCCGTGGTGCTCCTCGTCCTGATCTTCGGGCTGCCCTTCGCCTGCGGCCTGATGTTCGCCATGTGCGGGCTGGTGTTCGCGTTCTTCGGCGCGCTGATGCCCAACTGACGGGCGGCCGCGCGGTCGAGGCTTCGGTCGGTGCCATCGACTGTCCTGGGCTGACGGGTCGCCGAGTAGCTTGGCAAGCGACCGTGTCCCACCCGGCCCCGGCACCCCGCCGCCTCACCCGCCCACGCGTCAGCGATGCACGAGCACGTTAAGCAGCTCGATGACCGTGGCGATCAACATGCCCAGCACCACCCCGAACACCTGCAGCCAGGCCATGTGCTCGCGGATGTTGTCGGCGATGATGTCGCGGATCTGCGTGGCGTCGTAGGCCGACAGCCGCTCGACCACCAGCGCCTTGGCGTCGAGCTTGTCGAAGACGAGCTGGATCAGCGACTGGTCGCTGCCGTAGTGCTTGCGGACGAGCGGGTTGCCCGGGCGGAGGAGGAAGTCGTCCAAAGAGCCGACCGACGCCAGCGCCCGGTCGAGCATCGGCTCGTCGATCCGGAACGCCAGCATCTGACGCGTCAGCCCCTGGCAGATCCGGTCCGCCACCGTGTCGTACGTCACCACCCCGATGGCGTGCGCCATGTCGCCCCAGAACCCGCCCTCGCGGCGGATCGCCGCCGTGATCTGCGCGCGCTGCTCCGGGGCGTTGATGAACGCGATGAGGTCCGGCCGGACCTCGTCCACCAGCGCGTTGGCGGTGGACACGAGCCGCGCCCGGTCCAGGTTGGCCGCCAGCGCCTGAACCTTGCGCTCGATCAGCTGCGGGTTGAGGATGTGCCGCTCCATCGTGCCGGCCAGCGACGCGATGATGGCGTCGCGCTGCGTCAACAGCACCCCCGAGCCCGGCAGGAACCGCACGCGCGTGAACAGCATGTGGATGGCCACGGTGTCGGTGAACCCCCCGATGAACCCGGCGAGGAAGACCGACTGCAGCCACTCCGGCCAGCCGTGGTAGACCATGCCCCATGTGCTGACGATCACGGCCGTGAAGGCGGTGAGGACGGCCAGGAGACCGATCCCAATCCGGCGGTCCAAGGCCCGCAGCGCGTGCCTGATGAGCGACATGCCGCGGAGTTTAGCCCGGGCCGGCGCGCTTTGACAATCCGCGGCGGCGCCCGTAGACTGGCGCGCGCCGGCCGCGCTCCGCGGCGGGGGAGAGGTTGCAGATCCATGACGATCCGCGAGTTCCAGGCGACCATCGAGCGCATCTACTTCGAGCGCGACGCCGCGCGTGGGGTCGACCGCACCTTCGTGTGGTTTACCGAGGAGGTCGGCGAGCTCGCCAAGGAGGTGCGCCGCGAGCCCCGCGATCCCGCGCGCCTGCGCCTCGAGATGGCCGACGTGTTCGCCTGGCTCGTCACGCTCGCCAGCCAGATGGGCGTGGACCTCGAGGACGCCGCCACCTACTACGCCGCCGGCTGCCCCAAGTGCGGCGGCACGCCGTGCAGCTGCCCGTGAGCCCGCGAGCGCCACGCCCCACACGCGCCGCACGGCGCGTGACCACCGTCCTCGCGATCACCATCGCCGTCGTCGCGTCCATCCTTGTGCCGGGTGCCGCTCATGCCGGCGGCGGCCCCGAAAACGCCGTGGTGATCGTCGACCCGGCCGACCCCGTGTCGCTCTACCTCGGCCACCTGTACCAGCGGGCGCGCGGCATCCCGGCGTCCAACGTCGTGCACATGCCGGCGACGGCCGCCGACTTTGCCGCGTTCGCGGCGTTCCAGCGCCCGGCCCTCGAGGGCGAGCTCGCCGCGCGCGGCCTCGCCGACCACGTCGACTTCGTCGTCGTGGCGCCCGGCGGGCCGTTCTTCATGCCGATGCCCGGCCTCGTGTCGACGCCGTGCATCGCGGTCAACCGCATCTCGACCTCGTCGGCCTACACGTTCATGCCGATCGCCGATGAGATCCTCGCCGGGCGCATGTTCGACCAGACCCCCAACCGGTACTATCGGTCCGTCTTCGACCGCCCGGACAACGAGCTGGCCTTCGACAGCCAGACCGCGTGGTTCGCCGGCGCTCCCAGCAGCGTGCCCGGCGCGCGCCGCTACCGCATCGGGTTCATGCTCGGCTACACCGGCGAGCGCGGCAACACCGTCGACGAGATCGCCCGCCTGATCGACCGCAGCGCGCGGGCCGACCACTCCCGGCCCGACGGTACGTTTTACTTCATGACGACGGCCGACGCCGTCCGCAGCTACCGCCGCGACCGGTTCCCCGGCACCGTCGACGCCATCCAGGCCATGGGCGGGCAGGCCGAGGCCCTGGACGGCACGCTGCCGCTCGGCCGGCGCGATGCTCTGGGCATCTTGACCGGCATCACCGACCCCGCCGTCGTCGGCGCCGACGTCGACCTCCTGCCCGGCGCCTTCGCCGACCACTTGACGAGCTACGCGGCGACGTTCGACTCCAGCAGCCAGGGCAAGCTGTCGCAGTGGGTCGCCGCCGGCGCCAGCGGCTCGCTCGGGACCGTCGAGGAGCCGTGCACCGGCGGCAAGTTCCCCGACCCCGAGCTGCACGCCCGCTACTTCGCCGGCATGGCGCTCGGCGAGGCGCTCTTCCGCAGCGTGGCGTGGACGGCATTCCAGAGCCTGTTCTACGGCGACCCCCTCACCCAGCCCTTCGCGGTGCCGCCGGGCGTAGAGGTAACCGATCTCCCTACCGTCGCCAGCGGCCGACTGCGCACTGTGCCGCGCGTAACCCCCGGCCGGCCCGGCGGCGCCGTCCACGACGTCGCTGTCCTCGTCGACGGCGTGCGCGTCGCCTCCGGCGCTCCGGGCTGGGTCTTCGACATCGACACCCGGGCGCTCGACGACGGTCACCACGACCTGAGCGTGGTGGCGCGCGACGCGCACCCGATCCGGACCCAGGGCCGCTGGCGCGGCGCCCTCGTGGTGAGCAACCACGGCCGGTGGGTCGACGTCGCGGTCCAGCCCCCAGCGGGCGACCGCGACACGCTGTTCACCGTCGCCGCGCGGTCGATGGGGTACAACCCCGACGCGACGACGCAGCTCGAGCTCGTGCAGAACGGCCGTGTGCTCGCGGCCGCCCCCGGGCCGGCGCTGACCGTGCAGGTCGCAGGCGACGTCCTCGGTGCGGGCAAGGCGGCGATCCAGGTGGTCGCGCGCTACCGCGATCGCCGCTCTGCCGTGAGCGCACCGCGCGCCGTCGAA
The DNA here is from genome assembly GCA_964415605.1 of uncultured Anaerolineales bacterium. Taxonomy (GTDB): domain Bacteria; phylum Chloroflexota; class Anaerolineae; order Epilineales; family Epilineaceae; genus UCB3. The sequence continues at coordinate 2,979 of CAYQBA010000077.1, read as the reverse complement.
GTGGCCTTTGCCGGCGGCGCGGCGCGCCCCGCCGGCCCGGCCGCCCCGGAGGCGTTCGGCTACGCCGCTGACCTGCCCGGCGAGCACCCGGTCCTGATCGACCTGCCCGCGGCCGACCCCGACGGCGATCCGGTCTCCGTCGAGGTCGTCGACGGCCCGGCGGTGGCGACGTTGACCCGGCAAGGGTCCGCCTGGCTCATCGCCCCACCCGCCGCGGCCGCCAGCGCGCCGGTCGATGACCGCGTGACGTTTGCCGCCGTCGACGCCGGCGGCGCCCGCAGCGCTCCGGCGACGGTGGCGCTCCGCTTCTGCCCGGCCACAGCGCGCGTCGACGCCGACGGGATCCGCTTTTGCCGTGCGGCCGCGCTGTGGTTGCCGTGGGCCGGCGCCGCGCGCTGACCTGACCGACGGCTCGCGGGTTCCATGCGCGTCGGCATCCTCTACACGCCCGCCCTGACGCAGGGCGGCGGCATCGGCCGCTACGCCCGCGGGCTTACGGGAGCGCTCTTCGAGCTCGACGCCGCGCGGGCGCACGCCTTCACGCTGGTCGTGGCGCGCGATGCGCCGCTCGGCCGGCTGCCGGCGCTGCCCCCCCATGCGCGCGTGCGGCGCCTGCCGCTGCCCGAGCGCTGGCTGACCATCCTCTGGCACCGGCTGGACCTGCCGCTGTGGCTCGACGCCTGGGCCGGCCCGTGGGACGTGTTCCACGCGCCGGACTTCACGCTGCCGCCGCTGCGGCGGGCGCCGGGAATCGTGACGGTGCACGACCTGTCGTTCCTGGCGTACCCGGCCGGCGCCGTGCCCGCGCTGCGGCGCTGGCTCGCGGCCGCCGTGCCGCGCAGCGTCGCCCGCGCGGCGCACGTCCTGGCCGACTCCGAGAGCACGCGCCGCGACCTCGAGACGAGGCTGGGCGTCGACCCGGCGCGGATCACCGTCGTCGGCGCCGGGGTGGAGCCGCGCTTCCGGCCGATCGCCGACGCCGCGGCGCTGGCGCGGGTCCGCGACCGCTACCGCCTGCCCGGGCGGTTCGTGCTGGGCGTCGGGACGCTCGAGCCGCGCAAGAACTTCGACGGCCTCATCCGCGCCTTCGAGATCGTGGCGCGAGGCGACCCCGACCTGCACCTCGTCGTCGCGGGGGGCCATGGGTGGCTGTTCGAGCCCGTGCTGGCCGCCGCCACGGCCTCGCCGGCGCGCGACCGCATCCACTGGGCAGGCTTTGTCGACGACGCCGACCTGCCGGCGCTGTACGCCGCCGCCCGCGTCTTCGCCTTCCCGTCGCACTACGAGGGCTTCGGCATCCCGGTGCTCGAGGCCATGGCGTGCGGCACGCCGGTCGTGGCCGCCGACAACTCGTCGCTCCCCGAGGTCGTCGGCGACGCCGGGTTCATGGTCCCGGCCACCGACGCCGCGGCGCTGGCCGATGCGATCCGGCGGCTGGACGGCGATGCCGATTTGCGGCGCGCGTGCCGCGACCGCGGCCTGGCGCGCGCCGCGCGGTTCACGTGGACCGCGGCGGCGGAGCGGCTGCTCGACGTGTACGCGCGGGTGGCCGGGGCTCGCGGTTGATCGCGCCCGCAACGCGCGGCGCCTGCATGTCCACCCGCACGTGACGGGGGCTCGCGACGGCCGGCGCGGACAGGCGGCGGATTGACACACCCGGGGCGCGGGCTATCATCTCGCTCCCGCCTCGGGCATGCGCCCACGCGAACCAATGCCCGGCGCGTCGATCCACAATTCCCCGCTATCCCCACTGGAGCGAGCCCTGCCATGAACCACCTTGCCGCCAACGGCCGCCGCGTCGCCGCGTCGATGACCGCCCATGGCTTCGTCATCGCCGCCGCCTTGCTGATCGCGGCCGGCTGCACGCCCGCCACCGATCTCCCCGAGCCGCCCGCGCCCGCGACTTCGGCGGCGGACACCCCCGCGGCCACCACGGACGCCGCGGCGCTGCCGACCGCCGCGCCGGCCGGCGACACACCCGCGCCGCCCGAGCCCGCCGGGACCGAGGCGGCGGAGACTCCCGCGGGCGAGGCGACCGCCGAGCCGGCCGACGGAGAGGGTGTGGCCGCTGGCGCGACCGCCACGTTCACCAACACCGTCTTCGGGTACGCGCTTGACCACCCCGCCGACTGGTTCGTGTCCGACAACGGTCAGACCGCGATGCTCAGCTCGTTCGACCTGTCGGCCGGCGCCGGGAGCGGCGGCGTGCCGTCCGACCAGACCAAGGTCGACGTCCTGGCGCTCGAGGGCTTCCCGCTCGACCTCGACGCGCGGGTGGCCCAAATCGAGGCCGAAGCCGGGCCGGACGTCGAGACCGAAGAGCTGCTTCTGCCCGGCGGCGAGCGCGCCGTCTGGCTGCGCTTCTCTGGCGCCATGGCCGGCGACACGGCCGTCGTCGTCACGATTCTCGGCGACGAGCTCTACCAGCTCCAGGCTTACGGCAACCCAGAGCCGCTGAAGGCGATTGCCCAGACGCTGCGGCCGACCGCGCCCGCGCCCGCACCGTGAGGCCGTTGGCGCGGCGCGGTCCCCGCGGGGACCGCGCCGCGCCGCATCAGGGTCCGCCGGCCCGCAGCCAGCCGATCGCCGCGCCGGCGGCGACCAGCCACGTGGCGTTGACCCCGCAGCGCACCAGCGCGATCAGCGCGGCGACGGCCACGGCCACCGCGACCGGGTCGCCGAGCAGCGGCCGGCCGAGCCGCGCCGTCACGCCCGTCATGAGGGCGAGCGAGGCCGCGTTCACGCCGTCGAGCAGGCCGGCCATCCGCGCCGAGGCCCGAATGCGGGGGATGAGCGGGTTGGACACCGCGACGAACACAAACGCGGGCAGGAAGATCCCGACGGTCGCGACCACGGCGCCGGGAACGCCGCCGAGGATGAACCCGATGAACGTGGCCGTGGTGAACACCGGACCGGGCGTCACCTGGCCGATGATTTTCTCCTCGCTCACCAGCCCGATATCCCTGTCGCGGCAATTGT
>CAYQBA010000076.1:0-20794 GCA_964415605.1 uncultured Anaerolineales bacterium | reverse complement strand
GGGCGCCCACAGCGCGCCCATGACCGGCCCGACGGTCCACCATGCGGCGACGCCGCGGATCAGCCAGCTCCCGTCGATCTGGGAGCCCGTGGCGGCCAGCGCGCCGCACGCGAACGCCCAGGTGGCGCCCCAGGCCCAGCGCAACGGCTGCACGTCGACCCGCAGCGCCACCGAACGCTCAACCGGCGAGATCGGCGCGCTGGGGCGCGGGGCGTGGGCATTGGGCATCGGCATGACTGGCGCCGATTATACCACCGAGACGAGCTCGAGATCCCCCCATGCCCCGACCGTTCCCGCCCAGCCGGGTGCCACCCAGGTGGTGCTGTCGGCTTGCGTCAAGATGCACGGCCCGTGAACCGACGTGCCCGGCGGGAGGCTGGCCCGTTCGCGCAACGGCACGGATTCCATCGCTCCGGCGGCGGTCACGACGTCGCCACGACGGTCGCGCGGCGGGGCGAGGGCCGGCGGCGGCGGCAGGGGCGGCGCCCAGGCGGCCGTGGCGTGCACCCGCAGCGTCACGACCTCCACCGGCACGCCGGGGCGGGCATAGCCGTGGCGGCGGCGATGGGCGACCTCGAACAGGCCGGCGGCGCCGTCGCCCGCCGCCCACGGCACGGTGATCTCCCACGCCTGGCCGGCGTAGCGCAGGTCGGCCAGGCGCTCCGTGGTCGCGCGCGCGCGGTCGGCGGGCGGCAACAGGCCAAGGGCCTCGGCTTCGAGCGACCGGAACACCGCGGCGTACGCCGCGGCGTCAGCCGCGCCGCCGCCGGCGACGGCCGCGCGGAGCACCGAGCGCGACGTCATGGCCGTCGGCGCGGCGGTGGCCAGCCCGACGGCCGACAACGCCCCGGGAACGGCGGGCACGAGGACGCGCCGCATCCCGAGCGCGGCGGCCAGCTCGCACGCGTGCAGCGGGCCGGCGCCGCCGAACGGCAGCAACGCGAAGTCGCGCGGGTGGTGGCCGTGCTCCACCGATACCTGGCGCAACGCGCGCTCCATGGTGGCGTTGGCCACCCGGATCGCGCCCCACGCCACCGCTTCGACGGGCATCCCGAGCTCGGAGGCGAGCGGCGTTAGCGCGGCCCGGGCGGCCTCGACGTCGAGCCGAATGCCGCCCGCCAGGCGCGTGTCGGCCGGCAGCCGCCCGACGACGACATGCGCGTCGGTCAGCGTCGGCGCGCGGCCGCCGCGGCCGTAGGCCGCCGGTCCGGGCTCCGCGCCGGCGCTCGCGGGCCCCACCCTCAGGGCGCCGCCGGCGTCGACACGGATGATCGAGCCCCCACCCGCGCCGATGGTGTGGACGGCGACCGACGGGCGGTGTACGGGGAAGCCCCGGATCGCCGTCGACGCCGTGTACGGCACGGCGTCGTCGCACAGGGCCACGTCGGTCGACGTGCCGCCCATATCGCACGTCATGATGCGCGGGCTCCCGGCGCGGCGGGCCACGGCCAGCGCGCCGAGCACGCCGGCGGCCGGGCCGGACAGGATGGTGGTCACGGGCAGCCGGGCCGCGACGGCCGCCGGAAGGGTGCCGGCGTGCGAGCCCATCACGCGGACGTCGCGGGTGCCGACGGCACCCGCCAGCCGCGCCAGGTAGCCGGAGACCACGGGCGCGACGTAGGCGTTGACGACGACGGTGCTGGCCCGCTCGTACTCGCGGATCTCGGGCAGGACGTCGACCGACAGCGATACGTGATCCGGGACGCCCGGTGCTGCGCGCAGAGCCCCACCGAGCGCGATCTCATGGTCCGGGGACAGGAAGGAGAACAGGAGCGACACGGCGACGGCTTCGGCGTCCGTGCGCCGGACGGCCGCGACGGCAGCCTCGATCGCGGCGGTCGTGAGCGGGCGCACGGGGTGGCCGTCGGCGCCCACACGCTCGTCGACCTCGACGCAACGCTCCGGCGGGACGAGGGTCGGGCGCGGGCGGGGCTGGAGCGCGTAGAGGTCTGAACGCTCGCCGCGCCCGATGCGCAGCACGTCGCCGAAGCCGGCGGTGGTGACGAAGGCTACGCGCGCGCCGCCACCGGTGAGCAGCGCGTTGGTGGCCACCGTCGTGCCGTGCGCCACCGGTTGCCGGCCACCCGGGTCGATGTCCGCCAGCCCCGCCACCACCGCCGACTCGGGCGCCGCGGGCGTCGACGGGCGCTTGACGACCACCATCCCGTCGGGCCCCAGGCTGACGAAGTCCGTGAACGTCCCGCCGACGTCCACGCCCAGCCAACGCTCCGGGATCATGCCCCCCTCATGCCGCTGCGGCCATAACACGAAGGCCGGTCCCCATCTCGGGGCCCGGCCTTCTCGATCGCATCCGCTGGAGCCGGCTACTTCGCGGCGAGCTCCCCATGGATGTAATGGACCGCGTCACCGACGGTCTTGATGTTCATCGCGGCCTCGTCGTCGATGTTGCCGACATCAAAGGCCTCCTCGAAGTCCATGATCATCTGGGCCAGATCCAGCGAGTCCGCGCCCAGATCGTCCTTGAAGTTCATGTCCATCGTAATCGTCGACGCGTCTTTGCCGAGGCTGCTGGCGACGATGTCGCTCACCCGCTCGAAGACCTCGTCCTGGGTCATGCTGGCCATGCTTGCCTGTCTCCTTCGTGTTCAAGCTGCGGTTGCCGTGCAGGCCGGATGCGCGCTGCCGCGTCAACGCTTGCAGTATAACGCCCCGCCTGCCGGTCGTCAATTCGCCCTGGGGTTGACGATTGCCGGCGCCTGCGCCATACTGGCCGCCCGGCCGCGAGCGGGACGGTGGCGCGCCGCCGGCGCGACCGTCTGTATCAACACCCGACGCCCGGTTTCGTTGCGCCATGACCCACCCCCACGCATGACAGACCGCCAGGCCACGGCCGCCCGCAAGGTCGACCACGTGCGCATCAACCTCGAGGAGGCGGTCGACTCCCGCCTGACAACGGGGTTCGAGCGCCTCCGCTTTGTGCCGCTCGCGCTCCCGGAGATCGACCTCGACGCCGTCGCGACCGATGGCACGTTCCTCGGCTGCCGGTTCCACGCCCCGGTGCTGATCTCGTCGATGACGGGCGGGGCCGCCGGCCTCGAGCGGATCAACCGCCACCTCGCGGAGGCCGCCGAAGCCCGCGGCGTGGCCATGGGCGTCGGGTCGCAGCGCGCGGCGCTGGAGTCGGATGCCGCCAGCGCGTCGTTTCGGGTGCGTTCGGTGGCGCCGTCGATCCCGCTCCTGGCCAACCTCGGGGCGGTCCAGCTCAACTACGGCTACACCATCGACGCGTGCCGGCGCGCCGTGGACATGATCGGCGCGGACGCCCTCATCCTGCACCTCAACGCGCTCCAGGAAGCCGTGCAACCCGAAGGCGACACACGCTGGGCGGGCCTCCTGGCTCGCATCGAAGGCGTGGCGCGGAGCCTCGGGGTGCCGGTGATCGCCAAGGAAGTCGGGTGGGGGATCAGCGCCGACGACGCGCGCCGGTTGCGCGACGCGGGCGTGTCCGCCATCGACGTGGCCGGCGCGGGTGGGACAAGCTGGAGTGAGGTCGAGAAGCACCGCGCGGTCACCGAGCTGCAGCGCCGGGTGGCCGGGGCGTTCATCGGATGGGGGATCCCGACCGTGGACAGCCTGCGGGCCGTCCGCGCGGGCGCGCCGGACCTTCCCGTCATCGCCAGCGGGGGCCTGCGCGACGGCCTCGACGTCGCCAAGGCCATCGCCCTCGGCGCCAGCCTGGCCGGGATGGCCGGCCCGTTCCTCCGCGCCGCGGCCGTGTCGGCGGAGGCGGTGGTCGAGGAGATCGACATCCTGGTTCGGACGCTGCGCATCGCGATGTTCGCGATCGGAACCCCCGACCTGGCCGCGCTGCGGGGGACACCGCGGTTGGTGGAAGCGACGCCATGACGCCGCGTACGCCAGACCCGTCCGGGGCGGCGGGCGTGGCGGGTGGGGGCGAGCGGCCGATCTGGGACGCTCCGGACGCGCGCGCCCACCTGGAGGCGGTGCGGGCCCGCATCCGGGCCGCGCTCGAGCCTCCCGGCGACGCCCGCGACGGCCTGTACCACTGGCTGGCCTACCACCTCGGCTGGGTCGACGCGAGCGGCGCGCCGGCGGCCGGACGCGCCGGCAAGGGCGTGCGCCCGATGGTAAGCCTCGTGGCCTGCGCGGCCGCCGGCGCCGATCCGGCGCGCGCCCACGGCGTGGCGGCGGCCGTCGAGATGACCCATGAGTTCTCGTTGATCCACGACGACATCGAAGACGGTGACACCGAGCGCCGCGGCCGGGCCACGTTGTGGGCGGTGGCCGGGGTGCCGCATGCCATCAACGCCGGGGACGCCCTCTTCTCCCTGGCGCGCCGCCAGCTGACCGCCGCGCCACCGGCGCTGCCGGCGGACGTGCCGCTCGACCTCATCCGGCGCTACGATACGGCGTGCCTGCGGCTCGCGGAGGGCCAGTTCCTCGACATTGCGTTCGAGAGCGCCGAACGGGTGGACCTGGCGGCGTACGAGATCATGATCCGCGGCAAGACGGGCGCGCTCCTCGGCGCCGCAGCCGGGATGGGTGCCCGCGCCGGCGGTGCGAGCGGCGCCACGGCGGACCGGCTGACGGCCTTTGGCGAGGCGGTCGGCACGGCGTTCCAGATGCAGGACGACGTCCTGGGCATCTGGGGCGACCCCGCCATCACCGGCAAGGCGGCCGGCAACGACCTGGTGCGCCGCAAGAAGAGCCTCCCGGTCGTCCTGGCGATGGCCGACCCGGCCATCGGCCCCGACCTCGTCGCGGCGTACGGCCGGTCGCGGCCCCTGGCCCTCGGAGAGGCGGCCAGCTGGGCGGCGCGCATCGCGGCCGCCGGCCATCGCGAGACGTGCGCACGGCTTGCCCGCGCCGCCGTGGACCAGGCGCTCGCGTCGCTCGACGGCCTCGGCCTCGCGCCGGAGCCCCGCGCCATGCTCGAAGCGCTGGCGCGATTCGCCGTCGACCGCAGCCACTAGCGGTCACCGCCGGCCACCGGCGGAAGGGGGCGGACAGTTGGGACGATGGGGGAGGCGCCGCTGCGGCCACCCGCACCCCCACCCCCGGCTCGCTTCGCGCGCCACCCCCGCCCCCAAAGGGGCCAGGGGAACGGCGCCATCTACGGTGGTGAGGGTCGCCGGTAGGCCTGCGTGGGCCCACGAAGCCACCACCGCCTCGTCGCCCGCCCGACACATCCACACAAACGCCGGGCATACGCGTCGCGTTATGCTGGTGGGACACGCGGCGGGTGCCGCGGTGACACCGCCGCGGCACGGATGCGCGGCGTTGGAGGGCGATCGGGATGGGTTGGTCACGCGCGGGACGCGAGGCGCCAGAGCTGGAGCATCGGCGGGTGGACGGGATCTCGGCGCCGCCACGAGTCGGGGTGAGACCGGCATCCGCGCGGAGGGCGCGCCGGACACCGTCGGCGCTGGTGCTCGGTGTGACCGCCACCCTTGTCGCGCTGGCGCTGACGCGGGCTGGGGTGGTCGCGCCGCCGCCGACCGGACAGTCGCCGGCCCCCCTCGAGATCACGCTCCTGACCGCCGAGGTGCGGTGGCGCGCGCCCGCCGGTGCACTGGCGTCGTTCGCGTTGTGGCGCCAGGGAGTGCGCATCGCCGCGACCCAGGCCACGGCGGCGGGCGACGGCCGCGTGGCGGCGCGCTTCACGTCGGAGGCCGGCCCCGTGGTCGTCGAATCCGGCGACCAGGTGGCGGTGCGGGCGGGCGACGCGATCAGCTTCACCCGCACGGCCCCGCTGCTCGCGGCCGACGTCGACCCCGCCGCGCGCCGGGTGTCCGGCGCGGCGCCCGCCGGCGCGTACGTCGAGCTGGAAGCCTTCGACCCGGCCGGCGCCCGGGTCGATGCCGCGATCGAGCGGGCGGGCGCCGATGGCGGGTACGGCCGGACGCTGCCGTCCGGCATCGCGCTCGTTGCCGGCGTCTGGGGGCAGGCCATCGTGACGACCGCCCAGGGCGACCGCTTCGCCGCCCGTTGGGACGTGCCGGCGGTCGAGGCCACGCTCGGCAGCCCGCGCGTGATGGGGCGGGCCACGCTGGGGCGCATCGTGAGGGGCGACGGCGCGGGCCTCGACGGCCAGCGGGCGGCGTCGGCGGCCTGGCGGGTGGTCGGCGCATCGTCGTTCACGCTGACCCTCGAGGCCGGAGGAGCGGCGAGGCCGGTGACCATCGGCGACGTCGTGCGGCTCGAGATCGACGGCCGGCCGGCGCTGACCGGCACGGCTCCGGCGCTCACCGCGCTGGTCGACGGCCGGGCCAACCGCGTCAGCGGGCGCGGCCCTCCCAACACGGCGCTCTACGCCGTGGTGCACGCCGCGGGTGGCGAGCACGGGCTGCCCGCGATCACGGATGCCGCCGGCGGCTACCGGGTCGACTTCGACGGCGTCGTCGACATCGGGCGCGACACGCCGGTGTTCGTGTCGCTGACCCGGGAACGTGTGACGTTCCGCGCGCCGGGCTTCCGGGAGTCGGTCACGGCCACGCTCGGCAGCGCCACGCTCGCGGGCGTGGCGGTGCCCGGCACATGGGTGACGGCCAACTTGACGCGCCGCGATGCGACGGGCGAACGGCGGGCGTTTGGGGACGCCGAAGCCGATCACCGCGGCGTCTTCGGCCTCACGCTGCGCGAGTCCGAGGCCGGGCCGGCGCTGGCGGTGGCCCCCGGCGACCGGATCGTGACCGCGTTCGGCACGGGCGGCGAACCGCGCACGCTGGTCGTCCCGAACTTCGCCGCCGCCGCCGACCCCGTGGCCGACGCGGTGTCCGGCATGGCGCTCCCGTATACCCAGGTGGACGTCGTCGTCGACGGCAGGCCGGGCACGCGGCGGACCGTCCAGGCGGATCAGACCGGTGGCTTCTCGTGCGACTATCGATCCGTGCACGACATTCTCCCCGGCACGACGGGCACCGCGGCCATGACGCTCGATGGCGACGACGCGGTGGTCGTGCCCTGGGCGGCCCCGCGCATCGACCTCGAGCTCGGCGTCGCGGCCGTGGCGGGCCGGGCGGCCGCCGGCAGCGGCGTGAATCTCGTCCTCTACCGCGGCGGTCAGGCCACCGCGCGCGGCGACGCCGTCGCGGCCGGTACGGCTGGCGCGGCCGTGGGCGCCTGGCGCGTCGAGCTGCGCGACGTGAACGGTGAGCCGGTCGCGCCCGCCGCCGGCGATCGGCTGGTCGCCGCGATCGGCGGCTGGAACGGGTCGATCCCGGTGCCGCCACTCGGCATCGAGGCCAACCCGGCGACGGACGCGGTGCGCGGCACGGGCACCGCGCGGACCGACCTCGCCGTGGCCATCGAACGCGGCGGGGAGGCGCACTCGGCCGCGGTGACGACCGGACCGGATGGGGCGTTCGCGCTCGACCTCGTCGGCGACTGGGATGTCCGCCCCGACGACGCGTTGGCGGTGACGGCCACGCTGGCACATGGGACGGCCACGGCGCGCGCGCGCGTGCCGCGGCTGACGTTCGACCTCGATACCGGCAGCGTCACGGGCTTCGCGCACCCGTTCAGCCTCGTCGGAGCCGAGCTGCACGCCGCGGGCGGCGCCGTGCGCGCCAGCGGGTCGACCGCCGCGGACGCGTTCGGTCGGTTCGAGGTCGGGCTGGTGGACGGCGGGGGCGCCGTCGTGGCGCCCGCAGCCGGCGACGATCTCGCGGTGACGGCGGACGGCGGGACCTCGACCGCGGCGGTACCCCCGGCCGCGGTCTCCATCGATCCTGACGGCGACTGGGTCTGGGTGGCGGCCCCGGTCGGCGCGGCGGTGTCGGCCACCGCCGTCAACACGCTCGGCGGGTGGCGCTCAACCGCGACGCTGTCGGGCCGCGCCGGGCCGGACGGGCGGTTCGGCGCATCGTTCGGCGAGGATCTCGACGTCGCCGCCGGGACGCTCGCGCGGGCCGTCGTCGAGCCGGCGGATGGGCGCGCCTACCGAATCGAGCGGCGCGAGCCGCTCGTCGGTGCGCAGCATGGCGGCAACCTGGTGGCGGGCTACGCCGGCGCCGGCAGCGACGTGAGGCTGGCCGTGACCCGCGCCGGGGCGGCGGTCGGCGGCCAGGCGACGGAGGCCCAGGCCGACGGCGCGTTCGTCGGCCTGGTGGTCGACGCGGCCGGCCGCCCGGTCGCGCTGCGCCCGGGCGACGCCATCCGGGCGTCGTGGTCGGGAGGCGCGCCGCGCTACCTGTCGCCCGCCGGCGACCTCGGCATGGTGGTGGCTCCGGTGACGGCCACGCTCGGGGTGGTGGCGCGGCGGATCGAGGGCACGGCGCCGCTCGGGGCGACCGTGTTTGCCGGACCGTCGGCCACGGGCGGGACGGGCCCGACCCGTCGGCTGGCGGTGGACGGGATGGGCCGGTTCGGTGCCGACCTGGCGGGTGAAGCCGGGCCCGACGGCCTCGAGGCGGGCCGGGCCTGGGATGTCGTCGCCCTGGACGCTGCGGGCCAGCGGACCTTCGTGACCGTGGTGGCGCCCTACCTCGAGGCCACCCTCCACGACAGCCGGGTCGTGGGACGCGCGGCGCCGCTGGCGGGTGCGCGGCTCGCACTGTCTGCGGGCGGCCGGGTGGTCGCCCAGGCCGTCGGCACGGGCGACACGTTCGGGCACTTCGGCGCCACCCTGCGCGACCCCGGCCGCACCCTGCGCGGGGTCGAGGCGGGCGACACGCTGGCGCTGCGCGAGCCGAGCGGCGCCGAGACGACGTTGCTGGTTCCGGCGCTCTCGATCGCCATCGACCGGGTCGGGGACCGGCTGCACGGGGCGGCGCCGGCGGGCGCGGCGGTGGGGCTGCGCCTGCGCGCGCCAGGCCGCCCCGACGCCAACGTGCAAGCGCGCGCGGACGCCTCCGGCATGTGGCGGATCGAGGGCCGGGATCTCCCGGCGGGCTGGCGGCTGGCGGACGTCACGGGCGCGGAGGCGCGGCTGACCGTGTCGAACGGCCACACGGTGCGCGCGGTGCCGGTGTCGCCGCCGACCGCCACGCCGTCGCCCACGCCGACGGGCGTCACCGCGACGGCGACCGGTCAGGCCACGCCGACGCCGCGCGACACCCCGGATGCCTCGCCCACCCCCAGCCCGGCCGGGACCGTCTGGCTGCCGGTGGTGGTCCGCGCCGCGCGGGTGGGCGGGCGGCGCTAGGCCGCGGGCCCGCGCCCGCCGCGGCGGCCTAGATCAGCCCCCAGTCCCCCCAGTCGCCGCCCTCCATCAGCTCGGGCGACCACCGCGGCTCGTCGAGCAGCGTCACCTTGGCCTCACCGAGCGTGACCATGCGGGTGACGTCCTTGACCTGCTGCACCAGCATGCCGGCGTACGGGCAAAACGGCGTGGTGAGGATCATCCGGACGTCGGTGTGGTCGGGGTGGAACACGATGTCGCGGATGAGGCCCAGCGTCACGACGTCGAGGTTGATCTCGGGGTCGACGACCTGGCGCAGCGCCTCGCGCACCTCGGATTCGCGCACCGCGGGATCGCCGTCGCGGGCCGGAGCGGCCGTGGCCTCGGCAACGGCGCTGTCGGTTGGGTTCTGCATCTCGGCACCTCGCTGGCGCTCTCGGGGCGGCATGACCACGGGGAGGAAGATTGACACCGCGGCCGCTGAATGGATATCATTATAGGTATGATGCCACCATCCGCCACCTCGATCACGCCGCCGTCATCGCGCCGTGGGCTCACGCCCGCCTCGGTCGGCGGTCTCGTGTTGCATCATGGCGGCCTCCACGCCAGGCAGGGTCCACCCCGCGGAACCCCGACGACGGAGCGCCGGCGCTAGCCCGCTCCATCGTTCCCCACCGCGAGCGTGGACCGCAGGGTCCACGCTTTTTTCTTGCCCGCAATCGACGACGACCGGAGGACGACCATGAACAACACCACCGAGCCGCGGCTGGCCCGCGGCATGCGCGACCTCTTGCCGGGCGCCATGCGGCGCCGGCAGTTCGTGACCGACACGCTGCGCCGGCTGTTCGAGACCTACGGCTTCGAGCCACTCGAGACGCCGGCGGTCGAGCTGGCCGGAACGCTCCTCGGCAAGTACGGGCCCGACGCCGAGCGGCTGATCTACCGCGCGGGGCTGGTCGACGAGTCCGACCTGGCGCTGCGCTACGACCTGACGGTGCCGCTGGCGCGGGTCTGGGCCGGCAACGACATCCCGCGGCCATTCCGGCGCTACCAGATCGCTCCGGTCTGGCGCGGCGAGCGGCCACAGCGGGGCCGCTACCGTGAGTTCATCCAGGCCGACGTCGACATCGTCGGGGCGCCGGGGATGCTGGCCGACGCCGAAATCCTGACGGTCGTGACGGCCGGCCTCGACCGTCTCGGCTTCACCGGCTACCAGCTCAAGCTCAACAACCGCCGGCTGCTCAACGGGCTGGGCCGGTTTGCCGGCGTGCCCGACGCCGTGCTGCCGGGGTTGTACCGGGCCATCGACAAGCTCGACAAGATCGGCCTCGGCGGGGTCCGCCTCGAGCTGCGATCCGTGGGGTTGCCCGGCGACCTGCTCAACCGGCAGCGCCAGGCGGTCGGCCGCTGGGTGCGGGGTCAGGCGGACCGCGACCGGCTGGCCCGTGATCTTGGCGCGGCCGTCGGCGACGGCGAGCCGGCGGCGGTGGCGACGCGTGGGGTGGCGGCATTCCTCGACGCGCTGGCCGCGTTCCCCAACGGCGGCGGCGACGACGCGCGCGTGGCGGACGCGGCGGACGCGGCGATGACGGCCAGCATCGCGTGCCTGCGCGGGCTGTACCCGGAAGAGGAGCTGATCCCCGACGCCGTGACCGATCGGCTGCTGGACCTCCTGCGACTCCAAGGCGAGAGCCGAGATCTCCTGGCGTCGCTCGGCGCGCGGCTCGACGACGCCGAGGCGGCGGCCGGCATCGCCGATCTGACGACCGTGCTCGACGCGCTCGACGCGGCGGGCGTGCCGGCGGACCGCTACGCGATCGACTTCGCGATGGTGCGTGGGCTGGACTACTACACCGGGACGATCTTCGAGACGGTCGTCGCCTCGCCGCCGATCGGGTCGATCCAGGGCGGCGGACGTTATGACAATCTACTGACAAGCTTCGGCAAGCCGGCGCCGGCCGTCGGCACGAGCTTCGGGGTCGACCGGCTGGTCGATGTGATGGAGACCCTCGGCCTGTTCCCGGCGGCTGCGGATGCCCCGCCGGCGGACGTCGTGGTCACGCTGTTCGACGACGCGACGGCGCCCGCCGCCGTGGCCCTCACGGCCGAGCTGCGCCAGGCGGGGATCCGCACCGAGCTGTGCCTCGCGGCGGCCCGTCTGGGCGATCAGATCCGCTATGCGCTCGAGCGCCGGGCGGCGGCGGTGGCGGTGCTCGGCCCGGACGAGGTGGCCGCGGGCACGGTGGTCCTGCGCGACCTGGCGGCCCGCTCGCAGACGGCGGTGGCGCGCGGGGACGCCGTGGCCGGCATCGCGGCCATCCTGGCGGCAGGAGCCGGAGATGGGCGGTGACCGGAGGAGCGGCGAGCCAGAAAGACTGCCCCAATTGACCGATGCGCGGCCGCGGGATATCCTCGTGCCCGGCACATGGCGCGGGCCTGGCGCAAGGTCGTCAGGCCGCGCCTGCCGGCGCGGGCGGCAGGTGTCACAGCCCGGCAGGCCGGTGGGCCCCCGCGGGAAGGCTGCGGGCACCGGCGGGCGACAGCCAGAGTGACGGCAGGAACCAGTCAGGCACGGGGCGGCATCCATGACAGCCCAGACGACGAACCTGGGACGCGAGACAAAGGAAGCGCTGCGCGCGCGGGTTGCCGAGCTCGAGAGCGAGCTCGACGACCTCAGGCTGCTCCACGATGCGACGGTCGAGCACGGCACGGCCCTCGAGGACGAGCTGGTCGTCCAGAACCAGAAGATCGAGATCCTGAGCGAGAAGATGCGCAAGTACCTCTCGCCCCAGCTCTACGAGGCCCTGGTCGGCGGCGCCACCGACGTGGACTCCAGGAAGCACGCCCGCGTCAACCTGACGGTCTACTTCTCGGACATGGTCGGGTTCTCGGACCTGACGGACGCCATCGAGCCCGAGTTGCTGTCCGATATCCTGAACACCTACCTGACGCGCATGTCCGAGATCGCCATCAAGTACGGCGGCACGGTCGACAAGTTCGTTGGGGACGCCGTGATGGTGTTTTTCGGAGCCCCGGTCTTCACGTCCGACGTCCATCATGCCCGGCAGTGCGCCCGCATGGCGCTGGAGATGCGCGAGGAGCTGTTCCGGTTGCGGGAGCGATGGCGCCCCAAGATCAACCGCACGCTCCACGTCCGCGCCGGCATCAACACCGGCATCTGCACGGTCGGCAACTTCGGCAGCGACCGCCGCATGGACTACACGATCATCGGGAACAACGTGAACCTGGGCTCGCGCCTGCAGTCCATGGCCCCGCCGGACCGGATCTACATGTCCGGCGCCACGTGCGCGCTGCTCGAGGACGCGTTCGCGACCAGCTACGTCGGCCAGCACGAGGTGCGCGGCTTCTTCAGGCCGGTGGATGTCTGGGAGCTGCTCGGGACGCGCGACGAGAGCGCGGCCATCTCGACCTACCTGACCATCGAGGACGACCGCCTGTCGCTCAAGGCGATGGACCTCGATCTCGGCAGCCTTTCGGACCTCGAGCGGTCGATCGTCGTCAAGGCCCTCACGCGGGCCCTCGTCCAGCTGGGCACCGTGGCGCAGTGACGCGGGGCGAGGGTGAGCGCGAGATCCAGAGTGCCAGGCAGCGCTGTATGCTACTATTTGACATCCTGTCGACCATGCCCCGTCGACGTTTAGATCGGCCGCATTCCACCAACCGCGACGCTGCACCACACACCGGCGTGCCCATTGCAGGCGGCGGTGGCGGCCATGGCATCCGAAGCACCGGGCCATCCCTCAACCACCGGGGGATCGGTCCTCGAGTCACTGCTGGGAGGAAGTTCATTGGATGCGAGCCTTGCGGCCGGTGAGCCGGAGCCGGCCTTCAGCACCTTGTTGCAGCTGTCGCTGGACATCGGGTCGTTCGCGTCGGACTGGTCGCACTGCGACCGCATCGCGACGTATGTCTCGCGGATGGTGAGCCACGATCGGATGGATGCGCTGCAGTACGCCAACCTGTTCTCCTCGGCCTTCAACGAGCTCCTGGAGACCGCCTTTCGCTGTCATGGGGACGAAGGGCGCGTGTCGTTCACCATCTCGCGCGGCGGCCCGATCGACCGGATCGAGCTGTCGATCCCCTGCGACGCCCAGGCGCACGCCTTCTATGCCGGCGCGGTGGCCGCGCTGGCTGCGGACGACTACCGCCAGCGCTACGTGAACGCCCTCCTCGAGGAGGACGATCTCGATCCCGGGGTCGGGTTGCTCGAGCTCGCCGTGGACTATGCGGCACGGATCGAGATCCGCCCGGAGCCCGCCGCGGTCCGCCTGGTCACCGACCTGGAGCTCGACGCGCCGATGCCCGGCGCCGTGGTGAAGCCATGAGCTTCACCGCGCGCTTCGACGTCAACAACCAGGAGCTGGCGCTCTCGGGCTCGATGAACCCGCGCCAGGCGGACGACCTGGGCGAGCTCGCCCAGGCCTTCGAGCAGGCGCTCGGCCAGGTCGAAGGCACGCTCTACATCAACGTCAAGCGGCTGGTCCGCTTGAACAACACGGCCTTCCACCGGCTCGCCAGGCTGGTCGCGGCGGCCTGCGCCGAGCGGTCGAACCTCCGGATCACGATCGTCACCTCGAGCGTGGTCGGGTGGGCCTCGCGGAAGTTCAACCTCCTCACCGGGATCAGTCCGCGGGTCAACGTGCAGGAGTACGACAAGGCCTTCTATCCGGGCCAGGACACGCTCGAGTACGGCGGCTTCATCCCCATCCTCCGCACGCAGACCAAGATGACCTGGCGGCACGAGGAGGCCATCCTGGCACGGCACGGCCTCAAGGAGGGCATGACGGTCGCCGACGTGTGCTGCGGGATCGGGGACTTCGCGGTGCTGGTCTTCAAAGCCTACCACCCGGCCCGGCTCGTCGCCATCGACCACGCGCGCTCGAGCCTGGATTACGCCCGCCGTGTCGCGGCCGACTTCGGCATCCGCGGCATCGAGTACGTCTACGGCGATGCCACCAGCCTGCTGTTCGACGACGACGAGTTCGACTTCGTGACCTGCCGGCACTCGCTGCAGGTGTTCGACCGGCCCGCCCTCATCCTCAAGGAGCTGTACCGGATCTGCAAGCCCGGCGGGCGCGTGTACATCACCAACGAGAAGAACTCACACTGCCTCGGCGAGCCGCGCGCCGAGTCCATCCAGTGGACCTACAATGAGGTGGCCCGCCTGTGGGACCACTTCAGCATGGACATCGAGCTCGGCCCCAAGAGCCGGCGCTACCTGCTCGAGAGCGGCTTCGAGGACGTCCGCATGGAATCGTTCATGTGCACCAACCTCGACGGCGACCCGCAGGATTTCGCCGACGTGATCCAGGCGTGGGAGGACGTGTACGCCGGCAAGATGGCCGTGGAGCGCGGCGACCCGCCCGAGTTCATCGCGCGCTTCCGGCAGGGCTTCCAGGATCACATCTTCGCCGCGCTCCACCCCAAGGGCTACGCCGGCTGGCCGATCTGGGTCGCCTCCGGGCGCAAGCCGCTATGACCACCTCGACCCTGCCCGCCGCAAGCGGCGCCTCGTGGCTCCCACGCCTGAGCTTTCGCGCGAAGTTCATCCTCGTCGTCGGCGCCGCCGTGCTCTTCGACCTCCTGCTGACCGGCGGCATCGCGCTCTACAACGTCAAGCGCCTGTCGACGGACGCCACCTCGGAGATCGAGCGGGGCCTGTCGAAGGCCAGCCAGGAGTATCTCCAGAACTACATCGAGACCACCGCGCTGCGCGCCGACCTCTTGCGCGACCAGGTGTTCTCCGAGGTCCAGGCCCTGGCGGGCGCCATGCAGACGCTGATCGACCACGAAGAGGCGATGGACGCCATCGGGGAGGCCCTGGCCGACGATCCCCAGCTCTCGGCGCCCGTGATCTTCGACCCCCGGGCCCGGTGGGCGCAGAACGCCCGCGGCAACGTCTCGGTGATGAGCGTCTGGAGCTACCTGTTGGACGCGCAGGGCCAGCCGCACCCCGTGATCGCCCGCGACATCCGCAACACCGCGATCTTCGACGTCTTCGGGGCCAGCTCGATGGCCACCGGGGCGAAGAAGCTGCAGATGTACTACGTCGGCCCGAAGAACCGGCCGATCATGCGCACGACGCCCTACTCGGACCAGGCGCAGACGTTCGACAAGCTGTATCCGGGGCACAACGACGCCAACTTCTGGGACTTCTTCTTCCCGGGCGTCTACGAGAGCTGGCAGCGCTGGATCGAGGCGCCCACGCGGCGGCCCGTCGCCAGCGACATCACCACGACCGCCCCCTACATCGACGCCATCACCGGCGCCTTGATCGTGAGCTACTTCAACCCGCTGTGGACGGCGGACCGGCGGGACGTGGCCGGCATGGTCGCCGTCGACGTCACGCTCGAGCAGCTGACGTCGGTGGTGCAAGGCGTGAAGCTGGCGGAGAGCGGGTTCGGGTTCCTGGCCATGTCCAACGGGAACGTGCTGGCCATCAACCCGCACGGCGAGCAGCGGCTGGGGCTCAAGATCGCGAGCGACGCCGGCGGCACGGGCGTGACCGGCATGGATCGATCGCTCCGCGTCAGCGACCAGCCCGCCGTCGCCGCGCTCGCGCTGCCGTCCGACGACCGGACGAAGACCGAGCGCATCACGCTGGTCGAGGACGGGCGGGACGTCCCGTACGTCGTGGTCCTCCGCCGCCTCAAGCCGGTCAACCTTTGGAACGGCAAGGACGACATCGTCAGCGAGCACCTGACGCTGGGCTTCGTCGTGCCGGAGAACGAGATCTACGCGTCGCTGATCGCCGCGCAGCAGGACGTCAACGCCGCCACGACCCGCATCATGACCTGGCAGGTCATCGCGCTCTTCATCAGCATGCTGACGGTGCTGCTGGCGGTCGTGACGATCTCCAAGCGGATCACCGGCGGGCTCAGCGAGCTGGCCGGGGCGGCGCGCAAGCTCAGCGCCAAGGACTACGACGTGCGCGTGAACATCCCTTCGCGCGACGAGGTGGGGCAGGTCGGCATCGCCTTCAACGAGATGGCGGAGCAGATCCAGTACCACACCGATCACCTCGAGCAGCTGGTCGACGAGCGGACGCGCGAGCTGGCCGGCGCCAACCGCGAGATCCTCGAGCTGAACAAGCAGCTGAAGAGCGAGAACCTGCGCATGGGCGCCGAGCTCGACGTGGCGCGCCGGGTGCAGATGATGGTGCTCCCCAAGCCCGGCGAGCTCAGCACGATCCCGCACCTCGAGATCGCGAGCTACCTGCGCCCCGCCGACGAGGTCGGGGGCGACTACTATGACGTGCTCAACTCGGGCGACAAGATCAAGGTCGGCATCGGCGACGTCACCGGCCACGGGCTGGAGAGCGGCGTGCTCATGCTGATGGTGCAGTCCGTCGCTCGGGCGCTGCAGGAGCAAGGGCAGGACGATCCACGGGCCTTCCTGTCCGTCCTCAACCGGGCCATCTACAAGAACATCCTGCGAACCGAGTCGGGCAACAGCCTCACGCTGGCCTTCATCGACTACGCCGACGACCGGGCCGTCCTGTCCGGCCAGCACGAGGACGTCTTGATCATCCGCGCCAGCGGCGATCTCGAGCGGATCGACACCGGCCAGCTCGGGTTCCCGATCGGGATCGAGCCCGACATCTGGGAGTGGGTCGACACCAAGGAGATCCCGTTCGAGCCGGGCGACATCATCGTCCTGCACACCGACGGCATCACCGAGGCCGAGAGCGCCGTCGGCGAGCTGTACGGCGTCGAGCGGCTGCACGCCAGCGCGGTCACGCACCGCGAGAAGAGCGCCGACGATCTCGTGCGCGGCATCATCGGCGACCTCATGGATCACATCGGCACGCAGCGGATTCACGATGACATCACCCTCGTCGTCCTTCGCCACAGGTAGGCGCTAACCGCATGGACACACGCTTCGGAAACTTCGACGTCGCGGCCGGGTCGACCGACCATCACGAGCGGCTGACGTTCTTCGACACGGCGCTCGACCTGCGCTGGGTGCACTGCTCGGAGACCGCGCGGTTCATGGGCGGCTTCTACGCGGCCAAGGCCCGAGCCGATGGGCTGGACCCGCGGGAGGCCGAGCACGGCATCGCGTACCTGGTCAACGAGATCCTCGAGAACGTCGTCAAGTTCCGGGAGCCCGGTGCCGGCGCCGTGACCATCGCGTCGCGCCTGCACGACGGCGGCTTCGAGCTGCGCACGTCGAACATCATCTCCCACGCGACCAGCGCGCGCTTCCAGGCGATCCTCGTGGATCTGCTCGCGCGCGATCCGGGAGAGCTGCTGATCGAGCGGATCGAGGCCAACGCGGTCGATCCCGAGGCCGGCGGCTCGGGGCTCGGCATCTTGAGCCTGATGGGGGACTACGGCGCCCAGCTCGGCTGGCGCTTCGTCGACGCGCCGGGAGGCCGGCATGTCGCGCTGCACACCTTTGCCTCGCTGCGCTTGACCTGACCCGACCGCACACCCTCAACGGAGCCACAGGATGGAGATCAAGACCAACGAGTACCGGGTTTGGGTCGATGGCAGCCGCATCAGCTTCGACGGCACGATGCGCCTGTCGGGCAAGGAAGCCTACCAGCCGATCCAGGACATCATGAACAGCGTGCTGGAAGCCGCGCCAGCGACGATCACCCTCGACCTGACGGAGCTGGAGTTTCTCAACAGCTCCGGCATCAACCTGTTCGCCAAGTTCACCATCGAGATGCGCAAGCAGCCCGATGTCAAGCTGGCGGTCCACGGGTCGACGAAGATCCCCTGGCAGTCGAAGTCGCTGCCTAACCTCAAGAAGCTATATCCGGGGATGGACCTGATCATCGACTGAGATCGATGGCGACACGGTCCCGCCGCACCCGGCCGATGACTCCGGGCGCGGGCCGCGCCGTCGCCACGATCTTGCGCTCCGACTGACCAGCGGGTAGACTATGAACACCCGTTCCGAGCCAGCCCGGTGCCCTCCATGGACATCCCAAACTCTGCGCCGCCCCCAGCGCGGCGCCGCCTTGCCGCCGAACGGCGCCAGCCGTGGTCGCTGGCGGTGGCGGCGCTCGTGCTCGGCGCCATCGTCGCGGTCCCCGCGGTGTACCGCTGGGTCCATGCGGATGTGATCTTCCCCGGCGTGCGCGTTCACGGCGTGGCGGTCGGCGGCCGGACGGCCACCGAGGCGCTGGCCCGCCTGCAAGCCGTCGGGCTCGACCCCGCCGCGCCCGTCACGCTCCGCACTGGGGACCGCGAGTGGACGCTCGACGCGGGCGCCAGCGGGCTGGCGTTCGACGCCCGCGCCACCGTCGCCGAGGCATGGGCCGTCGGGCGGCGCGGCGCGCGGCCGCGGGCGATCTGGGACATGCTCCACGCACGCATGGCGGGGCGCGACATCGCGCCCATCGTGCGCTACGACGCGGGCGCCGCGCGGGCCGCGTTGACCGACGTCGGCGCCCGGTTCGACCGTCCGCCCCGCAACGCGGCGATCGCGTTCGACGGCACGGCCGTCCACACCACGCCGCCCGAGATCGGCCGGCGCCTCGACGTCGACGCGTCGGTCGCCCGCCTGGAAGCCGCGGCCGCGGGCAGCGTCTGGCCGGTCCGGCAGCTCGACCTGGCCGTCGTCGAGACGCCGCCGGCGGTGACCGACGCCGGGCCGGCGGTCGCCGCGGCCCAGGCCCTGCTCGCCTCGCCGCTGACGCTGCGCGCCGAGGACCAGGTGTGGCCGCTGCCGCCCGACCAGCTTGCCCCGATGCTCACGACCGTCGCCGACGGCGGCACCGTGCGCCTCGACGTCGACCGCGCGCGGCTGGCGGAGTGGCTCCGGCCCGTGACCGACGTGATCTCGCGCACCGCCGCGCTGCCGCGCTTTCATTTCGACGACGACACCGGCGGCCTCGCGCTCGTGGCGCCCGGGCAGGACGGGAAGTCGATCGACGTCGACGGCACGGCCCGGCAGATCCTGGCGGTGGACGGCCTGGGCGATCGCCTGGTGCGGGCCGTCGTGAACACGACCCCGGCCGCCGTCGCCGATCACGCCTCCGCCGCCGATCTCGGGATCCGGGAGCTCATCCGGGCCGAGACCAGCCACTTCCGCGGCTCGGCGCCCGAGCGCATCCACAACGTGGCGCTGGCCGCGTCGCGCTTCGACGGGCTGCTCATCCCGCCGGACGCCGTGTTCTCGTTCAACGACCACATCGGCGACATCTCGCTCGAGTCGGGCTTCAAGAAGGCCTTGATCATCATGGACGGCGCGACCGCCGACGGCGTGGGCGGCGGTGTGTGCCAGGTGTCGACGACGCTCTTCCGCACGGCGTTCTGGAGCGGGCTCCCGATCGTCGAGCGCACCGCGCACGGCTATCGCGTGGGCTACTACGAGCAGGGCGCGCCGATGGGCTTCGACGCCACGATCTACAGCCCGATCGTCGACCTGAAGTTCAGGAACGACACAGGTGCGTGGATCCTGATGGAGACCGAGACCAACACCCGCGCGACCGCGCTGACGTTCCGCTTCTACGGGGCGAAGCCGGACCGCGAGGTGAAGCTCGAGGGGCCGGTAGTGGGCAAGAACGTGCCGCCGCCGCCGCCCCGAACCGAGGTCGACCCGTCGCTGGCGCCGGGCCAGACCAAGGTGGTCGAGAACGCCCGCAGCGGCGCCTCGGTCAGCCTGACGCGCGTCATCCTCGTCCCGGGGCAGCCCGAGCAGCGCGACGTCTTCTACAGCAGCTACCGCCCCACGGGCCAGGTGACGGCGGTCGGCCCGGGCGCACCGCCCGTGGACGACGCCGGTGCCGGCGCCCCGCCGCCGACGCCCGCCGCGTCCGGCAACTGACGCCAGATCCTCTCTGGCAGCGCGTCGCGGCCCCGCTGGTGTTGGACGCCGCGGCCATCGGGCTGCGCGTGCGGGTCGTCACCAACGACGCGGGCGTGCTGGCGCTGGCGCGGGCCGCCTTCGGGCGGTTCGCACGGCCGGCGGGCGCGGCCGATCTCGTGATCGAAGCGCTGGTCGGGGCTGGGGTGGAAGCCCATGGCGCTGCGGCGGGCGATGGCGGCGCCACGGCACAGACGGGCCGCGTGGGCGGCGCCGGCGCCGCCGCCGGGGCTGGCGCTGTGCGTCGCTCGGCGCGTGAGACGACGCCACCGGCGCCGGGCCTCTTCCACCGGGAGCGCGGCGCGCTGTACACCGCCGGCGACGCCGCCGGCAGCGTGGTCGTTGCCGACCTCGCCACGGGTCGGGCCGCCGCCTTCATCCAGCCGGGCACGCCGCCTGCCGTGGTGCGTACGGTGCTCCTCGAGTCACCGATCTGGCGGATGGCGGCCTGGCGCGGCCGCGTGGCCATTCACGCGGCGGCGGTGGTCGTAGACGGTACGACGTTCGTCCTGCGCGGCGCGGGCGGGGCCGGCAAGTCGACGCTGGCGGCGCTGGCGGCGCGCGCCGGGCACGCGGTCGTCGCCGAGGAGGTCGCGTGGGTGGACCCGACCGGCACGGCGCCGGTCGTGCGCGGCGCGCCGTGGGTGATCCACCTCGACCGGGCCACCGTGGCCGAGTGGCTCCCGGGCCTGGACGTGGCGGGGCGCGCCGCGGCACCGCGGACGGCGGGCGAGCCGAAGCTGGCGCTCGACGTGGCGGCCGACCTCGGCGGCGGGTGCGCCGAGGTCGCGCCGCTGGGCCCGCTGGTCTTCCTCGAGCGATCGGCGGCCGGCGGCGCCGCCGTCGCCC
>CAYQBA010000075.1:0-20986 GCA_964415605.1 uncultured Anaerolineales bacterium | reverse complement strand
CACGGCGACGGGCGGCCGCGGCACGACCGGGGGCCAGGGCTCGACCGCGGGCAGCGACGGGTCGTCGGCACCGGCCCGGCCGACGACCGCGGCCCTCGGCGCCGGCACGAGCTTCGCGACGGTCGATCAACCCGCCGTCGCCGGTGCGACCGCCGTGGTCGAGCCAACTTCCCCGCCTGAGGCCGAGACGGCGGTCGAGGGCGACGAACCGGCCGTCGCACAGGACGCCCCCGCGCCCGTTGCCACGTGGACGCTGCCCGCGGAATCCGCCGCGGCTGGCGGCGCGGCTGCGGTGGCGCCCGCGGGCGACGACGCGCCGGCTGCCCCCGGCGGCTCCGGCCCCAGCCTTGCCGTGCTCGGCCTCGGCGTGATGGCCCTCGTGGCCATCGGGCTCTGGCTCCGCCGGCGGATGTGATCCAGCGTTTGCCGGGCCATGGCCGCGATGGCGGCCCGGCAAACGCCTCGCGGGGGCCGCGACACGCAACCCGGCCCCGCGCTCCGATCGTCGGTCGCCGCCGCGTGGCGCGCGACGGCGCGCGTGGCCCCGCTTGGCCCCGCGCTCGCGACGACGCTCAGCCTGCACATGTGACACGATCCACGCAAACAGTAAGGAGCTTCCCATGCACCGCCTCACCCCTGCCCTCCTGGCGGCCACCGCGCTGACGCTGACGACGGCCCTGGGCGGCGCGGCGTGGGCCGCGCGCGCCGCCGCGACGGTGCCCGCACCCGGCGCCGACGGCGCGGCCCAGCAGGCCAGCCTCGAGGTCTTCATGAGCGACACCGCCGACGGCCCCCGCCGGCACAGCTTCGGCAGCGCCACCGGCAGCGTGTTCGCCATCGTGGCGCACACCGGCGCCGCCGGCGATCGCTACCGCGTGCGCGTGCGCGATCTCTCGGGCATCGCCGTCAAGGTGATGGACACCGATGCCCTGCGCGGAGACGGGCGCGCCGCCGTCGAGATCAAGGCCGGCGACTTCGTGGCGAGCTACAAGGGGGCCGTGGCCGCCGCCGGCACCTTGCTGCGCGACAACGGCACCAAGCTCGTGGCCAAGTGCGCCAGCATCCCCACCGGCAACGAGTTCGAGGAATGGCGCAAGGATGTGCTCAGCACGGCCGAGTCGTCGCGCACGGCGACGACGGAGGTGACGAAGACCCTGCAGGCCGTCCTGGCGATGCCCGATGCCGCGCCGATCGAGGGCATCCAGGCGGCCGTGGGCCAGTCCAGCGCCACGCTCGGCGAGGGTCATGCCAAGCTGGGTGACGCCAAGCTCAAGCTCCAACCGCCCACCGGCCGGCCGGACGCCCCCGCGGCGTGCGCGCTGATCGGCGAGGCCGCCGCCAAGACGATCGCCGGACTCGACCAGGGCGGCGCCGCTCTCGCCCTCCTGCCGGCCGACACCGCCGGCTGGCGCCTCCCGAAGACGCAGGCCATCTACGATGACGAGCAGTTCCGCTTCTGTACGCAGTACACCACCGACATCGTGGCGATCAAGAACAACCAGCCGGCCGACACCGCCGCCGCGTCGAGCTCGTGGTCGGTGGGAGACGCCGGCCCGCCCGCGCTGATGTTCCAGAGCCCGCGGGATGTCGGCGAGGCGGGCAAGCTGCGGCTGAGCTACGACGGGGATGCCGACGCGATGTACGCCCAGACCGTCACGGTGGCCGGCGTCAACCGCTCGGCGAGCGTCGCGGCCTTCGTCACCGATGCGCAGTGCATTCCCGTCGACGGCGTCGAGGTCACCTTCAGCGTCGATCCCTCCACGGCCGGATCGGTCACTCCGGCCAAGGTCACGGCCGCCGACGGCGTCGTGCAGGCCGCCGTCGCCAGCGGCAACGAGGCGGCGCTGGCCAAGGTCAACGCCGTGGTGTGCGTCGGCCCATGCGGCGAGGGCGGCACGCAGGTGAAGGGCAGCGCGTCGTTCGACGTGATCGGCACGACCAAGAACCCCGACCTCAAGATCATCCCGCATACCCGCCTCAACCCGCTCAACAGCATCGCCGCCTATCGCAAGGGTCAGATCTCGGCGTTCCCCAAGGATGCCTTCAGCCGGTCCGTGGCGCCTGGCACGACGATGGTCGTGCGGATTCAGTCCGGCCCCGGCCAGCTGGCGTACAACCGCACGCGCATTGTCAACGGGCGGCCGGTCGGCGACGAGCAGGTCATCGTCGTCGGCAAGAAGGCGGATCTCGTCGTCATGGACAACGGCACCACGCGCATCCCGCCGACCGAGCCGGGCTACAGCTACGGCAACCTGTACCTGCAGAAGGGCAGCGACGGCGAAGGCAAGCTCGTGCTGGCCGCCGAGGCGGACGGCATGACGCAGACGCTGGAGTACGAGATCGCCAGCCGGATGTCGATCTTCATGCCGGCCGCGGTCAAGTCGTACGACATCCGCATCCCTTTACCCACGCCGACCCGTCGGCCGCTGCTGCCTACTGAGACGCCCGGCGCTCAGCGGTAGACAACGCCCGTCACGGGTCGCGGGAGGCGGAGGCCGTCGGGCGCATCGCCCACGGCCCCGCCGCCCGGTCTGGCGGTGACCCCAGCACAGCGCAGCGCCCCCCGCGCCGGTGAATCGGCGCGGGGGGCGCTGTCTTCGTCGCCACGTCGGCGACCCCGTGGGTTTCGTGGGCGGGCCCGGCCCCGCGAAAGTCCGAGTCGGGGCCGGCGGCCGTGTCTAGGGGGCCGCGGCCGCCAGGTCCACCGTCCAGTAGTGGCCCAGCGGCGAGCCCGGCGCGTAGTCGTAGAAGGCCCCGATGTGGGTCATCTGCCGGCTCAGGATCCGGTCGCGGTGCGCGGCGGAGCCCATCCAGGCTGCCAGCACCTGCTCCGCGCTGCCGCTGTTGGCCGCGATGAGCTGCTCGACGGCCGAGGCCCGGAAGCCGGCGCGGGCTACCCGCTCGGCCGGCGTCGAGCCGTCGCTGCCGATGTGGTCGAAGAAGCGGTGCGACGTCATGTCCCACGTGTGCTGCTCGGCCGCGCGCCGCAGGGACGCGCTGATGGCCAGCCCGGGCAGCCCCGCCCGCGCGCGCTCGCCGTTGATGCCGTCGACGATGGCCTGGATGCGCTGCTCGTCGGTGGGCACGTTGGGCAGCGGCTGGTCGCTGCGCGGCGGGCCGTAGACGATCGACAGCCGCGGCGGGGTGCCGCTGGGGCCGGCGTCCCAGCTGAAGATGTTGCTCGGCCCCACGCGCGGCCCGTCGAACCTGAAGCTGATCCTGCCGGTGGTCGACGCCCGCCACTCCACCTCGCGCACCTCGCTCTCGCGCAGCGCGAACACGTTGGCCCGGCCGGCGTCGAGGTCGGTCTGCCGGAGCACCGGCAGGAGCGTGGCCAGCTCGTCGGCGTCCGAGATCCGGTCGAAGCCGTGGAGCTGCCAGCCAGGATCGACGTCGGCCGCGAGCAGTCGGATCTCCCACTGGCCGTTGCCGTAGGGCGACAGCCGCTCGGCGTAGTTGCCGGTCAGGATCAGGTGGACTTCCTGGATGGACGCGCCCGGCGGGATCGCCGACAGGTCGAACTGCGTCATGCCGTGGTACAGCGTGCGCTGGTAGACGCCGGTATACGTGTTGGGGTCGCCGAGGTGGTTTCCGACCTCGAACTGCCGGACCCAACCCGTGTCGGCCGGGAGGGCCGGGATGTCGATGGCGTTGAAGCCAGGCGAGGGCGGCGTGACCAGCGGCGGGATCAGCGTGGCCGTTGGCAGGGCGGTGGGCAGCGGCGGCGGCGCCGTCGCGGTGGCCGTCGGCGGTGGGCTCGTCTCGGTCGGCGTCGGCGAGGGTCCGGCGGTGGGCGGTGCCGGCGTCGCGCTGGGCGGCAGCGGCTCGGTGGCGGTCGCCGTCGGCACGGCCTGGGGCGTGCCGATCGTGTAGTTGAGCCACAGCTCCGGCGCCAGCTCAGGCCGGCTGTCCGGGCCGTAGCCCGTGTGCCACGAGGCCAGGTTGGCGAAGTCGCCGCCCACGGGGCCGTCCATCCGCACCGACAGCAGGCGCGAGCCGGCCAGGCGGGCCTGGAGCACCGCCACCTGCGACGGGCTCAGGCTGAACACGTTCCGCACCCCGTTGTCGATGTCGCCGGCGTTGAGCAGCGGCAGGAGCTTGGCCTCGATCGCGCTGCCGTGAATCCGTGGATAGGCATGCGCCTCGAACCCGGCGTCGACGTCGGTGTCGAGGAGGTTGACCGACCACGTGCCCAGCTTGTTGACGCGATCCGATGGCTGACCGGTCAGCGTGAGGCGCGCGAAGTGGATGTAGGCGCCGGCCGGCAGCTCGCCGAGGTCGAACTGCATGGCGCCGTGGTAGTACCGGTCGTTCCAGGTGCCCGTGTACGTGAACGAGCTGTCGAAGTGGTTGCCGGTGGGCTCGCTGCTGACCACCCAGCCGATGCGGTTGCGCGCCGGCCGCAACACGGCGTCGACATGCCCGGGGATCGACGTCGGCAGCGCCGTCGGCGGCGGCGGGGTCGGGCTCGCGGCGGCCCGGGTCGCGGTCGGCGTGCCCGTCGGCTGCGGCGCCAGCGTCGGCGACGGGGCGGTGACACGCCCCGAGCCGAAGTTCACCGCCCAGTAAAAGCGGTACCCGTCGCTGGTGGTGCGGCAGCCGGCCCCGACCTCGGTGCAGCGTGGACACAGGATGATGGCGCGGTGGCCGGCGCTGTTCATCCACGCTTGCACGGCCGCGTCGGGCGACGTCTGCCCGCAGGCCACGATCTCGCCGTACGGCGAGGCGTAGCCCTGCTCGGTCATCCGGGCGAAGGGATCGCTGCCGTTGGATCCCGTGTGCGTGCAGCGGCGCATGATGGCCATGTCCAGGGCGTGGCCGTCGGCGGCGCGGCGCAACGCCGCGTTGCTGGCCAGCGGGCCCAGGTTGAAGTTCGCGCGCTGGCGGTTGATCAGGCCCTCGACCTGTGCGCTGCAGTCGCCGTCCGGGGGCGGGACGGCCGACGGGGCCGGCGTCGGCGCCGCCGCCGTGGCCGTCGCGCCCACGGGGTTCGGGTCAGGGGTGGCCGCCGGGGTGCCCGGGCCGCCGCAGGGGTTGGGCATCAACGCCAGCGCGTTGCCGGCGTTGATGCGGCCGGCGCCGAAGTACTGGTCCGGCCCGCGCGTCCCGATGTCGTCGGCGGTCTGCTCGAGGATGTCCTCGACCTGCTTGGGCGTGCGGCACGGGCCTTGCGCGACCAGCAGGCCGGCCACGCCGGCGACCACCGGCGAAGCCATGCTCGTCCCGCTCCATGCCTGGTAGCTGCCGCCGCGCACGGTGGACAGGATGCCGACGCCGGGGGCGGCGACATCGACGTACGAGCCGTAGTTCGAGAAGCTGGCACGCGTGTCGGACTGCGTGGTGGCCGCCACGCCGATCACGCCGGCGTACGAGGCCGGATACGTCGGGTTGGATGTTGACTCGTTGCCGGCCGCCGCGATCACCGTCACGTTGCGGTTGATGGCATAGGCGACCGCGTCCTGGAGCGCGCGGGACGTGAAGAAGCCACCGAGGCTCATGTTGATGACGTCGGCTTCGTGGTCGGTGGCCCAGACCACGGCATTGCCGATCGACGCCAGCCCGCCGTTGCCCGACGATCCCAGCGCCTTGACCGGCATGATCCGGGCGTTCCAGCCCGTCGCCGCGCCGCCGATGGCGTTGTTGGTCAGCGAGGCCGCGATGCCCGCGACGTGCGTGCCGTGCCCGTGGTCGTCGCGGGGGTCGGGGTCGTTGTTGAAGTGGTCGTAGCCGGCCACGCACTTGCCGCGCAGGTCGGGGTGGTCGCAGTCCACGCCGGTGTCGACGATGGCGATGGTCACGCCGTCGCCGTGGCTGACATCCCACGCCCGGCTGCTGTTGATCTTGGCGTGGTGCCACTGCTGGGGGTACAGCGGATCGTTGGGGACTTCCTGCGGGCCGGCCGGGCCGTCGCCGGGCGAGCCGGCGGCCGCGGGCGGCGCCATCGGCGGCCCGTCGGGCCAGCCGAACACCGATGCCAGGTAGTCGGGCTCGGCGTAGCGCACCACCTTCTGGTTGGAGTAGACGCTGGCCATCGCCAGCGCGTCGGCCGACAGCTTGAGGACCTGCACGCCGATCTGAGGGATCTCACGGATGACCTGGGCGCCGTACTGCTCGTGGAGGGCCTGCTTGACCGAGTCGCTGACGCCGGGCTCGAACCGCACGATCAGGTGGTCCGGGATATAGCCCGGATCCGCCGGCGGCGTGGGGTCGTCGTCGCGGCGCGCGGCGACCGGTTCGGCCGGACGTGCCCCGCCGGCTGACGGGGCGACCGTCCACGGCTCCGGCAGGTGGGCCGCCAGGCCGGCGGGCTCACCCGATCCGTGCGCCTGGCTGGGCAGCGGCCGGCCGGAGATGGCTCCCAGGCCGACCAACGTGCAAACGATCACGACTTTCCGGCACATGTTTCAGACCCCCTTGAATGGGTACGGCGCGCATGGCCCGTGCATTCGGCGTCGCCGCGGTCGCCCAATCGGGCGTAACGACCTGGCACGCGGCGCCGTTACGTCTCCGCGAGAGACGCCCACGCGGAATCAGGTCCCTCCAAGAGCTCGGGCAGGGGCAGACCTGGGACCCTTCAGCGGGGGCGTCTCTCGCTTTTTTCGCCTCGTTCGTCTGTGGATGACCGTGGGGTTGCCGCCCGCGATGCGCTCCGCGCATCCGTGGCCGGTGAACGGCACGATCCGCTCGACCGATCGGGCCTCGCGTCGAGGCCGATAGCCCTGGGTGGCACGCGCGGCCGGGATGGCCCGGAACCCGCGCGGCTCGCTGGCGGCTGTGGGGTGGGGGTTCGTCGTCTCCGCCGCCGGTGGAGCGACCCGGCCGTGCGGCGAGCGACGTGGGGTGTTACAACCTTCATAATAATAGCACGTCGCCGAACCTGCGTGACGCCCGGCCCGTCGTGCGCCAATGGTCGACCGACGCCCGCCCGACGAGCACCCGATGCGGTGGGTCGGGCGTTTGTCGTTCCGGACCTTCGCTATACTGATGGACATGCTTGCCTCGCCCGTGCGCCGCCTGCCGGTCGCTGCCGTGCTGACCGTCGCCCTCCTGGCCGGCCCAGGGCGCATGGCTCCGGTCGGCGCGCAGTCGCGCACGGCCGACGAGGCCATCGCCCAGGCCGTCGACGAGACCACCCGGGCGATGTCGCCGGAGCAACGGGTCGGGCAGCTGTTCCTGGTGTCGTTCGACGGCGCCAGCGCCGGCGACGGCACGGGCATCGCGGCGCTGGTCGACGACCAGGCCGTGGGCGGGGTCGTGTTGGATCCGGCCCGCGACAACTTCACCAACGCCCCCGATGCGCCGGTCCAGGTGGCCCGGCTGGCCAACGAGCTCCAGGCGCGGGCCGCGCGCCGCGGAGCGCCGCACGTGCCGCTGTTCATCGCGCTCCCGCAGCTCGGCGACGCCTTCCCCGACAGCCCGCTGTACGGCGGCATGACGCCCCTCCCCAGCCCCATGGCGCTGGGGGCCACCTGGAGCGTCGACCACGCGGAGATCATCGGTGCCCGGCTCGGCGGCGAGCTGGCCGCGGCCGGCATCAACTTGCTCCTGGCCCCGAGCGTCGACGTGATCGCCGTGCCCCGCTCGACGACCTCGGGGGATCTTGGCGTGCGGGCGTTCGGTGGATCACCGGCGTGGGTGGGGCAGATGGCCCGTGCCTACATCGCCGGGGTGCATCGCGGCAGCGAAGGGCGGGTGGCGACCGTGGCCGGCAGCTTCCCGGGCATCGGCGGCGCCGATCGGAGCCCCGCCGATGAGTTCGCGGTCGTCGAGGGCGCGTTCGAGCAGCTCGCCGCCGTGGAGCTGCCGCCGTTCGTCGCCATCACCCGCCCCGACGGCGACGGCGCCACCGACGCCATCGTGACGAGCCACGTGCGGTATCGCAACATCCAGCAGCAAGCCGACCGGCCGTTCTCGCTCGACAGCGGCGGCCTGCGCTACCTGCTTGGCCAGATCTCCGAGCTCGGGGCGTGGCGGCAGCCACCCGACGCCCCGCGCGCGGTGGGCGGGGTCTTCGTCAGCGCCGGCCTCGGGCAGGCCGTGGTGCGGCGCTACATCAATCCTGAGCAGGTGGAGTTCAGCCCGCGCCGCCTCGTACGCGAGGCGCTCCTGGCGGGCAACGACGTGCTGGTCGTGACGAGCTTCGGCCCGCCGGGGCAGGTCACCGACGACCGCGCCAACATCGCCGACGCGATGGACTGGCTGGTCGGCGAGTACCGCGCCGACGACGCGGTGCGGTCGCGGGTCGACGACGCCGTGCGGCGGATCCTCGCGCTCAAGTATCGGCGCTTCGGCGGGCTGCCCGCCGAGCCGTTGACGGTCGACGCAGACGGCGCCGTCGGGAAGACCGGCCTGGGCGGGGACGAGGTGGCGGCCGTGGCACGCGATGCGCTGACGCTGATCTCGCCGGCCGACGGCGCGGCCGTCCGGTCGCCTCAACCGGGCGACCAGATCCTGTTCGTCGTCGATGCCCGGCCGGTGCGCGAGTGCGCCGCGTGCGCGGCCCGGCCATCGCCCGATCCGGAGCAGGTCCTCGGCATCGTCCGCCGGGCCTACGGCCCCGAAGGCACCGGGACGGCGCGGCTGCGCCGCAACGAGGACGTGGCGGCCATCACGTTCCGTGACCTCAAGCTCTGGCTGCAGGCGACCGGCAACGTGCGGGCCGAGGACACGACGGCGCTCCTGGAGCGTGCCCCGGACGACGCGCCGGCGCGTGAGGTGGTGGAGCGCATCGAAGCCGCCGATTGGCTGGTGTTCGCCATGCGCGACGTGCGGCCGTCGGAGGCGCCGGCGTCGGACGCCCTGCGGCTATTCCTCAAGTCCGAGGCCGCGCAGGCCGAAGGCCGGCGGCTGGTGGCGTTCGCGCTCGGCGCGCCGTATCACCTCGACACCACCGAGATCGCCAACCTGTCGGCCTATTACGCCGTCTACGCCCGCACGGCGCCGTTTCTCGAGACCGCGGTGCGGGCCCTGTTCGGCGACGTGTCGCCGCATTCGGCCAGCCCGGTCTCGGTGCCGGGCATCAGCTACGACCTGGCCGACCGCCTGGAGCCGGCGCTTGACCAGCGCGTCAGCCTCGAGGCCGTGGGCTGGGACGGCGAGCAGCCGATCGACCTCGGCGGCACGTTCAGGATGCGGACCAGCCCGATCCACGACACCAACGGCAACGTCATCGCCGACGGCACGCGGATCACGTTCCGACGTTACGACCGCGTCGACGACGTCTACCTGGCGGACGTGACGGCCCACACGCTGGCTGGCCGGGCCCTGGTCACCCTGCGGGCCGAAAGGCCGGGCGAGATCGAGGTCACGGTGGCACGCGACAACACCCTGCTCAGCGAGCCGCGCGTGGTCCGGATTGTGGGCGACCCGGCCGCCGTCGGGGGCACCCTGCCTGGCGAGACCGACGGCCCGTCGGCGCTGCTCCGCCCGCGCGTGGCGGTGGACTGGGGCATCCTGTTCCTCAGCTTGAGCCTGGTATTGCTGGCGGGTGTGCTTGTCTACGGCGCCGACGCCGAGGCCGCGCGCTCGCCGACCCGCCTCGTCCGGCTGTTCCTGATCAGCGTGGCGTGGGGGCTCGCCGGCTACCTCCTGGTCGCGGCCGGCGGCATTCAGCTCGGCGCGCTGCCGCTGGGCGCCGATCTGTGGCCTTCGGGATGGAACGTGGCCTATCAGGCGCCGATCGCAAGCTTCGTCTTCGGCCTGCTCCCCGTGATCCCGACCCTCGGGCGCGCGGTGCGGCGATCGCGGTGGTGATCGTCGGGTCGCCCCGTCAGGGCCCAGCTTCGGTCGTGGCGGCGGTCGGCACGGCGCCCTCGAGAAGCACGCCGCGCTGGCGCTCGGCCTGCCAGGTCGTCAGGATCGTCAGGAGCAGCAAGAGCCCGACCAGCGCGAAGAGCGCGGCGTTTTCCCACAAGGCCGCGCGCCACGCGGCCGGCGCGGTGCCGAGGTCGATGTCGGCCTCGATGGGGGCGCTGCCGACCAAGAGCCCGCGCAGGGCCTCGACGTTGGCCGGGCGCTTGTCGGGATGGAGGGCCATCGCGGCCAGGATCGCCCCTTCGACGCGGCTCGAGATCTCGGGGTTCAGGCGCCGCGGCCGCACCAGGGCATTGGGTAGCAGGAACCGCTCCTGCGCGGTGGCCGGCGGCCGTCCCGTCAGGAGGTGGTAGCATGTGGCGCCGAGGCCGTAGATGTCGGCCCGATGGTCGGTGTGGCCGTTGTCCCCGGCGTATTGCTCCAACGGCGTGTACGGCAGCGACCCCACGCCGCGGGCCACCGTGAGCGTGCGCGGATCCTGGGGATCGAGCGGCTTGACCAGCCCGAAGTCGACGAGCTTGATCCGGTCGCCATCCACGAGCTTGATGTTGGCGGGCTTGATGTCGCGGTGGAGGACGGGGGGGTCTTGGCGGTGCAGGTAGCCCACGACGTCGAGGAGCTGCTCGGCCCACTGCAGCACTTGGGACTCGGGGAGCATCTCGTTCTCGGCGCGGGCGGCGTCCACGACTTGACGCAAATCAGGACCGGCCACAAAATCCATCACGAGGTAATCGAACTCATCCCGTTCGAAGTAGTCCGATACCTTGGGCAACGCCGGGTGATCCAGGCGGGCCAGCACGCTGGCCTCTCTCCGGAACTGCTCCTGCGACTCCTTGAGCATGGCGTCGGATTCGTAGGCGTCCGGTCGGATCTCCTTGACGGCGGTGACGCGTCCAGGCAGCCGGAGGTCGTCGGCGCGGTACACGGCTCCCGCGCCGCCCTGGCCGACCATCTCGACGATCCGATAGCGCCCGCGCAGCACGGTGCCGCCGGGCAGCGGAATTCTCACGAATTCAACCTTACGGCCGCTTCTGGCCGGTGTCAAATCCCTTCGGACGCGCCGTGGACGCCCGCGAGCGGCGCGGTATCGCACGCGCCGGTGATGCGCCCGGCGCCCTTGGCAACGATGCGGGAGGCGAATCGGTGAATCACAAGCACGGTCGCGGTGATCCGCGACTGGTCCGCGCGCGCGAGCTCATCGAGCTCGGCCGGCCTGGGGAGGCCGCGTCCCTGCTCGATGCCTGCCTGGCAGGCCCGAAGCGGGGCGAGCCCCTGGCATGGCTCCTGCGGGCCGAGGCCCGGCGGTTGCTCGGCGATGCGCCGGCGGCCGAGGCGGACCACCAGGCCGTCCTGGCGCGAGCCCCTGATCTGCCGGTCGAGCACTGGCAGGCCTGGGTGCGCGGCCTGGCCCGCTTGCCCGCGCCGGCCGCCTGGTGGGCGCCGGCCGGCCCGCTTGCCCAGGCGCTCGACGCGGCGGTCGAGGGTGATCCGGATCAACCCGCCTTGTATCGGGCGCGCGGTGAGTGGCTGCGCGCGCGGGGGATGCTCGAAAGCGCGCTGAGCGAGTTCGTCTACGCCGCGGAGATCGACGACGACGACCTCGAGGCCTGGCTCGGGCAGGCCGACTGCGCGCTCGCCCTCGGCCAACTCGACATCGTGGTGGATGCGCTGGACCGCGCCGTCGACCTCGACCCCAACAACATCGACCTGTTCGTGCGGCTTGCGGAGGCCCGTCTGGCGTATGGCGATGCCAGCGGCGCGATCGCGGCGTGCGAGGAAGGGATGGAGCTGGCGCCGGAACATGTCGACCTGCGCCTGTGCCGGGCCCGTGCGGCCCTGGCGCTGGATCTGCCCGCGGATGCCGTCGAGGACTGCCGCGCGGCGTTGCTGCGCGCGCCCCGCCGGTTGGCCGCCCTGTTGATGCTGGCCCAAGGCCTGTTCCAGACCGGCGACGACGATGCGGCGCTCGAGGCCGTCGAGCGGGTCGTGGCGCGCGTTCCCGGCCACGTGCCGGCGCTGCGCTTGCGGGGTGCCGTGCGCGCGGCCCAGGGCGACATCGCCGCTGCGGAATCCGACTTCGAGCGGGTGCTCGCCCTGGCGCCGGGCGACCTCGACGCCCAGCTCAGCCTGGTGGAGACGCGGCTCGCGCGTGGCGACCGCGATGGCGCCCTGGCCGCGGCGCGGGACCTGGTCGACCGCCACCCCGATCGTCCCGACACCTGGCTGGTGGCGGCCGATGCCCAGGCCGCGTTCGACGACCCCACCGCGGTGCGCGATCTCTTGGACCGCGGCATCGAGCGCCACCCGGACGTGCCCGACCTGTACGCCGAGCGCGCCGAGTGGCTGCTCGGCGCGGGGCTGCGCTTCCAGGCCTGGCGCGATGCGCGCTGGGCGATCGAGCTCGACCCCGACGATGCCGAGGCGCACGTGCTCGCGGCCAGGGTGGCGATCGAGGTCGGGGCCACGGCGGAGGCCTTGGCGGACCTCGACCTGGCCCTCGAAGCCGTGCCCGAGCATGGCGGAGCACTGGCGTGGCGCGGGCGGGCTCTGGCGCTCGACGGCGATCGCGAGGCGGCCGAGGCGAGCTGGGCCCAGGCCGAGACCGTGTTGCCGGCGGACGACCCGTTGCGAGACGCCATCGCGACGTGGCGGCGCCAGGCGCGGCGCCGCTGATGGCCCGGATCCTGGTCGTCGACGACGACGTCGACATCGGCGATCTGGCCGAGCTCTACCTGAGGGGCGATGGCTTCGACGTCATCCGCGCGGCCACCGGTCTGGAGGCGCTGGCACGGGCGGCGAGCGATCGCCCGGACCTCGTGATCCTCGACCTCATGCTGCCGGGTCTCGATGGTTGGGAGGTGTGCCGGCGCCTCCGGGCCGAGAGCCGCGTGCCGATCATCATCGTGACGGCGCGCGGCGACCCGGTGGACCGGGTGGTCGGGCTCGAGCTGGGCGCCGACGACTACATGGTCAAGCCGTTCTTCGGCCGGGAGCTCGTGGCGCGTGTCAAGGCGGTGCTGCGGCGGAGCGAGGGAGGGGCCGGGGGCGACGCGGCGGTGCGGGTGGGCCAGGTGGTGATCGACCCGGCCCGGCGCACGGTGACCGTGGAGGGCACCCCGGCGACGCTCCGGGCGCGCGAGTTCGACCTCTTGCTCTTCCTGGCCCGCAACGAGGGGTTGGCGCTCTCACGCGATCAGCTGCTCGACAACGTCTGGGGGTTCGACTTCCTGGGCGACAGCCGGACGGTCGACGTCCACATCGCTCACCTCCGCAGCCGGATCGATGGCACGCGGTCGGTGGCGATCGAGACGGTGTGGGGCGTGGGCTACAAGCTGGTGGCCAAGGGCGCGGACTGAGGGTGCCGACCGCGCTGCGGGCGCCACTGGGTGCGACCGTCGCGGCGCCGGGCGCCGGATAGGCTACAATGACCCGCCGCACCCGTGCGGCGTCAGCCCCGGCGCGACCTCGACGGACCTGATGGGGCCGCCCCGCGGGGGCCGACCGCACCGCGCGCCCGACCCGTGCGGGTGCCACCGCCAGCCGCCAGGTCACGGAAATGCGCGTCCCCATCCGGTTGCCATCGTCGCTGCGTCGGCGCCTCTTCGTCTCGTATGCCGTGCTGTCGCTCGTGGCCGTCACGGTGGCCGCCGGCGCGCCGCTCGCCTTGTTCGCCGCCCGGCTGACGCAGGCGGCGCGGGTCGAGATGGTCGACCAGGGCACCGCGCTGGGAAACGTCGTGGCCGCCGTCAGCGACCCGACCCACCCGATCTCGCCGTCGATGCTGGCACAGCTCGTCTACGCGGATCCCCGGATGCGTGGCCGGCCGCGCCCGCTGCTCATCGTCGACAACGGCGGCCGCCCGATCTTCACGCTCTCGCCGCCACCGCGGCGCCGGCCCGCTCCGGGCGAGGTCCGGGATCTCACCCAGGCCACCGGAGGCGCCACGTCGCCCGCGGCGAGCCCAAGTGGCGCGATCGACGAGCGCGAGCCCGAGGCGGCGGCCGGGCAGGTGCTGCTTCGCCGCCCGCGCTACCCGCCCGGCAGCCGATTGCCGCCGCTGCCACGTGACGCCTCCGGCCAACCCCGCATCGGCGAGGTCCAGACCGCCAGTGATGTCCGCTTGCTCTACATCACCGTGCCGCTGCCGATGGCCATCGACACGACCGCCGTGGACCCGTCGTGGATCGAGGCGCCGCCCGAGCTCCCGTGGCACCTGGCCTACGTGCGGGCGCGGACCGAGATGCGGGGTCTGTGGCAGCCCCTGGTCCCACCGATGCTCGTCACCGGCCTCTTCGCGCTTCTCCTCGCCGGTGCGCTGGCGTATCTCCTGGCGCGATCGATCACGCGCCCGATCGAGGCGGTGACGCGCGCCAGCGAACGGGTTGCCGCCGGCGACTACACGGCGCGGGTGGCGCCCGGCGGCGCCGACGAGCTCGATCAGTTGGCCGCGGCGTTCAATCGGATGGCCGCCGAGGTCGGCGACGTCCAGGACCGCCAGCGCGACTTCGTGGTCAACGTCAGCCACGACCTGCGCACGCCGCTGACGACGCTGCGCGGGTTCGCGCGCTCGCTCGCGGACGGCACGGTGCAGACCGAGGACCAGCGCGCCCGCGCGGTCGAGGCCATCGAGAGCGCCGGGGCACGCATGCACGACATGGTCGAGTCGCTCATCGATCTCGCTCGCCTGGACGCCCAGCGCGGTGGCATGCGCCAACAAGCCGTCCCCGCCGCGCGCCTGCTCGAGCGCGTTCGGGCCGCGCATGCCGCCGATGCCGATGCACGCGGGGTCACGGTGGCGGTGGACGCCCCCGAGGAGGTCGTCCTGTGGGCCGACCCCCTGTGGATGGAGCGGGGCCTGGGCAACCTCCTCGACAACGCCGTCCGGCACAGCCCACGCCACGCCACGGTCCAACTGAAGGCCACCCGCGGCCTTGACGCCGGCGCCGAGATCGAGGTGACGGACCACGGGACCGGCATCCCGCCGGAGGATCTGCCGCGCGTGTTCGACCGGTTCTTCCGCGGCGACCGCGCCCGGGCGGCCGGCGGCAGCGGCCTGGGAATGGCCATCGCGCGCGAGGTCGTGGCGGGCCACGGCGGCACGGTGGCCATCGACAGCGCGCCCGGGCAGGGGACGCGCGTGACGATCCACCTGCCGGCGCCGTCAGGCCTCTCCGCCGGCCTTGCGCGCCACGACGGCGATGACGCTCCCGCGCCCGACCCGGTTGAGCGCCCAGAACACCGGCTCGAAGGCAAACCGGAGCCCCGGTAGCCCCAGGATGCGCAGGGTCGGGCCGGCGGCGCGCGGGGCGGTGGCGCGCAGCCAGCGCTCGACGCTCAGGATGAACGTGAAGTAAGAGGGCATGATGCAGCGCCACGCCAGCGGCGCCAGCCCGGCGCGGCGCAGCAAGGCCGCGAGCGTGGCGCGGTCGAAGACATAGAGGTGCCGGGGCGGATCCCACCCCTGCCAGTGCGGGCCGAACAGGCGACGGTCCGGGCTGTCCCAGTTCGGCACGTTGACCACCACGATCCCCCCGGGCGCGAGCAGCGCCGCGGACCGGGCCAAGGCCTCGGACGGGCTGTGGACGTGCTCGAGGACGTCCCAGAACGTGACGGCGCCGAACGTGCCGGCGGCCAACGGGGCGTCCTCGAGCCGCCCCTCGAACACGTCGAGCCCGAACCGCTCCCGCGCGTAGCGCGCTGCGCTCGGGGCCAGCTCGACGCCGCGGGCTTCCCAGCCCGCCGAGGCCATCTCGTGCAAGAAGAGCCCGGTGCTGCAACCCACGTCGAGCACCGCGCGGCGCCCGGCCGGGGCGAAGCGCTCCACGAGCGCGCGCCGCTGGGCCAGCTTGCGTCGGCGGAGCCAGCGCAGCACCGCCCACCG
The DNA here is from genome assembly GCA_964415605.1 of uncultured Anaerolineales bacterium. Lineage (GTDB taxonomy): Bacteria > Chloroflexota > Anaerolineae > Epilineales > Epilineaceae > UCB3. The sequence continues at coordinate 5,292 of CAYQBA010000075.1, read as the reverse complement.
CTCGTCTTCGACGGCGCGGCGGAAGGGGGCATAGTCTGGCGGATAGTAGCGGCCGATCGCGGCCGGCGTGGGCCGCGGCCGCAGGTACATCAGGCCGCAGCGCGCGCAACGGACCATCGCGATCTCGTCGGGCACGTCGCCCGGCCAGTCGCGGTGCGTGTAGAGCCCGACGGCGTCGCTCGCCCCGCACAGGTCGCAGGCCGGTGACTCAAGGGCGTGGTCCAGCATGTTCATCGGCATGGCATCCTATGGCCGGGGCGGCGGCGCGGGGCCGGCGGGTTTAGCAATCGACCCCGCGCGCGGTAATATTGCACGTGTGACGGGCGAAACCACAACCGTGTTGCGGTCCGACGGGCGAGCCGCCCAGGCGCTGCGACCGCTGGAGATGCTGCCCGGCTGGACCTCGAGCGCAGCCGGCAGCGTGCTGATGAAGCAGGGACGCACGTGGGTGCTGGCCACGGTGAGCGTCGAGCCGCGCGTGCCGCGCTGGCGTGTTCGGACGGGCAAGGGGTGGCTGACGGCGAGCTACAACCTCCTGCCGGGAGCCACCTCAGTCTGGACCCCCCGCGATCGTGCCGGAGCCAACGGCCGGACCCACGAGATCGAGCGGCTGATCGGGCGCAGCCTGCGCGCCGCCATCGACGTCGACCGGCTCCCGGAGCTGACGCTTCACGTGGACTGCGACGTCCTCCAGGCTGACGGCGGCACCCGGACCACAGCGGTCACAGCGGGCTGGCTGGCGCTGGCTCTGGCGCTCGGGCCACTGGGCGCCGCCGGCCGTGTGCCGGCCGACCTGCTGGAGCGGCAAGTCGCGGCGGTCAGCGTCGGGATTGTCGATGGCCAGCCGATGCTCGACCTGTCGTACGACGAGGACGCACGCGCGCAGACCGACATGAACGCCGTCATGACGGGCGACGGCGGTTTCGTCGAGCTGCAGGGAACGGCCGAGCGCCGGGTTCCCTTCACCCGGACGGAGCTCGACGACCTCGTGGCGCTGGCGGGTCTCGGTGCCCGGGCGTTGATGGCGACACAGATGGAGGTGCTGAATGGCGTTCAACCCTCGGCAGGCCGCGCGCCGCTGCCCTAGCTGTGGTTCGCGGCTGGCCGCCGACGCGCGCACGTGCGCCATCTGCGGCACGGCCGTGCCGTGGCGCCTGACGCCCGGCGGCGTCGTGGTCGAGAGCCTGCTCGCCGTCGGCCTGGCGGCCGTACTCATCGGCGGGCTCCTGTGGGTTCGTCGATGGCGGGCGGTGCCCGTGGCCCCGCAGGAAGCGGCGGTGAGCCAGCTGGTCGCCGCCACGCCGACCGACATGCCGACGCTGACGCCCCAGCCCGATCCCGCCTTTGCCCCGGCGGGCGTCGGCCCGGGCACGGCCGCCCCGACCACCCCGCCCGGTGGGGAGGCCGTTCCGCCGGCCGGCGACGCGCCAACGTCGGCCCCGGCATCGCCCGCGCCGTCGGTGGTGCCCGACGTGACCACCCACGTGATCGAAAGCGGTGACTCGCTCTACGCGATCGCCATCGCCAACGGCATCTCCCTCGACGACCTGCTGGCCGCCAATCCCGGCATGACCACCGATAGCTTCCTCGCCATCGGGCAGTCCATCAACGTGCCTACCGGCCCTGGCGCGGCGCCCGAGAGCGGCGCCGCGACGGCCACGCCCGTCCCCGCCCCGGAGGCCAGCCCGCTCCCTCCGGTCGGCGGCCCTCCCACCGAACCAGTGACCCATACCATCGCCGCCGGCGACACCCTGGTCGCGCTTGCCGCCGGCAACGGCGCCACGGTCGACGACCTCGTGGCCTGGAACGGGCTGACCGGGCCGGATGCCGTGCTGCGGGTCGGGGACACCCTCGTGGTGCGGCCCGTGCCGACGGGGGGCGGCGCCCCGGGATCGACGGGCGGAGGTCTCGATGCCGCCGCCGGCCTTCGCCCCGCGCTCGGCGAGCCGCCGGCGCTGGTCGGCGAGTACCCGGCGCCGGATCTCCTGGCGCCGGGCATGGCCGCCGTGGTCACCGACGACGCCCCGTACCTGCGCTGGGCCTCGGTGGGGGTGTTGCCCGAGGATGTCTACTATGTGGTGATGGCGCGCACCGTGCCCGGCGACACCGATACCGCCGGCGCCGACCCGCCGCCGCCGGTGGACCTCGAGGATGTCGAGGTGATCTGGGCGATCAACAACATCACCGCCGTCCGCGTGCCGTCGCGGTTCCGCCCGGCATTCGGGTCGCAGGAACGGATCCAGTGGGCGGTGTCGATCCGCCGGCGGACGGACGGCCTCCTTGCCGAGGGCGTCGGCAAGGCGCTCAGCGCGTACTCTCCGTGGCGGACGTTCACGTGGGCGCCGGGCGGCGGTTAACGCGCCTTCGGGGCTGACCGGGCGTGGGTCTCGGGCGGCCCATCCGGGCCCGGCGGACTCATCCGTCGCGCAGCCACGCCTCGACGGCATCCCACATCGACGCCGGCGTCGATGTGGGCGGAGCAGGTGTCGGCGTCGGCGTCGGCACGGCGACCGCGGCGATCACCCGATCGCCGGGCCTGGCCCAGCGATGGTCGCGGGCCCATCGCTCGACGGCGCCGGGCCCGGCGGCGTCGGCCCGCGCCGTCTCGACGGCGTCGACCTCGGCGTGCAGGGCGGCCACGTCCGTCGCGAGGCGATCGGCGGTGACGGCGCTCTGGTGCACCGTCCAGGCCAGCCCGGCGAGCCGGATCGTGTAGATGCCTGCCAGGGTGAGCACGACGACGGTGGCGATGCGCCGCCAGCCCTTGCGGTTGGGGCCGGAGGGGGGCCCGCTGCGGGCGGGTGGCGGCGAACCGGCGGAACTGGCCGTCACCGATCACCCGCCTCGCCGAAGACCCGCTCCACCTGCACGAACCAGCTCGGCAGCGTCGCGAACCGATCGGCCGGCTCGACCACGAGCGCCGGCAGCTGGATGCCGCCGACGTTGTCGTCGACCACGGCGTAGTTGTAGACCGGGTGCCAGAGCATCAGGGCCGGCAGCTCGGCGGCGAAGATGCGTTGGAACTCGGCATAGAGCTGGCGACGCCGCTCGTGGTCCCGGATCGGGTGGGCCTGGCGCGCCTCGACAAGGATCCGGTCGGCGTCGGTGTTCTTGAAGCCGGCGTAGTTCTGGCCGGGGAAGTCCGCCTGCGACGAATGCCACAGGGCATACGGATCGGGATCGTAGTCGCGCAGGTCCCAGCTAAACAGGAGCGCGGTGAACGACCGGTTGCGCAGCGTCGAGGCCAGGTCGGACGGCTCGATCGGCAGGACCTCCGCCGCCACGCCGATCTGCTGCCAGTCGTCGCGCAGGCGCTCGGCGATGGCCAGCATGACCGGATCGTCGCCCTTGACGCTCAGCCCGAAGCTGAGCGGCTGACCGTCGCGGTCGCGCACGCCGTCGCCCTCGCTGTCGATCCAGCCGGCTTCGTCGAGCATGCGCCGCGCCTGCTCCGGGTCGTACACGGGTGGGCGCAGCGTCGCGTCGTAGGCCCACGAGCCCGGTGCGATGGGCCCGGCCGCCGGGACGCCCTGCCCGTCGAGCAGGGCCGGATCGTCGATGATCCGCTGGCGGTCCAGCGCCATGGCCAGCGCCTGGCGCACCGTCTTGTTGGTGAACGGCTCGACCGGGCTGAGGTACACCAGGGTGTAGCCGGTCTTGAGCGCCGAGAAGAACTGGATCGGGGTCTCGCTCCCCAGCCGCGTCAACACCTTGGTGGGCACCGAACCCAGGCCTTGGGCCGAGCGCTGGCCCAGGCCCTCGAGCGCGAGCTCGCGGTTGGGGTAGTGCTGGAACACGATGCCGTCGAGATACGGCTGCCCGTCGCTGGCCGCCCAGTGCCGGTCGAATCGCGCGAACCGCACCGTCGGGCCCGGCGCATCGGCAGCCCGGTCGATCGATTCGAGGCGATAGGGGCCGCTCCCCACCGGCGCGCGCGTCGAGAACGCGTGGTCGGGGATGTCGGCGGGGTTCACGTCTGCCAGCAGGTGCGCCGGGAGGATGCCGAGCGTCGTGGCGTTCAGGAACGGCGCGTATGGCTCCTTGAGGGTGATCTGGACCGTGTGCGCGTCGAGCACCACGACGTCGACGCGTTGCCAGGGCTCGCACAGGCGGCTCTTCTGGGGGGCCGGAATGGACGGGTCGGCGGCGAGGTGGGCCGTGAACGCGACGTCGTCGGCCGTGACGGGCTCGAGGTCGTGCCACACGGCGCCGGTGCGCAGCGTGAAGGTGTACACACGGCCGTCGGGGCTGACCGCCCAGCGCTCAGCGAGGTCGGGTCGAACCAGGCCGCGGTCACCGGGTTGCGTCAGGCCGCTGAACAGCAGCCGCGCCGCGTCGACCTCGGCGTCGGACTGGGCAAGGAGGGGGTTGAACATGCCGGGCGGCCCCACCACGGCTTCGACGTAGTGCCCGCCACGGGCCGGCCGCGTCTGCAGGACGCGATGGGAGACGAGGGCGAGGAACAGGCCGATCAGCAACGTGCCGGCAAGGGCCAGTGCGAGCTGCCAGCGGAGCTGCCGGATCACGGTTGCCCGAGATCAACCCGGCTCGAAGAACACGACGAGCAGCGAGACCAGCAGGAACACGGTCGAGAACACGACGGTGGCGTTGAAGATCGTCTTCTCGAGGCCCCGTCGCGTGCGGTAGATGCCGCCGTCACCGCTGAACATGCTGCCGAGCCCGCTGCCCTTGGCCTGCAGCATGACGAGCCCGATCAGCACGAATGAGATCACGATCAACGTGACGCGCAGGTAAAGCGCCATTTGCTCCTCCTCCTGGGATGTGTCAGCCGGCAATTCTACGCGGCTCCGCTCCGAAGTCTAAACCCGCCGCCTCAGCCGGCCGGCCACCACCAGAACGCCAGGCCGATCAAGAGGTAGACGGCCATCAGCATCGCGCCCTCGAGCCAGTTGGACTCGCCGTCGAGCTGCACCAGCGCCGCGACGGCCGCCGACGCGGCCATCGCGGCCAGCTCGACCGGCCCGAAGATCAAGTCCATGGGGTGCACGACCGCCAGCGACCAGAAGATCAGCAAAGGGGCGACCCACAGCAGCACGGCCATGCTGGCGTCGGCGGAGATCGCCAGCGAAAGGTCCATGCGGTTGCGCCAGGCGGTCCGGATGCCGAGGTGCAGAACCGCGGCACCACTGACGAGTGGGATCACGATGAAGCCGACGAACCGCTCGTTCAAGCCGGACTGGGCCATCGCCGCCGGCGCGGCGCGGACCAGGGCGGCGGACAACACGGCGACGGCGACCCGCACGGCCCCCAGCGTGGCCGCGGGCCGCGCCC